>DATNKL010000051.1:0-29810 GCA_035603415.1 Candidatus Acidiferrales bacterium
CAACATGAAACTGAGGTTGTAGTTGAGAAATTCGAATATTTGCCGTGAGGTGCGCTTCACAAGGCGTCGGCTTCCCTTCATTGTTTTGGCCGCACTAGCCGCCGCATGTTTCGCGCACTCGGTTTTGGCGATCGATCCAAACCGAATCATCGCACAGTATATTCGCGACTATTGGGGAAGCGACAAAGGCTTTACCGGCGGATCCGTGTCCGCCTTCGCGCAAACCGCCGACGGTTACTTGTGGATCGCAACAAATAAAGGGTTATTTCGTTTTGATGGTTTGCGTTTTCAGGCGTTCCCGCAAGCCACGCCCACGTCGTTTCCCATCGGCGCGGTGCAGGGACTTACCACCGATGTACAGGGAAATCTTTGGATATTGTTGCAAAATACGAAAATTCTTCGTTATCACGATGGAAAATTCGAACTGGGGAACGAGGAAGCGGAGTTCGGTATCACTTCCGTCGGTAACCGCAGAGACGGTACTACACTCTTCTCATCCCTGGCTCTAGGAACTCTCACATACAGAGACGGCAAATTTAAAGCCTTGAGCCCCGCACTCGAGTTGGCAAGTTCTTCCTCTTCCGCAAATTCGGAAAACCGCGACATTTTATCCAGCCGCCTCAGTTGGGCCACGGGAGTCACGCCGCACCGCTTTGCCGAACCCAATTCCCCCGTCACTGCCATCGCTGAAACAACCGACGGGACGGTATGGCTGGGTACGAACAACAAGGGGTTGTTTTATTTGAACAAAGGGCGCGTCGTAGCCGCGGCGAATGGCCCGTCCAACATCAAAATTAATTGTTTACTCGCCTTGGATAATCGGGAATTGCTGATCGGCACTGAACAGGGCATTTTGCGCTGGAACGGAACGGCACTCACTTCACAAGGCGTACCCGGCACCCTCCGCCACGCGCAAATTCTTTCCATCGTTCGTGATCGTGATTCGAATATTTGGGTAGGAACTCCGGGCGGAGTGACACGCATAAGTCCCGATGGAGTCTCGGTGGAGCACGCCAATCCCAAAATCGATAGCGCCGTGACCGCGCTCTTTGAGGATAGAGAAGGAAATTTGTGGCTGGGCAGTTCATCAGGCATCGAGCGTTTGCGTGACAGTGCCTTCGTCACATATTCACTGGCTGGTGAACAAAACACCGGCCCGATTTATGGGGACGCGACTCAGCGCCTCTGGTTTGGCCCTCTGGATGGCGGCCTGCGATGGCTGAAGGGTCAGAACAACGGGGCCGTCACAGTGGATGGGCTTGCTCGCGATGTCGTCTATACCATTACCGGCACAGATAGCGACGTGTGGATTGGCAGGCAGCACGGTGGACTGACGCATGTTGTCTCTCGCGGAGGCCAGCTCATAGCCACAACCTATACAGAACGGGATGGGCTGCCGCAGAACAGCGTGTACGCGACGTACGAGAGCAGTGACGGAACTGTCTGGGCAGGTACCCTGAGCGCCGGTGTCGGCGAACTCAGGAACGGCCATTTCAAAACTTACACGACTGCCGACGGTTTGGTTTCTAACACCATCGCCGCGATCACCGAATCCGACGACGGCACTATGTGGTTTGCAACCCCCAGTGGAATTAGCGCGCTCTCCAATGGACATTGGCAATCTTTTCGAGCTGCGGACGGGTTGCCATCCGCCAACGTAAACTGCCTCCAGCCTGATGCCAGCGGCACCCTTTGGATTGGCACCGCATCTGGCCTGGCCTTTCTTCGCGACGGTCGGATCCACATTCCCAGCGGTGAACCTCCATCGTTGCATGCACAAGTGCTGGGATTGGCGGTAGATAAACTGGGCTGGCTCTGGATTTCCACTTCCAACCACGTACTGCGCGTGAAGCGCGATAGCTTACTGCATGACGCGATCGGCGATACGGATGTTCACACCTATGGAATTGAAGATGGTTTGCTGGGCACCGAAGGAGTGAAGCGCAATGAATCGGTTGTCGCGGATTCTCTAGGCCGCGTTTGGTTTTCAATGAACCACGGCCTGTCCGTAGTGGATCCCGCGCGCGCCATGACCAACTCAGCGCCTGCCTTGGTTCATATCGACGGCTTATCGGCGGATGGGAACCCGGTTGAGATCAAAAAAACCGTGCGCTTCGCTCCAGCTCGTCGCCGCATCACCTTCGACTACGCCGCGCTGAGCCTTTCTGTCCCTGAGCGTGTTCGTTACAAATATAAACTCGACGGCCTCGACGACAATTGGAGTGATCCGGTCTCTGAACGTGAAGTCACTTATAACAATCTCAGTTCCGGCTCGTATCGCTTCCGGGTAACCGCCAGCAACAGCGACGGGCTGTGGAACAGCTCCGAGTCCGTCATTCCCTTTGAGATTGAGCGGGCCTACTGGCAGACCTGGTGGTTCCGAATTGCCGGCGCCTTAGTAGCGGTATTCGCAATGCTCCTATTCTTCAGGCTTCGCCTGCTGAGAATAAAGAAGCAGATGAATATGCGATTCGAAGAGCGCCTTGCCGAACGCACCCGCATCGCGCAGGAACTCCACGATACCTTGCTGCAAGGTTTTCTGAGCGCCTCCATGCAGCTGCACGTTGCAGACGATCAACTCGCCCCCGAATCTCCTGCCAAACCTTTTGTGGGTCGTGTACTTGAACTGATGGCCCGCGTCATCGATGAAGGCAGAAACGCGGTTCGCGGTCTGCGCCTGCCGGACGCGCGCTCTGAAAATCTCGAGCAGGCCTTCTCCGCTCTACCTCAAGAACTTGAGTTGGCGCGCGGAAGCACTTTTCGCGTATTTGCAGAAGGAGAGGCGCGCGCCCTCCGTCCTATCATCCGCGAATCGGTGTATCGTATCGGTCGCGAGGCGGTGATTAACGCGTTTCGTCACTCCCGCGCCAGCAAAATCGAAGTCGAGCTTCAATACTTGCCAAAATATTTGCGGCTGTTGATTCGTGACAATGGCGTTGGTATTGACCAGGAGGTCGTCCGCAGCGGACTCGACGGGCACTGGGGTTTATCCGGCATGCGCGAACGCGCTGAAGAAATTAATGCCAAGCTAAGGGTCTTGAGCAGTCATTCAGCGGGAACCGAAATTGAGCTTTCTGTTCCGAGCCGCATTGCCTTCGAATCGCGCTATACGAATAACCGCTGGCGATGGCTATCGAAACTGAGATCACCAACTCTATCAGAAACAGATCAGAAGACCGAAAGCCGGAAACTACCATGAACGAACCATCACGAATTCGCGTTTTCAGCGTGGACGACCATCCCCTCTTGCGTGAGGGCATCGCTGCCATCATTAATAATCAGCAGGACATGCAGGTGATTGCTCAGGCCGCCAACGGCCAGGATGCTATCCAACACTTCAAAAAGCATCAGCCCGACGTGACGCTGATGGACCTCCGTCTCCCGGACATGAGCGGCATTGATGCCATGGTGGCCATTCGCGCTGAATTTCCTGAAGCGCGTATCATCCTGCTCACCACTTTTGAAGGGGATATGGAGATTAAACGTGCGCTAGAGGCGGGAGCCCGCGGTTACTTGCTGAAGAGCATGCCTCCTAAAGAACTAGTCGAAGCGATTCGTCAGGTCCATGCCGGCAAGAAGCGCATTCCGCCGCAACTAGCCGCTCAGCTTGCCGAACACATGAGCGACGAAGCCTTGACCACCCGCGAAATCGAAGTACTCGCGCAAATTGCCGGCGGCAATCGCAATCGCGACATCGCTGAGCAGCTCTTTATTTCCGAAGAAACTGTGAAGGTTCACATCAAGCACATCATGGAAAAGCTAGGCGCCAGTGATCGCACTCAGGCGGTCGCCATCGGCATACGGCGCGGAATTATCCAACTGTAGCAGGACTTCTTGTGCAGCATTTCTTGCCTAGGACCGCTACCCCTATAGGGGAATACAAAGATACCGAAAAGTCGGGTTTCGCAGCACAAGATCTTCCGCTTAGCTTTGGTTGTTGCGCGTTTTCCACACCAACAGGGTGAAACCGCTGCGAAGGCTATTCTCCACTTTTCCAGACAGCAGCCAAGGTGCAGCGCTTCTTTTGCTGCGCGCGCTGGTTGGCCTCACCGCCATCGCACAGGGATTCTTGTATTTTTCCAGGGCTGGTAGATCCAGCGTTGGCGCGCTGCTTTTCGGAGTGCTTCTGGCCATCAGCGGCGTTGGCCTGCTGATTGGCTTTCTTACTCCCGTTACGAGTATTTTGGCCGGCGTCGGGTGCGTGGCGAGTAACATTTCGTGGCTTCCTGCCCCAACCACCACTTTGTTCGACGGCCCGCTGGTTTCCCTTGAGATGCTGGTGATGGCTGTCTCTATTGCCCTGCTGGGACCTGGTGCCTTCGCTTTAGACGCCCGCCTTTTTGGCCGTCGCGAAATTGTCATTCCTCCCGTGACCCGCGATCCAAAAGTTGATCTCCCCTAGCGCCTCGCAAAATCATCCAAATTGATACTCGACACTTCCCTGCTAGCTCGCCGCCGCCCGAATAGCCGCGACCCAAGTGTAGTCCGATGGTGGTATATCCCGGCCGCCTGATGGTGGTAACCAAAAAACATTCGAAGTGGTGATGTCGTTTCTTTTGCCTTAGCGCAAGGTGTGGTCACGGCGAACGCGATACACACCGCGGTGGAATTAAATCTTCATCCCGCTCCGGGTGTGCGCAACCTTCGGCGTAAATCTACGGCACGTTAAACGAGGAACTGACCGCCATGAACTTGATGCAGCAAGACGTCCCCCAAAACCGACCGGA
This sequence comes from Candidatus Acidiferrales bacterium, assembly GCA_035603415.1. Taxonomy (GTDB): domain Bacteria; phylum Acidobacteriota; class Terriglobia; order Acidiferrales; family UBA7541; genus Acidiferrum. Next base: position 4,728 of record DATNKL010000051.1, read on the forward strand.
GATAGATAACGCAATTCTGCTCGAGCGAATGTACCTGGAGCTGCGTCCCAGATTCCTGTTGCTAACCTATTCCATCTTGCGCAACAGGGAGGACGCGGAAGATGCGGTGCAGGAAGCTTTCACTTCGGCCCACCGTAACTTCCCCGGATTCGAAGGGCGCTCGGCTATGGCGACGTGGCTTACCCGCATCGTCGTAAATGCTGCCCTGATGCTGCTGCGGAAGCGCAAATCCTCGCTGCTGGTAGCTCCTCCGGAATCCGACGCGCAGGAAGGAACCCCGTGGATGGAGCGAGTACGTACCTCCCGACCGGATCCCGAAGCGCTTTGCGCTGAAGCAGAGACCCTTCAAATGGTCGAGGATCTATTGCACACCGCAAGCCCGCTGATCAGCACAGCCTTCAAAATGAAGCTGTACGACGACGTCTCTGCCAAGGCCGGCGCCAAGCATCTCGGCATTACCGCCAACACCTTCAAGTCCCGCGTTTTTCGTGCCCGCAGGCACCTGCGCGCTCGTGGAAAGCACTCGCTGATCGCACCCATCAGAAAAACCCTGCACGCCACGGTTCGTTCCAACGATCGCGGCTCCTGGAATTACGGAAATGCAGCTTGAATGCCACTGGCAGCCAATTCTAAGAATGGTGTGAAGTTTTGGAGAACTCCAATGTCTAGTTTACTGGGGTGGGCGGCAACGGCCGTCTCTGCCGGTTCTTATCTTTCCCGGCAGGAAGCCAGGTTGAGAAAAATTCAGGGCGCTGCTGCTTGTCTGTGGATGATTTACGGCGTGAACGTCGACGCGCCCCCGGTGATTGTCGCCAACATCATCGTGGCAGCTATGGCATTTTGTTCGTCCTTTGCGAAAAGGCCTGCCTGGAAAGAACAGTGGTCCGCTCGGTTAAGTCGGCAATCCGGGCGGGTGGAGACTGGTCATGCTGGAGAGAGCAGCCACCCGTATACCGCGAAGGTGGTACCCGCTAAGTTACCCGTCAGAGTTACGGAAAGAGCATCCGATGTGGTGATGTTTTGTGGCACTCCTTGCGACAGAGTGCGACCAGAAAACGTCGACATCTCCGGCTAGTTCGGAGCCAACGGTAAAACTCGTAACTCCAATTCTTGTGAAGGAGAAAATCGCATGGCAACCATTACAACCAAAGACGGTACGCGAATTTATTACAAAGACTGGGGCAAAGGACAACCCCTCGTTTTCAGCCACGGTTGGCCGCTGTCAGCCGACGATTGGGACGGACAGATGTTATTTTTTGGCCAGCGCGGGTATCGCGTAATCGCGCATGACCGCCGAGGTCACGGTCGTTCTGACCAGACCTGGGATGGCAACGACATGGATACCTACGCCGACGACGTCGCGGAGCTATTTAGGGCCCTCGATCTCAAGGACGCTATCTTCGTTGGGCATTCCACCGGAGGCGGCGAAGTGGCCCGCTACCTAGGCCGTCATGGCACCGCGCGCGTTTCCAAGGCGGCACTCATCAGCGCCGTGCCCCCGCTCATGCTTAAGACCCCCAAAAATCCTACTGGCCAACCGATCTCGGCCTTTGACGAACTCCGCGCGGCACTCGCCGCCAACCGCCCGCAGTTCTACAGAGACATTACTCTTCCTTTCTACGGCTACAACCGCCCCGGTGCAAAAATTTCTGAAGGAATCCGGGAGCACTGGTGGCTGCAGGGAATGTTGGGCGGCGTGAAAGCTCACTACGACTGCATCAAGGCCTTCTCCGAAACCGATTTCACCGAAGACCTGAAGAAGATCGATATCCCGGTGCTGGTAATGCACGGTGATGATGATCAGATTGTTCCCATCGTCGCTGCCGGGCCCTTATCCGCAAAGCTGTTGGGGAAATCGACCCTTAAGGTTTATCCCGGCTTTCCGCACGGAATGCCGGCCACTAATGCGGACCAGATCAACGCCGATTTGCTTTCGTTCTTTAAGGGCGCTGCGACAGCCACGGCATCCTGACATCCTTTCGGACGGGTTGCGCTGGTCGGGCACAGAGCCTGCGCAGCCCGTCCCCTTCTAGCCAGAATTTCCCGCCGGGAAAAGCACGACGTGATTTTTTGCCACGCGAGTAATACATATTGCAAAGTTTTGAAAGGAAAAATGACCATGATTCTCTCGATTTTCACTTTTGCGCACGTGGTGATCAGTCTGGTAGTAATTTTCTCGGGATGCGTTATTGCCTATGCCTTAATCAATGCCAAACAGCTCGACGGTTGGACATCTGTTTTTCTGTGGACCACCGTACTCACCAGCGTCACCGGTTACATGTTTCCCTATCACGGCTTTCAACCGTCCTGCGTGGTCGGCGCGATTTCGCTCGTGGTTCTGGGGCTGGCGCTTTTCGCACTGTACCGCCGCCACCTGGAAGGCGGCTGGCGCCGAACCTACGTGATCAGCTCCATGATTGCCTTGTATCTCAACGTGTTCGTTTTGGTGGTGCAACTTTTCCGCCGCGTCCCGGCATTGAAAGGGCTCGCCCCAACGCAGACCGAACCGGCTTTCAAGATTACGCAGCTGGTTGTGTTGCTGCTTTTCGTAGCCATCACCGTTCTCGCCACCACCAAATTCCGCCATGCGCAGCTTCGCACTGCGTGATTTCTATTGTGTAACCGAACGCGCATTGCTAGCCATCACGCCTTACTGGCGCGGGCTAGCATGGGGTCCCGCAAATCGCTAGTTATCGCTGGATTGTTTTCTAAGCGTTCTGAAGGTGATGGAGTAGCGCAATTCCCGGGTTGGCGCGATGCGGTGCTGCCACAGATTGCGGGCATGTCCTGTTAACAAATAAATGGACCGCGAGGGCAGCTCCAGTTCAGCCGTTTTGCGCTCCTCACCGCTGCCATGTTGAAAACGCATCGTGCAGGTCGCCCCAAGTGATATCCCCGCGACGATTCCAAAAGCGGGAGAGTCGTGATGCCAGCCGATGCCCGCGCCAGGGCGATATTCGTTTATTAGAGTCTGTGAGAATTCATCGGGAGCTATGCCCGCAACGGCCGCTGCCCGATGCCGAATAGGTTCAAGTTCACTCGGGATTTCTGGCGCTGTGCTCAACACGCGACTATCAAGCGCGTACCGCAAACCAAAATGCAAAACTCGTCGTTTGGCCGCGACGCCGTGAAGTTTGAATTCATAAAACGGCAATGTCTGCAGCAAAGCTAGCAAGTCGCGTGCTTCCTGAACGGTCAGAAAGTCTGGTTTAAACAGCAGCCCTTCAGGGATTTCGCGAATGGCAAATAGAGATCGCTGACGCATTGTAATTGGATGCCAGACATAACGCTGGTGGTTTGGCTAACTCCCACGCCTTGACGGCGCCAAACGCATCTTGGCGTTTCCAACTCAAAGTAAAACTTCGATTTGAAAGCGCCGCTCGAGACGTTTTAAGCAATAAAAATTCCCCCGTTTGGTGATAGCTTTAACGGCGCGTCAAATACCCCGCAAGCAGGCAGGTCAATGAAATTAAATTCCACTCTGTTGAAAGCGACTGCCGTTGGCGCACTAGGCGGCCTCTTATTTGGATTCGACACCGCCGTCATCGCGGGCACCACGCATTCTTTGACGCTCCGGTTTGGCCTTACCCCGCGGCAACTGGGCCTCACTGTAGCCATGGCGTTGGTCGGCACCATCATCGGCGCCATGTCCGCGGGTATCCCCGGGCAACGCTGGGGCGCGCGAGAAACGCTGCGGGTACTGGCTATCTTTTACGTGCTGTCTGCACTTGGATGCGCTTTCGCGGTGAATTGGCCGATGCTGCTCATCGCACGCTTTATCGGCGGACTGGGAATCGGCGGATCTTCTGTACTGGGCCCCGTATACATAGCCGAATTAGCGCCAGCCAGGTTGCGCGGCCGCCTAGTGGGATTGTTTCAGATCAATATCGTGCTCGGAATTTTACTGGCGTATTTTTCCAATTATGTAATCGGCAGGCTCGGCTTGGGCGTTAACGAATGGCGTTGGCAATTCGGCGTTGCGGGGGTGCCCGCAATACTTTTCCTGGTGATGCTGTTCGGGATTCCCCCTAGCTCGCGTTGGTTGGTGACCCAGAAGCGCGTCGATGAAGCGCGCGTCGTTCTTCAATCGATGGGCGCCGAAGATCCCGAAAATGAATTGCACGAAATTGTCGCCTCCGTGCATCTCGAACGGGAACAAACCTCAGTGCCACTTTTCGTCCGCAAATACCGCCTGCCGATTTTCCTGGCCATCACCATAGGAATGTTCAACCAGCTTTCCGGCATCAACGCCATTTTGTATTACCTGAACGACATTTTTGCGGCAGCCGGATACAGCAAGATTTCCGGCGACCTGCAAGCCGTGGCCATCGGTGCGATGAATCTTGTAGCCACGCTTTTCGGCATGACTTTGATCGACAAACTAGGGCGCAAGACGCTGCTGCTCGTCGGGTCGGTAGGCACAGCACTGTGCCTGGCGGGTGTAGCTGAAATATTTTATACCCAAACGCACCAGAACTATCTGCTCTGGCTGCTGGTCGCCTACATCGCGTTTTTTGCTATCTCCCAGGGCGCGGTTATCTGGGTGTATATCGGCGAGGTGTTTCCCAACCGCGTGCGCTCGAAGGGTCAGGCGCTGGGCAGTTCCTCCCACTGGATCATGAACGCCATCATTGCTTACACTTTTCCGCAGGTGGCCAAATCCTCAGGCGCGTATCCATTTATGTTTTTCGCGGCCATGATGGTGATGCAATTTTTTGTGGTGCTGTCCTTCTATCCTGAAACCAAAAACGTCACCCTGGAACAGATGCAGCGACGCCTGGGAATTGACTGACTTTTCGCCAGCCAAAAATTGCGCGAGAATCGGATCATGGCCCGTGATTTTTCGCGGTGCGGGAGGTTGCCATGAGCGGCAAAAAATTTGGAAGCATCGTAGCAGTGGTCACCATCTTGGTCGTTGCGCTGGCATTGGCATGGTGGGGAGCAGCTGCAGCTACAACCGCTAGCGATTTACACGTGAGTATCCGCGAGTGGGATGTACCCACCAAGGGCGCACATCCGCACGACCCTGCTGTTGGTAAGAATGGCGAGCTGTGGTTCACCGAACAAATGACCAACAAGATTGGCCGCTTCGATCCAGCATCGCAAAGTTTTAAAGAATATCCCCTCACTGGCGGAAACGCTGGCCCTCACGGATTGGTTGCCGATGCCGACGGCAACATCTGGTTCACCGCGAACTTTGGCGGATACATAGGCAAGCTCGACCCGCAAACTGGCCACGTCACTCAATACAAAATGCCAGTCGAGAAAGCGGACGATCCGCACACTCCGGTTTTCGATAGCCGCGGCACTCTATGGTTTACCGTGCAGGGCGGAAACATGGTCGGGCGCCTCGATCCCGAGACCGGGAAAATAGAGTTGAAGAATGTACCCACCGAAAACGCATTGCCCTATGGAATCGCCATTAGCAGCCAAGGTGTGCCGTTCTTCTGCGAATTGGGCGCCAACAAAATGGCCAAGATCGACCCGGCAACAATGGCGATCGCCGGGTTTAAGCTGCCCGAAAGCGCTCGCCCACGCAGACTGGCCATCGCCTCCGATGACCAGGTTTATTTCACGGACTACAAGAGCGGAAATCTCGGTCGCCTGAATCCAGCCACTGGCGCGGTCAAGATGTGGCCTTCTCCTGGCGGCCCGAATCCGCTCCCTATGGGATAACGATTACGAAGGACGGCAGCGTTTGGTACAGCGAGTCCGGCGTCAAACCCAACACCATAATTAAATTCGATCCATCATCCGAAAAATTCGCGCGCGCCAATATTCCGTCTGGCGGTGGAGTGGTGCGAAACATGGCAGCTACGCACGCCGGCCGCGTATATCTGGCCTGCAGCGGCGTGGACAAAATCGGAATCGTGGACCCGAATCTCAAATAACCAACGCAATAAAATTGGCTATAGAACCGATACCGCCCGGCACACGCCAGCAAATGCCCTTAAGCCTTCTGTTGCAGCTTGCACAGCAGTTCACGCCTGATTTCTTGACGCCAGCCTTGCCCTTCGATAGCGTCAATAACGGTGTCACGCTCACTGCCCATTATTTTTAGTGAGCCAATAAATCACCGAGCCTACAGATCAAGAGAGAGAAGCAGTGGCTAATCCAATCATTACGCTGACCACCGACTACGGCACCAACGATCATCTGGTCGGCACGCTCAAAGGCGTTCTTCTTAAAATTAATCCCGAACTCACCATCGTCGACATCACTCACAACGTGAATCCGTTTGACCTGCTTGACGGAGCGCTCACCATCGGCGCGGCCTACTCCTACTTCCCGCCAAGAACAATTCACATCGTGGTCGTGGATCCTGGCGTGGGTACCGCCCGGCGCCCGCTGCTGGTCACGGCGCAAAATCAATATTTCGTGGCGCCCGATAATGGCGTTCTGTCCCTCGTTTACGAACGGGAACAAGACAACCTGACGGTTCGCCACGCGACTGCCGAACATTACTTTTTACAACCCATCAGCAAGACCTTTCATGGCCGGGACATTTTCGCCCCGGTGGCGGCGTGGTTATCCAAAGGCTGGCAAACCGCGGCCATGGGCGACGAAATTCAAGACTTTCAGCGATTCACGCTTCCCCGCGCCAAAGCAGTGGACGGCGGGTCGCAAGGTGTGGTGCTGCGCATCGACTCATTTGGCAATGTAATGACCAATTTCCGCGCGGAAGACTTGCCGGAATCCGTAAAAAACGGCGGCGGTCTGAATTTAAAGATAGGCACGCACACGATTTCGCGCCTGGTGGATACCTTCGCAAATGGCGCCGCGGATGAGCCCATTGCCTACATGGGATCCAGCGGTTATCTGGAAATCGGCATCAACAAAGCAAACGCCGCGCGAAAATTAGCAATTGCCCGCGGCGCTACCGTGCTTCTTGCCAAGAGTTAGCGCTCACGAACTCGCTATCTCACGCGTACTGGTTGCACCCGCAAGTATTCCCTGCCAGAAATAAAATTAGCGCGAGCTCTCCAGCGCCGCCATTTGCGAACGCGTGCGCGGATCCAGCCAGTCCCGCCACGCGTCGCCTAACAAATTAAAAGCCAGCACCGCGGTCATTACCGCCAGCGCCGGAAAAACCACCATATGCGGGGCGTCAAATAAGTGGCTGCGCGCATCATTGAGCATCGACCCCCAGCTCGGCAGCGGCGCGAGCACACCTAGTCCCAGAAAACTCAGCGTGGACTCCGCCAGAATTGCCCCTGCCATGCCGACGGTCGCCTGAATCAAAATTGGTTGCAAAATATTCGGCAGCAGATGACGCACCAGAATTCGCCGGTGTGAGGCGCCAAGCGAACGCGCCGCAAGCACAAATTCCAGCTCCTTCGCTTTCAAGACTTGCGCGCGAGCCAGCCGCGCGTATCCAGCCCATCCCGTGATAATCAACGCGAGAATCACTTTGCCAATCCCGGGGCCAAGAAAAGCCGCAAACGCGATGGCCAGCAGTATTCCCGGAAAAGAAAGAAACGCATTGATCAGCAGCAGGTTCACGAAACGATCGAACCACCCGCCCGAATAACCGGCCAGCATCCCGATGATCAGTCCGATGGAGCCGCATCCGCATACTACGGAAATCGCCACCAGCAGAGAAACGCGCGCCCCAAAAATCGTTCGCGAAAGAATATCGCGCCCCAGCTCATCGGTTCCCATCCAATGCGCGTGCGACGGAGCCGAAAGCCGAATCGGGATATTCTGAGCGGTCGGATCAGCAGGAACAATCCACGGAGCCAGCAAAGCTGCGAGGATCAAGATAACCGCGGCAATAAATCCCGCGCGAGCCAGAACGCTTTGACGCAGAAATTGTCGCAGCGATCCCCCGAAGCTCAAGACAGCCGTACCCGGGGATCGATCAGCGTATACAATAAGTCGGTAAGCAAATTTACTACCACGTAAGAAACCGCGATGACCAGGATGCAGCCTTGCAGCAACGGATAATCTCGCGAAGAAATCGCCTGTACCGTCAAGCGCCCGATCCCCGGCCACGAGAAAATCGTTTCCGTGACGATCGTCCCTGCCAGCAAAGTACCGAACTGCAAGCCAAGGATAGTAATAATCGGAATGAGCGCGTTGCGAAATGCGTGGCGAAATAAAACAGCGCCGGTGGACAGACCCTTGGCCCGCGCGGTTCGAACGTAATCGCTGGACAATTCTTCCAGCATCGACCCCCGCACCATCCTTGTGAGAATCGCCGCCAACGCAGCCCCTAAAGTTGCGGCGGGAAGAATGTAGTATGCCGGGCCACCTCGTCCGGACACAGGCAGAAGTCCCAACTCGATGGAAAAAAGCAAAATCAGTAACGGCCCCAAAGCAAAATTAGGAATCGCGAGGCCGAACAGTGTAAACACACCCACAGCGCGATCCGCGCCGGTCCCGCGACGATGCGCCGCAAGTACACCCGCAGGCACGGCAATCGCCGCGCAAACCAGAAGCGCCAGGAATGCTAGCTGCAACGTCGCAGGATAACGCTCAAAAATAATCCGTCGCACCGGCGCTTGAAATTTCAGCGAACGTCCCAGATCGCCATGCGCAAGTTGCGAAAGATAATGCCCGTATTGCTCCGGAAGCGACAAATCGAGTCCCAAAGAATGGCGCAGTTGCGCGAGCTCTCCCGGAGCAGCGCCTTCACCCAGCATCTGCTCCACAGGATCGCCGGGGACAATATGAATCATCAGGAATACCAGCGTCAGCACCAGCCAGAGTGCCGGCAACGTCATTAGAAAGCGTTGGAGAAAATAGCGGAGCATTTTTTGAATTTAATGATCCAGTGCCGGTGCGAATTCAAGAATCGGTATGGGCAATGCGTGTTTCCTTTTGTGGACGAGCAGGCGCAGCGCCGTCTTTGGCCGGTTCAGCTGGAGGATGGATACGTTGGATCTTAACTCGCGCCACACGCTTCCCGTCCATTTCCGCCACTGTAAAACGCCAGCCTCCGTATTCGAAAGTCTCGCCACCTTTGGGAATAAATCCCAATTGAGCGAGAACGAATCCTCCTACCGTGGCATAAGCCGGGTCTTCCGGCAGCGAAATGTTGTACTGCGTGTCCAAATCGCGCACGTTCAGCGCCGCATCGAAAACCACCGCGCCATCCGCCAAGGTCAGCGGCTGCTCGACCACGTCAAATTCGTCATGAATTTCGCCCACCACTTGCTCGAGAATATCTTCCAGCGTCACCAATCCAAGAATGCTTCCGAATTCATCTACGACCATGGCCATCCCCACATGGCGCGCGCGAAGTTCTGGAAGCAGTTCGCTGGCGGGCTTGGTCTCCGGCACGATCAACACTTCGCGCAGCACGCGCCGCAAATCAAATGCCGGCGGCGGTAAATTTTCCGCGGCGCGACGCTCGCGATCGAGCAGCACCCACAACATATCCTTAATGTGCACGAAGCCCAGGATGTGATCTTCCGATCCACGATAAACCGGAATTCTCGAGCGTTGCGTCGTGGCGAATGCGCGCATCACCTCATCCAGCGAAGCGTCCACCGGAAGAGTGTGCATGTCCGGCCGCGGCACCATAATTTCTCGCACCTGTACTTGCGTCAACTCAATGGCGCTGACAATAAATTTTTCTTCCCCCACGGCCAGCAGCCCCCGCTCTCGCGCCTGCTGAATCTGGATTTGCAGCTCCTCCGTGGAATGCGCAACACCGTGCCCGGGTGCCGCCGTAACACCCAGCGCTTTAATAATCGCGTTGGAGGTCGCCTCTAAAAGATAAATTGCCCACCGAAAAGTTTGCAGAAACCAATGAAACGGCAGGGCAATCAACAACGCCACCCGTTCGGCGCGCGCCAGGCTGATAGTCTTGGGAACCAGTTCCCCGATCACCACGTGCAGCGCACTGAGCAGCGCAAACGCCAACGTCAGCGCGACGGCGTGCGCAATTAGAGCGGAGTGCGTGCCCAGAGTGCCTGGCCAGATGTGCTGAAACAATTTCGCCAGGCTGGATTCGCCAAGAGCGCCAATGGCTAAACTCGAAAGCGTAATTCCCAGTTGCACGCCGGAAACCACGCGGCGCAGATCGCCCACCAAACTTTCCACCACGCGCGCTCGCAGATTGCCCTTGGCGACCAGTTGCCGCACTCGCGATATTCTGACCGCCACCAGAGAAAACTCCGCGGCGGCAAAAAATCCATTCAAGACAATTAGCGCCAACACACCAATCAAGCGCAGCACAAACATAGACAAACCGTCCCCTGCCGCATTGTAGCAGCAGACAAATGCCAGTCGCTGAACGTTGCCTGAGGATACGCCGTCTTTTACACTCGATTGGCATCGCGAAGTGACGAAGGAACAACTTGCGCATCGTTCGACGGGCCCTACTTTCGATATTTGTAATTTTGGTGATTGCCGCGGCTACCGGAATTTGGTGGTTGGTCTATCGTCCGCTGCCACAGGTCGACGGAACCATCGTTGTAAATGGATTGCATAGCGATGTCTCCGTCGAGCGCGACCGCTGGGGCGTCCCGCACATCCGCGCGGGCTCTGCCGAAGATATGGTCGAAGCCCAAGGCTACGTCATGGCGCAGGATCGCCTTTGGCAGATGGATTTGCTGCGCCGCATCGGTCGTGGGCAGCTCTCCGAAATTTTCGGCCCGGTGGTGCTATCGGTCGACAAAAAGTTTCGCACTTTGGGTTTCGGGCGCGCCGCCGAACGTGAAGCCGCCGCAGCCAGCGGTGAATCCCGCGCAATCGTCGAGGCTTACGCCCGAGGCGTAAACAAATTTATCGAGCAACATCAAAATCAGCTCCCGCTGGAATTTACACTTCTGCAATACAAGCCGCAACCGTGGACTCCCGCCGATACTTTTGTCATTGGCGCGTATATGTATGAGACCCTCACCGATACGTGGGAACGCGAATCAGATCGCGCCAAAGTGGTTGAGCGCGTCGGGCTGGATCGTGCCAAGGATCTTTTTTCCCCAGAAGCCACGATGGATCACTTTATTGTCGGCGACCCGAATGACAAGAAAGACGGTTCCCAACACGCTCATAGCGGCGACGATGACGATGATGATGACGATATGGAATCAGATGATGTTATCAAGGCGCAAAATCTTAAACCTGGTGGCGCCCATAAAGACGAAATCCCGCCGAGTATTAATTCCATGTTGTGGCCTGTAGCGCGCGATTTTCTTTCCGGTTCAAGTCGCGAAATTCGCCACTCACTCGGTAGCAACAATTGGGTCGTCAGCGGTGCGCACACCGCTACCGGAAAACCGTTGCTAGCCAACGATACGCATCTGGAATTAGGCGTTCCATCGATCTGGTACCAGGTTCATCTCACCGCGCCAAGATGGAATGTTGCTGGCTTTGCGCTTCCCGGCGCACCGCTGGTCGTCATCGGACACAATGACCGCATCGCCTGGGGATTCACCAACAACGGTGCGGATGTCCAGGATTTATACATCGAGACTTTCAATCCTGCTGCGCCTGACGAATACCGCGTAAATGGCGCGTGGAAAAAAACGCAGACACTCGACGAACTGATCCATGTAAAAGGGCAAGCTGACGAGCACTTCGCCGTAGTGTTAACGCGTCATGGCCCGGTCGTTCGTCGCGACGGCGACAAAGGATACGCCCTGCGTTGGACGGCTACGGAACCTGGCGCTCTTTCAAACTCCTATAACTGGCTGGGCGCGGCAAAAAATTGGGACGAGTTTCGCAAAGCCATCAAGCAATCGTGGGGTCCGGCGCAAAATGCCGTGTATGCCGATGTAGACGGAAATATCGGTTATGTAATGTCCGCGAGGATTCCCATTCGCAAAAAAGGCCACGGCGAAGTACCGGTTCCGGGCGATACCAACGATTACGAATGGACCGGATACATTCCATTCGACCAATTGCCGCAGGCTCTCAATCCGGAAAGCGGTTTGATCGTCACCGCCAATGCGCGAGTGACCGGCCCGGATTACAAACCCTACTTGACCGATCGCTGGGAAGAGCCGTACCGCACGGCCAGAATTTTTGATTTGCTGCAAGGCCGCCATGATCTGCGTCCGGTAGACATGCTGAAGGTCCAGAACGACACTTACAGCTATCCGCACATGTTCCTCGCCGAACAATTAACCACAGCCGCCAAGAACGCGCCGCCCAAGGACCCACGGGCCCAGCATTTAATTCAGCAATTAAAAGACTGGAATGGCATTGCCGCCGCGGATTCGGTGGAAGTTTCTTTCTTGCAAGCCGTGCGGCGGTCGCTGCTGGAAATGATTCTTGAGCCTTATCTTGGCAAAGATACTGACTTGTACGACTGGCGCAGCATGGCCTTTCTGCAAAGAGTTTTGACCGAGCGGCCCGCCAAGTGGCTTCCCTCCGCGTATAAAAACTACGACGAGCTTCTAAGCGCGGCGGCCGATCGAGCAGTCTCCAAACTCGCCGCGCAAACGAAAAGTCAGCGACCCAGGGATTGGCCCTGGAAACGGTTTAATTCCCTTCAAATGCTCCATCCCATGGGGCAAACGGGAATTCTCAAATTGCTATTGAGCATCACCGACAAACCCCAGTCAGGAACAAGTTACAGCGTGCGCGCCGCAAGCAAGCGTCACGGCCCTTCGGAGCGCTTCGTAGCTAATCCCGCCAATTGGGATGACTCGATACTGTTAATCACTTCTGGAGAGTCCGGGCAACTGGGAAGTGCGCACTACACCGATCAGTTCTCTTTTTGGTATGAAGGAAAACCGCTTGTGCTGCCCTTTAGCGATGCGGCTGAAAAGGCTACGCGTCGACACAGTCTAACTTTAAAGCCCGGATCGTGACTCGGCCTGATCAATGCTGCAGCGTCAATTTGCTTTCGGCAATGGTCGCGCCTGGCCCGAAAATAAAAATCGTCGTTGCACCATAAAGCATTTGTGTCCTTTCTCGCGCGTGCCTTAGAATGCTCACATGTTGTCTTCATGGCGATTGCACACGCACGGTAATTGGGCAACACTTCTGTGATACGAAGGACAAGGCTGACGCGTGAATTCTCCTGCACCTAAAAAACCAGAAGCACCCAAGAAACCCGATTTCGAGCGCTCCCTCTCGCGTCTGGAAGAAGTAGTTCGCCGCCTCGAGAGTCCCCAACTTTCTCTCGACGATGCCATGCACCTTTTTGAAGAAGGCGTTGCTCTCTCTCGCGAGTGCCAGAAACAACTCGAAGAAGCCGAAGGGCGTGTTGAAATTCTGCTGAAAAAAGCCGACGGCAAGTTGGCTCCCCAGCCGTTTGAACCCGAAACAGAGAACGAATCTTGAAATTGCGCATCCCCCCGCCTGTTTCAGGGCGTTCGCAATGAACCTTCCCGATTTTTTTGAACAGGATCGGCTGGCCGTTGACGCCGCACTTGATCGTTTACTTCCGGGGGAAACAACAGAGCCGCGGTCAATCCACACCGCCATGCGCTACAGCGTCTTCGCTGGCGGCAAACGCATTCGCCCTATTCTTTGTTTGGAAGCCGCCCGGATTTTTGAGCCCGATGCCCAGCCTAACGCGTCAGGGAAGCTTGATGCGTCCCGTGCCATGCATGCCGCGTGCGCCATTGAATTCATCCATACCTATTCCTTAATTCATGACGATCTTCCCGCGCTGGATAATGACGATCTGCGTCGCGGCAAACCCACCAGCCACAAAAAATTTGGCGAAGCTACCGCAATCCTGGCCGGCGATGGATTACTCACGCTGGCGTTTCAAATCATCGGCGAAAGTCCTACGACCCCTGAACGCACCCTCGCGATTCTGCAGGAAGTGAGCAGCGCTGCAGGCACCGTGAACGGTATGGTCGGCGGGCAAGTTGCGGACCTCGAAAGCGAAGGCAAGCGCGTCGAGCCCCAAACGCTCGAGTATATTCATCGCTCGAAGACGGCGGCGCTCATCCGGGCATCCGTGAGCACCGGCGCAATCAGCGCGGGCGCGGGAATCGCCGATGTCGCGCGGCTTCGCAGGTTTGGCGAAACGATTGGCTGGGCCTTTCAGGTAACCGACGACATTCTGGATGTGGAAGAATCATCCGCCGCTCTCGGTAAAACCGCTGGCAAAGATATCGCCCAACAAAAGGCCACCTATCCGGCGGTGTTTGGAGTTGCGCAGTCGCACGAAATCGCTGCAAAACTCGCCAACGACGCCATTGCGCAACTGGACTTTTTTGGCGAGCGCGCCTCACGGTTGCGCGCTCTGGCGGAATTTCTTGTGCAACGTCGCGCCTGATCCGCTTTTCACAAATTTTTCCGTCTCTCCATGAAAAGAAAGACCCCACGGAAACGGCTCGATATCTTACTAATGGCGCGGGGCCTCGCTCCGAACGCGCAAAAAGCTCAAGCGATGATTCTTGCCGGCGAAGTTTTCGTAAATGGAGTTCGCGTGAGCACGTCAGGCACGCCTATCGCCGAAGACGCCGTGGTGGAAATAAATAGCCGTGAACAGAGATATGCCAGTCGAGGGGGCTTCAAACTTGAAGGGGCTCTGCGAGATTTCCACATCGATCCCGACGGGAAAATATGTCTGGACGTTGGCTCTTCGACCGGCGGATTCACCGACTGTTTGCTGCAACACGGGGCAACTCGCGTCTACGCGGTCGACGTTACCATCGATCAAATCGCGTGGAAATTGCGTCAGGATCCGCGCGTGCTGCGTATAGAACGCAATGCTAGAGACCTTAGTTCGCATGACATACCAGAATTGGTGGACCTGGTAACCGTGGACGTATCCTTTATCTCTGCTGGTAAACTACTGCCGCCCGCTGCAGGGGTAGTTAAGCAAGGCTCGGACTTTTTAATTTTAGTGAAGCCGCAATTCGAGCTCGGTCGCGAAGAAATAGGTCCTGGCGGGATCGTCGCCGATGCGGCCCTGCACGAAAAAGCAATTTCGATCGTCAAACATGCCGCCGCATCCGCCGGCTTGGAATGCCTGGGCGTCCAACCCAGCCAGTTAGCGGGCGCAGAAGGCAATCAGGAATATTTTCTGCACGCACGCAAAAATTCGCTAGGGTAGAATCGCTCTCACACATGCAGCCCGCACATACTTTTAGAAACACTGGCATCATTTCCCGGCCGAGACGCTCCAATCTTGCCGAAGTGGTCCCGCCATTACTGTCATGGCTTGAAGAACGCGGCATTCGCGTTGTCTACGATCAGGAAACTGCAACATCCCTTACAGAACCGTCCGAAGGCCGCAGCCGCGAACAGGTTGCAGCAGCGTCAGACCTCTTGCTCGTTCTCGGCGGCGACGGCACGCTGTTGGCGGCGGCACGCGTGGCCGCGCCTAGAGGCATTCCCATCTTGCCCATCAACATGGGAAGTCTCGGCTTTCTGACCAGTTTCATGCTGGAAGAACTTTATCCCGCGCTGGAAGATATCCTTGCCGGCCGCTTAACCATCAGCGAACGCGTCATGCTTCATGCTGAACTTCAACGCGGCGACAAAATTCTCGACAAGCAAACCGTGTTGAACGAAGTAGTCATCAACAAAGGTGCGCTGGCCCGCATGATCGAATTAGAGTTGAGCATCGACAAGGATTTTGTGTGCCGCTATCGCGCCGACGGTTTGATCGTTGCCTCGCCAACCGGCTCTACTGCCTATTCTCTCTCGGCGGGCGGCCCGATCGTCCATCCGTCTGTCGAGTCGTTCATCATCACGCCGATTTGCCCGCACACGCTCAGCGACCGGCCGGTGGTGGTAGGCGACACTTCGATTATTGAAGTGAAATTGTCGGCCGGCACCGAATCCGTTTTTCTAACCCTTGATGGACAGAAAGGAATTCCCCTCCAAGCCACGGATCGCGTGCGAATTTCTCGCGGTCAGCAACGGTTAAAGCTGATTCAAACCCCGAATAAATCCTATTTCGAAATCCTTCGCAACAAGTTGAAGTGGGGAGAAGCGTAACCCGCAAGATCAAAACCATTCAGGCAGCAGTGCCTATGCTACGTGCTGGCCGAGATAGCACAGCCACCTTGGCCGTGATCGGTGTTAAGTAAAACGAATCGCGTCGCTTCAAGAAAGAATATCAGCAATAAGCAAATCCGTAACCGTTTCACGGCGCCTAATTAACTGCGTTTTTTTTCCATCGATCAAAATTTCCGGCGCGCGGCACCTTCCGTTGTAATTCGACGCCAGCGACATCCCATACGCCCCGGTGGCCCAAATAGCCAGTACGTCCCCCGTCTTGACGGGCCCCAGATGCCAATCATGCAGAAAACAATCGCCGGTCTCGCATACCGGCCCCACAATATCGACTCGCTCGCGGTTCGAGTCCGATTCCGCCCGGTTGCGCGCAGTCCGCGTAATCGGATGCACCGCACCATAAAGCGACGGTCGCATTAAATCATTCATGCCTGCATCCACAATCACAAATGTCTTTTTGCCATTCGGTTTGTGATACAACACCCGCGTTAACAAAACTCCCGCCGGCGCAATAATGGTGCGGCCCGGCTCCAGCAAAAGATGTATACCCAAAGGCCGAACCAGCTTGGCAATCATCCGCGCATACGCGCTACGAGAAGGAATCTTTTCATTCGTATAGCGAACTCCCAACCCGCCGCCAAAATCCAGATATCGCAACTCAATTCCATTTTTTCGTAATTCGCCAAAGAAGCCGATCACTCTTTTAAGCGCCTGCTTGAACGGCTGCGGTGTAACGATTTGCGATCCGATGTGTGCGCTGATGCCCTGCCAGTGAATCCACTTCGAGCCCCGATGCGCAAGGTACAACCGCAGCGCCTCACTCCAATCGAGCCCGAACTTGTGTTCGTGGAGCCCAGTCGCGATATGCGGATGCCCGCCAGCCAATATATCGGGATTCACACGCACGGATATGCCAGGCGGCGTGCCACCGCGTTGTACATGGCGGGCAGCTTCCTGCTCTACCACGTCCAACTCCTCTTCCGATTCCACATTGAATAGCAAAATGCCCGAACGTTCGCGGCGGCGTGCGCCGGGATACTGGAGCGCATCGCGAATTTCCTCGCGCGTCTTGCCCACGCCCGAGTACACGATGCGGTCACCGCGGGCGCCGATGCGTCGAAGATGTTCAAGCTCGCCGCCCGAAACAATATCGAATCCGCTGCCCAGCTTGGCAAGATGCTTGAGGATGGAAAGATTGCCGTTGGCTTTCATCGCAAAGCACAGCGTATGCTGCACGCCCGCCAGTCCGCGGTCCAGTTCGCGGAATGCGCCGGTTATCGCTGCGCGGCTATACACATAAGCCGGCGTTTCAAATTTCGCCGCGGCATCGACAAGAGACACCCCTTCACAAAAAATCTCTTCACCATTGGCAATCCGGCTGATTTTTCGTTTCCAGCGAAAATGCGAGCTGAATGTGGTTGGATCTACTGCTTTCAGATTGATGTGCGGTGCGGCCCTGCTCATCGAACTTTGGCAATAACCAGCGTCCGGTCATCAGCCAACGGGGCATTCTGCGTAAACCAATCCACTTCGCGCAGTATCAAGTCGGCCAGCTCAGCGGCTTGTAACTCGTGATGCTTTTCAATCAGCTTGCGTAGCTTCTCGGTGCCGAAGAATTGCCCTTCGGGATTGGTGCTCTCCGCGATGCCGTCAGAATGAAAAACCAATATTTCGCCGGGCTCCAAAACTTCGTTCCATTCGTCGTAATTCACTTCTTCAAAGATTCCCAACGGAAATCCGGTCAACTCTATTTTTTCGCAATGGCCATCTTTGTAAAGCAGCGGCTGCGACTGCCCGGCATTAGCGACGCGCAATTTTCGTTTGCCCTTTTGCCAGGTTGCAAAACACGCGGTCATGAAGCGGCCTTCAATGCGCCGCTCGCCGATGATTTGGTTCATCTGCTTGAGAATGTCCGCGGGTTGCATTTTTTGTGGCGACAAACTACGCATGATGCCGATGGCCACCGCGCCGTAGAGCGCCGCAGCGGTGCCTTTGCCGCTCACGTCGCCAAGGGCTATGCCAAGTTGCTGCGGCCCATAGCGCAAAAATTCATACAGGTCGCCGCACACTTCACGAGCAGACAGATACCGTGCGGCCATATCCAGTCCATAATCTTCGCTGGGCACGGGTTGCAACAGCGCGCCCTGAATACGCTTGGCGGCTTGCAGATCCCGCTCCAACCGCGCTTCGTCACGCGCCAGTTTTTCGTACAGCCGTGCATTTTCCAGCGACACCGCAAGATTCGCGGCCAAAATGGAAAGAGTTTGAACGTGGTCCTCGGTAAAATAATTCAGCTGCGGGCTTTCCAGGTCCAGCACGCCGATGACTTGCCCTTTGTGAATCATCGGAATCGCCAGTTCCGAACGCGTTTCAGGATTGACCATCAAATAGCGCGGATCAGCGGCAACATCCGGTACACGCACTGGCGCTTTCAACGTCGCGGCAGCGCCCACAATTCCTTCGCTGACCGCCACGCGCAATTTGCCTTGCACATGCTGGCCATGTTTCACATCGATACGATGGCGAAAAACTTTTTGTTTCTCGTCATACAGCATCAAACTGAGAATCTGATAATCGATTACGCGCTTGATTTGTTCGGCCGCGCGCCGAAGTAATTCCTCTACGTCCAGAATAGAACTGGTTTCGCGGCCGACCTCATTGAGCAATAAAAGCGTTTCCGCTTGGGTGCGCTCTTTTTGATACAGCCGCGCATTTTCAATCGCCACCGCTAACCGGCTGGCCAACAGCGTCAAAATACTTTGCTGATCCGGCGTGAAATAATCGAGGTGACGGCTTTGAATATCGAGCACACCGACGCATCTCCCCTGCAGCATCAGCGGCACAGCCAACTCGGAGCGGACATTTTCTATCGCCGCGATGTAGCGGTCGTCTTTGGAAGTATCGCTGACGCGTACGGGATGCCCGGTGGCCGCCGCCGTTCCCGTAATTCCCTGCCCAACCGGAACGCGCAAATTATCAACAAGCTCGCGCGGGTAGCCGATCGAAAAACAATGCTTCAGATAAGCTCCGCCGCCCTCGACCATCAGCACGCCAAAAATTTCGTAATCGATGTGCCGCTTGATCAGCGCAGCGGTGCGAGCCAAAACTTCATCGAGATCCAGGGACGAGTTAACGCCTTCCCCGATTTCAGTGAGGGTTGCCAACACTTCTGCGGGAAGCGGAGTATCAGTCGTTTCGGGGGCCACTTCAATCCGTGCATGTCCTGGATTCATTGCGTGTCATTATTATAGCAGGCGCAAAGCGCCATCCGGCTTGGCGTGTATTCTCAATGAGTTACAATTACAGCGCATTAGGTTCCAAACTTAGCCAGCGCTTCCTGCACGATCTTGACGCCATTGCTGGTGCCAATCCGCGTGGCTCCGGCGTCCACCATATTCATCAGGTCATCTAGCGTGCGAACGCCGCCCGAGGCTTTAACACCCATTTCGCCTCCAACTTCGCATCGCATCAACTCCACGTCCCCGAGCGTTGCTCCCGAGGTGCTGAAACCAGTCGACGTTTTTACGAAATCCGCGCGTGCGTCACGCGCCGCGCGGCAAGCACGCACTTTTTCTTCCTCACTTAGGAGCGCCGTCTCTATGATGACTTTCAGGATGGCCCGGCGTTCGTGAACCAACCGCGACAAACTTTCAATCTCGCTTCGTACCGCCGCATCATCTCCGGCCTTTAGCGCTCCTATGTGGATCACCATGTCGATCTCTTGCGCTCCCTGTTCCAGCGCCACGCGCGCTTCGTCAAGCTTTACGGCGGGCAAATTAGCGCCCAGAGGGAAGCCCACCACGACGCACGTTTTGACTGGTGAGTTACGAAGCGCTTCGGAAACTTGATTCACAAATACTGAATTTACGCACACCGAGGCGAATCGATATTGCAGCGCTTCCCTGCAAATGCGTTCAATGTCGTTTCGCGTAGCTTCCGCTTTTAACAAAGTGTGGTCGATTAAAGCGGCCACACCGGCGCTGTTTGTGGGTTGCACGCTCACTTTTTAGAGCCCTTCCTCTTCCGCTTCTCCGCTTTCCCAATGGTCAATATTCCGACATCCAGCAGGTTGCGGTAACGCTCGGCATAATCAAGCCCATAGCCGACCACAAATTCGTTGGGAATCCTGAATCCCACATAGTCAGCTTGCACCGCGGTTATTCGCCTTTCCGGCTTATCCAAAAGCGCGGCGACTCGCAAATGCTTAGGCTTGCGCTGTTGAAAAATGCTCAGCAGGTAATGCATGGTCATTCCGGTATCCAGAATATCTTCAACGACGATAACAATTTTACCCTCAATGCTGGAGTCCAGGTCTCTGGTCAGCCGCACTTGACCGGAGGAGTGCATTTCATCTCCATAACTCGATACGGCGATGAAATCAAACGAAACTTCTCCCGGTATTTGCCTGGCAAGGTCGGCTAGAAAAAATACTGCTCCCTTCAATACCCCTACGAGGTGCAGCGGTTGATCCTCAAAATCTTTGCGAATCTGCATCGCCAGTTGCTTAATGCGTTTTTTAATGCGCTCACGCGGGATGAGCACGCGTACACTCTCGTGGACATGCTCAGCTTGACGGGGCGCGGCATTGTTCTTGAGTTTTGTAGTCATGAAATGGATTCGAGCCGAACCGAGACTCTAGCGCACGCCTCACCGGCAGAGCAAGCCGCACCAACACTCACTCTCCGCACCTGATGGCGTTTTAGAAAGATTACAAGTACCCCCAAGTTGAACTGAGCTTCGCTCTTGAATTGCCCATAATTGGTTGCGGGATTAGCGACGCTGTGCGACGAGTATCTTCGCAGTCGTTATAGCTTGCCCTACATGCCTTTGGGTGTGATCGGCGATGTGAACGAGAAGCCCGGCCACGGTGGTCGGCAGATTTTTCCTGCCGACGGTGCGCGGCTGATTTAGAGTGTCGAGCTTTTCGCCGAGCTTCAGAATTCTAGCGGAACTGTCTGTTGAGGCTGCTGACAACTCGCTGAAGATTTCAGCGCGCGTACATTCCGCGTTGACCTCACTGTTTAATGCTTGTAGTTGTCGCTCGTTCAGTTGGTGTCCTTCCGCATATGTCAGTAAACGATCCAAGCTGCGCGGGATATGGCGAAGATGAAACGCGATCGACGGCAGGCCTGACGGGTTAGCCACCAATTCTTGTTCACTCAACTCGCCACACCAGGAGGCGAGGTCTTCCTGGGCGAGTTCGATAGAGTGGAGCACAGCACGAGGTACAGCAGGGATTTCTGAATAAGAGCCTCGCAGCCATGGCTCAGGTTGGGATTTTTGCATTGGTCACGCTCTCGGAACTTTCCTTTACATATTCTACCGTCTTAGAACATCACCTGACTGCGTGCTTGTAAAAGGCAATGTTATGGATCGGCGGTCCAGCCCCATGGGGGTGGGGATCCGGTTACGGGCACATTGGTATGCAACCTTACCTGGTAGCTTTTTTTGTTTGTGGGTTGGTTTAGGGACTCGCTGGGCGCTTCGTTTGTGGTGTCGTTTACGGCGTGGTCGGTGGGCGCTCGATAAGTGACTTTAATTGTTCCTGAGTTTGATGGGTGGCAGTTGGGTTTGGTTTCGTGGAGTTGAGTGCAGTCGGGATCGATGGAGTTGGGGCTAAGGATTTGAGGACTTGAGCAGCGAATTCGGCGCGGGTGGCCGGCAACGGGCTGGAGCCTTTGTGAATTTTATTGGGAGTTGCGGCGGTTGCGGGAATTGAGGGTGCGGTTGTTGACGGTGCGGGATCGGTCTGGGGATGGGACGTTGGCTGGGTAGCTGGTTGTGGAAACACCTGCTGAGGAAGGATGGGATTCTGGGCAAGTACGGGTTTCTGGCTGGGTTTGGGTTTCTGGGTCAGCACTGGTGTGGGGTTCTCGGTCAGCACGGGTGCGGGAGGTTGGGCTCCGGTGTGACAGGTGGATTGGGATGGCGGAACGACAAGGGATCTGGCTTTTTCGCGTTCGGCTAATTGGGCGACGGAGAACGGAACTCCAGCTTGGGGGTGGGGGTCGTTGTAGAGCGCTGGAAGGGTGCGCAGAAGAAGACTAGTGAGTTGCCGAGGACGGCAGCGCGGCGGGGCGAGATGGCATCCGCAAGCCAAGAGAGAGTACAGGCGGCTCAGAGAATCACGAATACCTTCGGCGTTCTGGAAGTTGCAAGAGCGCTGGAGGAGGTGAAAAGTCAGGTCATCGGGACCATTGGGCTGCGCCGCGCAATGGCGAGGGCAAAAACATGCCGCGAGGGTCGATAACCCAAGAGCGACATTGGCGACCAGTGGCAGAGTGATAAAAGCAGCGATGGTGGCCGGGAGCTGGTTTTGGGGATGCAGGCTTTATTTTTTTCCTCAAGTTAAGTTGAGGAGTGGGTATCCCCGCCCGGGTCTTTTTTGACGAAAGAGTTCGGAAAGTGTTGAAAACAAAGAGCTGCGTGCGAGAAAAGTGGTGAAGGGTTTGGAACTTGTTGAAATTGCTGGGCTTGGAGATTCGAGGTGGAAAATTTCAGATTCAGATCAGCGGTTGGAGATTTGAGGTTCGAGCTGGCAGGCAGCCGAGGACGGCGATTTGCGACAGGCGGCACGTCGATGTTGTGCGGCGACGACCATGGCTTATTTCACTGCTTAGATATATTAATTATTAATAATAAAAGAACAGGCGGCGGAACTGGACTAACGGACAGGACTTCGGAGGTGTAATCAAGTGCGTTGTGAACAGGGAAAAATCTCAGTGGTAGTAAGTAATTTGGTGAAATATCTGCGTACCTCCGACGGAGTAGTTGGGTCGAATTATCAATTGGAAGATGGAACCGAAGATCGATGCATGACGGTAGGAGAAGCGCCCACCCTTTGCAAAAATCAAAAATCGCAAAGGGTAGGCACCCAGAGACTGGCGGTTCGCAGGACATTACGAGATTTGCCCACAGGCAACCTCCACGGATAGAATCGAATCACTATTGCTCTTCTGCTGTACAGTCACAGGCGGAACGATCGCCGGTTCGCCAAACGCCTTGGGACCACGAGGATTTGGTTGAACCCGGCCAACCAAGGCATTTGTGCGTTGTCGATGAGAGGCCTCAGAATTTGTGTGGAATAACCGGCTTCACGAGTAAAAATTGGGAACCTCCCCAAGGCCGCATTAGAGCCGCCACAAGTACGCTGATTCATCGCGGACCTGACCAGAGCGGTGTCTTTGAATCCCGATTATTTTCCATGGGCGCCACCCGGCTGAAAATCATCGACCTGCACGGAGGGGATCAGCCCATCCTTTCCGAGGATGGCGGCACCGGAATCGTCTTCAACGGAGAAATCTACAATCACCTCGAACTCCGGCGCGAACTCGAGGAGCGCGGGCATCGTTTCACGTCTCATTCCGACACCGAAACCGTTCTGCACGCTTTTCTGGAATGGGACAAAGAGTGCTTTTCCCGCTTGCGTGGCATGTTCGCGATTGCTCTATGGAATAAATCCGAGAAACGGATCGTTCTGGCGCGCGACCGCCTGGGCATCAAGCCGCTGTACATCAGCCGCCAGGGCGAAGATGTTTTCTTCGGCTCGGAGTTGAAAGCGATTTTCGCTCACCCGGAAATCGAGCGACACATCAGCCTCGAAGGCCTGGATTGTTACCTCTCGCTGAATTATGTGCCCTGCCCGTGGACGCTGGTCGACGGCATCGAAAAACTTCCGCCGGGTTATTGGCTCGAATGGCGCGACGGACAAGTAACTTCTGATTCGTACTGGCGTTTGCCATTCGGCCCATCGAAACACTGGACGCTCGATTCCGCCAAGGACGAGCTGGATGGGCTGATGCAAAGCGCGCTTCGCGAGCATTTGCTCTCCGACGTTCCCCTGGGAGTATGGCTGAGTGGAGGCATCGATTCTTCCGCAATTTTGCACTACGCCGCACAAGCCTCGAGTTCGCAGCTTAAGACTTTCTCCATCTCCTTCCGCGGCCGCAGCTTCGATGAGACGAAATATATCCGTCAGGTCGCCAACTCCTACGGCACCGATCACCACGAAATGGATTTGCCGCCAGAGACTAATCTGCGCGGCGCGATCGAAGAATTTGCTTACTACGCCGACGAGCCGACCGCGGATGCCGGCGCATTGCCGGTATGGTTCTTATCCAAGCTAAGCAAAACTCGCACAACCGTGGCTCTCAGTGGAGAGGGAGCCGACGAACTTTTTGGCGGATACCTGACGTATCGTGCCAATCATCTGGCCCGGTACGCGCGCGCGGTGCCTGCCATGGCACGCCGCGTGGCCTTAGCAGCGGTTCGCCAGTGGCCCGTCTCAGACGAAAAAATTGGCCTGGAATATAAACTTCAGCGATTTTTGGAAGGCAGCCTCCTGCATCCCGGGCGCGCGCACACCTATTGGAACGGAACATTCTCAGATGCCGAAAAAGCCGCTCTCGTACGCGCGCCACTTCCGCTTTCGCTGAATCAGATCCTCGAAGAATTGTTGCGATTGCCCGCTAACAAAGACGCCTTGGCTGCGTTCCTTTGGCTCGATCAAAAATACTACCTGGCCGACGATATCTTGACCAAAAGTGACCGCATGAGCATGGCCCATTCCCTGGAGGTGCGTCCTCCTTTTCTCGATCACCGCATCGTGGAATTTGCCGCTTCTTTGCCGGCTGATCTAAAAATTCGAGGGTCGCAGCAGAAATTCATTTTGCGCCAACTCATGCGCGATAAGCTGCCGCCGACCGTACTAACGCGCGCGAAAATCGGCTTTGACATCCCCGCGCACGACTGGCTGCGCGGTCCGCTCCGCGACCTCTTGGTAGACACCCTGCAAGCCGGCGCCGCCGAGCACGCTGAACTTTTTAACTCTGAGATTCTTCTGAAATCTGTTCGTCTTCACCTCGAAAGAAAAGCCAATATCGGGTACCACCTGTGGGGTTTACTGATTCTGTTTCTGTGGATGAACAAATGGCAGATTCAAACCAGTCCGCGCGCGACCCAGAAAGTATTGGCTTACGCAGAAACTGGCTCCTCTATCTAATAGTTTTTTTAATCGCGGGCGCAATCTATCTGGGATGTATTGTCTCGCCTCCCTCTCTGATGGACGACGTCGACGCGGTGCAGGCGCAAATCGCCAGGAATATGTTGACCTCCGGCGATTGGGTGACGGCGCGCCTGGACGGCGTCATATATCTGGAAAAATCTCCGCTTCATTATTGGATCAACGCCGTCTTCTATGAA
>DATNKL010000195.1:0-17368 GCA_035603415.1 Candidatus Acidiferrales bacterium
GCGGTCGAAAAAACCACCGCCATCAGGATCACCATAGCGAGCGATGGCCAGGTCCATGGTCTTTTTTGCACCTTCGAAATAGCGCGATTCCAGCGTGGTTTCGTACGCGTCCAACAAAGCCAATACACCAAAAATCTGATCGTCGAGCGAACCTTCCAGCGCCGGACCGCCAACGCGGTGAGCAAACCCACGCGATTCACTCCACACGTCCTTGAGCATGCGCTCCAGAGTTTTCAGTGCAAAGCGCCGGCAGCTTTCAGCTACCACGCCGTCCAAAACGCGGGCCGCCTCCAGATAAGCCGACACAAACATCGCGTTCCACGAAACGTACATGGTCTGGTCCACGTAAGGAGTCGGACGTGCCAGCCGCGCGGCAAGCATTTTTGCTTTCGCCTCGGCGATGGTAGCGACTACCGCGGCCTCTTCCAACCCTAGCTGCGCGGCGATGTCCGACGCGTCGCGCGCAATCCACAAAACATTTTTCGCCGGATTGTGGTGCATCTCGCCGTGCGCCTCGACGTCGTAATGCAGCTCCATGATGCGAGCTTCCTCGGGACTTAACGCCGCCCGCAACTCCTCAAGCGCCCATGTAAAGTAATCGCCATCGTCGTCCAGCGAGTAATCGGCATCCTGGCTGGCGTAAAACCCGCCATTTTCCTGGTCAGATAACACCTGGTTGACCCACGCAATAATGCCTTCCGCGGTCCGCCGCAGAAATGGATTCTGCGTAACCTGCCAGCCGTGCAGATAATTTCGCAGCAGCTCGGAATTGTCGTAACTCATCTTTTCGAAGTGCGGCACCAGCCACCGTTCGTCCACGGAGTAGCGATGAAACCCGCCCGCGAGCTGGTCGTAAACGCCGCCACGCGCCATCTTTTCCAGCGTACTTTCCACCATGGCGCGCAAATGCTTTTCCCCGGTTTGTTGATAGCGCTCCAGAACCAGATCCACCGCCGAAGCATGAGCAAATTTTGGCGCGCTGCCGAAGCCGCCATTCTTGATGTCGAAGAGCTGCGTGATCGATGCGATTTGTGTTTCCACCACCGACGGGTCAAATGTCGCGCGAGCGCCGGTGAATACTTCCGCTTGCGCCACCGCCTCTGCTAACGAACTCGCGGCCCGCTCCAGCTCGGCGCGTTTGCTGCGATACGATTCCGCCACCGCAAGCAAAACCCGCCGGAATCCCGGGCGCCCCATCTGATCTTCCGGCGGAAAATACGTGCCGCCAAAAAACGGACGCCCATCCGGCAGCAAAAATCCCGTGAGCGGCCAGCCGCCCTGACCAGAAATCGAACTGATCGCCGACTGATAACGCGAATCGACGTCGGGGCGCTCGTCGCGATCCACTTTCACAGCGATGAAATTGTCGCTGATGATTTTGGCAATCGTGGGATTTTCGTACGATTCACGGTCGATAACATGGCACCAGTGGCACCACACCGCGCCAATATCGAGCAGCATCGGTTTGTCATCGGCTTTGGCGCGTTCGAATGCCGCGTCGCCCCACTCGTACCAATCAATGGGTTGATGCGCGGCAGATCGCAGATAGGGGCTGGCGGAATCTTTCAAGCGATTTTCGGAATGTGTCGACAAGAAAATCCTTTTAGCGAGGAGATTGCCGATTCTTTATGGCATTTGCGCAGGCGATTACTCAACCGTGCCTACTGACAACTTACTGGACGATGTCGCTCGAACCAAGATCACGCGGGTCCAATGGCTTGCGCCCAGCGAAGCCTTCGTCCTGGCGGTGATAAAAGCGAATGCGGTCCTCGCCCAATTTCCAGCACAGATAAACATCCTGATTATCGATGATCGCAGGAAAATCCAACAAGCCCACATCCAAATCTTTAATCACGCATCCCGTTTCAATAATTTGCGTCAGCGCGGAATTAAATGTCTCCGCTAGTTGGTCATGCTGCAAACGCACCGCGGCAAGTTTCTCGTACGGCACGATAACGCCGCCCATCATCGCGATGCGCGACGATACTGCCGACAAATCGCTTTCCAGGCCGGCGAGTTTCTTGCGGCAACCCATCGCTTCCACCAGCACCGGCTCAATTTCTTTGCGCGCGCGTTCCGCTTCCGTAAGCGTGAAGAGACGTCGCGGCGGTTCTTGCGCTTCGTCCTGATCTCGGTCGTCGTCTTCGTCTGCCATTTGAGGACCTTTAGAGAATGTCTTTGACTGGTATTTAGTGTGATGCCGGAAAGGGCCAAATAAGTTTGAAAAACAGCAACCACAACCGTGCCCCCACCCAAAAGATACAGGATCACGGCAAGTACTGCTCGTTTAGTTAGCCGCCAATGAACACCATCGAGCGACTGGGAGGGTGGAAATCCGGCTCGTTGATCCGATGACCTGCTTCCTTTTCCATCACCACCGAAGTGATATACGTTTCGAGATCTTCGTCACTCGCGCCCTCGCGCAAAAGTGAACGCAGATCGTAATCTTCCTTGCTGAATAAACATGTCCTGATCTTCCCGTCCGCCGTCAACCGTATGCGCGAACAGTGGCCGCAGAACGGCTGGGTCACCGGCGCGATTAATCCGATTTCGCCCGGGGTACCGTCGACAAAGCAGTATTTTCGCGCCGTTTCACTGTAATGGTGAGGAATTTCTTCCAGTGGCCACCGCGCGTGAATGCGCTTGTAAACTTCAGCCGCCGGCACCACTAAACTGCGGTTCCAGTGATGATCGGCGTCCAGCGGCATGAATTCAATGAAGCGCATAATCACGCCTCTTTCACGCGCGAAACCCGCGAAATCTTCGACTTCGTCGTCGTTAATTCCGCGCACCAGAACAGCATTTATCTTTGCCGGCGCGAGCGCCGACGCTTGCACCACATCAATTCCATTCATTACCGAGGTAAACGATTTGGTGCGCGTGATGCGCTCGAATTTCCCCGCATCCAGCGAATCCAGGCTGATATTGATGCGCCGCAAACCCGCGAAAACCAGGCGCGCGCAACGTTCCGACAATAGATGACCATTGGTGGTCATGGAGATATCTTCAATATGCAGCCCTTGAAGGTGCGAAATGAACTCTTCCACGCCCCGCCGCACCAGCGGCTCGCCCCCCGTAACACGCATTTTGCGAATGCCTAGCGCCTTGAAGATACCTGCCAGTCGATAAAGCTCCGGCCACGACAAAATTTCATCGTGATCGCGATAGTTTTCCGGATCCGCCGAGCGGCAATACACACAACGAAAATTGCAACGATCTGTGACCGAGATTCGCAGATCGGTAATTTGCCTTCCGAACTTGTCGTGAAGCGCCATGGTTGTTCAGCAGACCTAAAAAGCAAAAAACCCGATCCAGTAAATGGAATCGGGCGCTATCCGAATTAAGATTCGAAGTAGAGCTCCTTGCCAAATTACCGGGAGGCCCGTACGTTTCCATCCGAACCCTGAGCGATCACTCGCTGCTCAAAACATTTGCAGCGCTGAACGCGTCGTCCCTGGCGCCATCGGTTTTTTCTCCGTTTAGGCGGCAAGGATCGGAGTTACAACCCTAGTCTAATCCTCTCGCGGCCACATCGCAATTCGGGTGTGGTAGAGTTTTGCCCACACATGCGCATCTTCGTTTTGGGAGCCGGAGCCACCGGCTCACTCCTTGCACAGCTGCTTGACCGTCAGGGACATGACGTTTGGTGCGGTGACCGCGACCTCGAGCGGGCGCGCAAATTCCTCGGCAGGAAAAGCACCATTCCCGTTACTGAAGTGAACGCCCGTAATTTGCTGGGTATTGTCCGCGCCGCACGCGGTTGCCAGCTCATCATCAACGCTTCAGCCTCCGTGTTTAACCAGATCGTCATGCGCGCGGCGCTGCGCTTGCGCGCCCATTACCTTGATCTCAGCTCGCACTTAACGCGCAATCCCTTCAAGTCCGAACAATTCGCGTTCGCCAAGCGTTTTGAAGCCAAAAACCGCCTCGCCTTGATCAACACCGGAGCCGCGCCAGGCCTCACCAATTTGCTCGTAAAGCGCGCCGCGGAAGCGCTCCATGAAGTCGAGTCGGTACAGATTCGCCTGTACGAGAGCACCGAAAGCCGTGACCCTATTTCGCAATGGTCGCCGGAAGTCTCATTCGACGAGGCCATTTCCAATCCCCGCGTTTACCGCAACGGGAAATTCCTGATGGAGAAGCGCTTCGCGGAGCTGGAGAAATTCAGATTCCCCGAGCCTATCGGAACCGCCATCGTGGTTTTAGCCGCGCAAGATGAAGTCACCACCCTGCCCTATTTCATTCCGATGCGAAATATGGACGTGAAAATTGGCGGCAACGAATTTGATCGCCTGCGCCGCTGGTACAAACAGGGCAAATTGTCGAAGTCGCGCGGCATGCAGAAGAAAAACTTCCCGCAAACGTCTTCGCCGCGAATGATCGCCCGGTTGATCCGCCAGGGCGTTTTGCAAAATGCGCGTTTCGCCGCCACCGTGCTGGTCAGCGGCATCAAGCGTGGCAAAAAGGAAGATTGGCATTTATTGATTCGCACCGACTGCATGTTTCCGACCCTCTATCAAATCAGGCAGCAGGGCCGCTTCACCACACCGGTGGCATACGCGACCGCGCACGTGGCCGCACTATTCATCAAGTTCTTCCCCCGGGAATTGGCCGGCGTGTTCGCCCCTGAAATGCTCCCGATAGAGATGCGTCGCGCCATCGTGGCCGGAATGCGCGCCCACAGTGTGAGGATCACCCACAAGACCACCGTGCTGCGTCGCGCAGGCGAGGACGACGAAGAAATTTAGGAAGAGTCGCTAGTTCGAATCTAGGCCGGGGAGCCAAATCTTTCAGTCAGTTAGCATCCAGGGTTTGGCAAACGTTTATTCCGGTGCCGTCAATGTCCAAATCAGGAAAAGGTTGACGCTATCGTCCACCGCAGCGAGCTTTGCGGTGTGTTTATTAACCGTTTCCACGGCTAGTCCGAATGACCCCCCAGGACTTGGATCGAGGGATATCTGTTTGACAAAGCGCCCCTCCACGGTGAACTCGACGAGCTCACTTGGTTGCGAGGGATCGGGATTGATCGAATCGTTGTTGGTGACCAATAAATGGCCGTTTGGCGACATCGCCAATCCAAGCGCACCGTGCAAGTGTTTCGGGTCTTCGTAAATTAATGTGCCGATGCCTCCATCAGGTTCGATCCGCCGCGTCACTCACGGCATACACAGCATTGTCCGCGGCTGAAGCCACGTAGAGGACGTTTTTCGATGGATCGTAGACCAACCCCGTAGGCGCGTCGACAAAGGTGATTGGGTCGCAATTATGCAAGTAGCCGGATGCAATTTGCGTCGCTTTTGTCACGGCCACGCCTGAGTTGCTGACGTTTAGGTCGTAACGCATAACCGCCCCGCTCAAGGCGTTGGCAACGAACAATTTCGCCGTGCCTCCCTCGTCGAACAGCGCAGAATCCCACGGTCCCTGAATGGTAGTATCTGTGATGGTCGAAACCAGATGTCCGTTCTTGTCGATCACGAGGATCGATCCCGCCGAGGCGCTCCCGCAGGTCCCGTCAGGAGATGGGAAATTACCGACTAGGACGAAACCCTTTTGAAGAACGTTCAGCGCGGTGGTCAAGCCGAGTGGAGCCGTCCCTTGGAAAAAGAGCGTTACGGGCGCGTTTGAGGGCACATCGACGATCGTTGTACCGCTTCCCTGGAGATTCGTACTGGCATTAAAATTCGAAACTAGAACGTCACCGGGGTTGATCGTCCCACCCGTGGGGAATAAAGGTGGCACGAACGCTACGCCGTACGGATTCAAATCCCCATTGGCCGGTACAGTCGATACAACGCGAACAGGCCCGGGAAGAAATGGCTTGTCCTCCGCCTTCAATTGTGCGGCGCAAAGTACACAGAGTAGGACCGCGGCAATAAATAGACTCAACTTCATTTCTTTGGCAAAGAATTGTGAAACTGTGACTGGTTTTCTCGACAAAATCGCGATTCATGGAGTCTCCCTTCTGTATGACCGCCGCTCGAGGTAAGCATTCGGCGGACCGTTTTGGGGACGATGTCGCGAACTCGAACGATAGTTCAGCGTTCGAGTTTGAGGGCTGAGAGTATCCATGGGCGACGGATTGGAATGTCACTAGAACATCTGGAAATTGTCAAAAAATTGTGCGGGCTTGCTTCGACTTCTGGCTGACAGCCGGACCACGTTCTTCGTAACGGACTCCCTGATGCAGGATCAACCAGATCAGCCGACAGTGTCGATGGGCAATGGCCCCGATGGTTTGGGTTTCCTTCTGTGGCTCATAGAGGGCTACCAAGGCCCGCCGTTCTTGCGCCGAAATTCCCTTGGCCAATGAAGGGGATTCACTGGATGTTCCTCGTTCAGAGCATTCTGCACAAACCAGAAAACTAGCCATCAACGCCAGCACCAAAGTGATTCGACTCATACCAGCTTCTTTCTTTTTGATGTACCGAATCAATCAGGCGGGCATTGTAGCCAAACCGATGGTCGGGCCTCCGGTTGCCAACTCCTCTAAGTCGCGAAATCGGAAACTGAGGCACCACTCGTTCAGCCGCTTAGTTGCGGCACCCTGAGCCCGGTGCGATACTTCATGTTCGCACAAGCAAACGGCTTCCGTTCGCGGTGCGAGCCTTCTGAGGGGGATTTATGGCGTTCCGGGATAAGTGGATCGAAAAGCGCGAGAACGAGCAGTCAGCGGCAAACGGTAACCGCAATATGTCCCAGATGCACTGGGCGCGCCGCGGCGTAATCACCGAAGAAATGTGCTTCGTAGCGGGGCGCGAGAAGGTTGACCCCGAGCTGATCCGTAGCGAAATCGCTCGCGGCCGCCTGATTATTCCCGCCAACATAAACCACCGCAACCTGGAGCCCATGGGCATCGGCATCGCCACGAAATGCAAGATCAACGCCAACATCGGCAACTCGGCGACCACCTCCAATATTGACGAGGAGTTAAAAAAACTGCATCACGCCGTGCACTACGGCGCGGACACCGTGATGGATCTTTCCACCGGCGGCGACATCCCCAAAATCCGCAAGGCCATCATCGACGCTTCTCCCGTTCCAGTTGGTACCGTTCCGGTTTATGAAGCGATTTCCCGCGTGCGGCGCCCTGAAGACCTGACCATTGGCCTGATGCTGGAGGTAATTGAAGAGCAGGCCGAGCAAGGCGTGGACTACATGACTATCCATGCCGGCGTTCTGCGCGAACATGTTCCGTTTGTGCGCAAAAGAATCACGGGAATCGTAAGCCGCGGCGGCTCGCTGATGGCCCACTGGATGGAGCATCACAAAAAGCAAAATTTCCTCTACGAGAACCTCGACGATATCTGCAAAATTTTCAAGAAGCACGACGTCAGTTTTTCCTTCGGTGACGGCTTGCGCCCCGGATGTATCGCGGACGCCAGCGACGAAGCGCAATTCGCCGAATTAAAAGTGCTTGGCGATCTAACCACCAAAGCCTGGGAAAATGATGTTCAGGTCATGATCGAGGGCCCCGGCCATGTGCCGCTGGACAAGATTAAAGAACAGGTCGACAAGGAGATGGAATGGTGCCACGAAGCGCCCTTCTATACGCTCGGACCGCTGGTCATCGATATCGCGCCAGGTTACGACCACATCACCAGCGCCATCGGCGCGGCCATGATCGGCTGGCACGGAGCCTCCATGCTCTGTTACGTCACACCCAAAGAGCATCTGGGCCTGCCAAATCCCGAAGACGTTAAGCAAGGAGTGATCGCCTACAAAATTGCGGCCCACGCCGCTGACGTCGCGCGCCACCGCCCAGGCGCACGCGATCGCGACGACGCCCTAAGCTATGCAAGGTTCCTGTTCGACTGGAATAAACAATTCGAACTTTCGCTCGATCCGCCCACCGCCCGCGCCATGCACGACGAATCCTTACCCGACGATTTTTACAAGGAAGCGAAGTTCTGCTCCATGTGCGGCCCGAAATTCTGCTCCATGAACATTACTCAACTGGCGGACGCCGAGGGCGGCCACGATCAATCCGAGCGCAAGCAAAAATTCGTAGAATTGCTCGCCAAAGTGCAAGCCGCTGGCTAACTTAAAATAAAGCGTCCTGCCTCATTGGCCGCCTGGTGAGCTACAAAAGTAGCTACTATGCCGGTTGATATGTCTCATGACCGTACCGAAACGGTTACCATTTCGAACCACCCTCGGCAACGCTTAATTCCTTCTCAAGACCACTGCTAGAATAAACGCACGGTTTTCCTCGCACGTTAGGTGACTCGGAATGGTCAGGCCCGCAACACGAGAACGCGAATTGTGCATCAATGACGCCGCTGCACAAGATTTGCAGGTGCTCGTAGTGGACGATTCACCCGTCTACCGCAAGTTAGTGGAGCACGCCTTAGAGGACAATCCATACTCCCTTATGTTCGCCAAGAGCGGCCGCGACGCGATGGAATTGTTTGCGCGTCATCTCCCGGCCATTGTCATTACCGATTGGATGATGCCGGACCTGTCCGGCCTCGAACTATGCCAGCGTCTGCGCGCCGATGTACACCGCGGTTACACTTACATCATTTTGCTCACCAGCATCGCCGAAAAAGACAACGTCGTTAAAGGTCTCGCGGCTGGCGCCGATGACTACTTAACGAAACCCTTCGATCCCGGTGAGTTGCTGGCGCGCATAGGTGTAGGCCGCCGCATTATTGACCTTCACCGTCAGATCGACGCCAAAAACAAACTCTTGGAAAAAATGGCGCATTGCGACGCGCTGACCGGATTGCCGAACCGGCGCGCCATCGAAGATTGGGCTGCGCGGCAATTACGCGGAGCGGCGCGTCACGGATTCCCCTACTGGGTGGTGCTCGCGGATCTCGATTCATTCAAGACCATCAACGACACGCACGGCCACATTGGAGGCGACGTTTTGCTAAAGAAATTCGCGGACATGTTGAAAACTGTGATTCGCGCCTCCGATATTTGCGGCCGCCTCGGCGGCGACGAATTTCTCCTGGTGATCACCCATGTCGAAGCCGACGCCATAAATAAAACCGTCGAACGCTTCCGCGAAAAGCTGGCCGAGCAACAGTTCGAAATTGGCAACGAAAAAGTCTCTATAACCGCGAGCTTTGGAATCGCGGGCTTCAGTGGCAACGAAATTCTCGATTTCACCACGCTGGTGCGCCGCGCCGATAAGGCCCTCTACGCCGCGAAACGCGCCGGCCGCAATGTGATAAGGGTTGAGCCCGAGCCAGCTGAATAGTTTGCCAAGCAGAGTAGTTACGACGACAGCTACACACGAAACGTTTCCCACCATCGTCGCCTGTGATCCACGTTCAACTGGCAACCAGCACGTTCCCGCAGCTACCATATACGTACTAACCTTTTGGAAGGAGCGACCATGGCATTTGTGCGCGCAGCGAAGGCAACGGATATCGCCCCAGGTCAAATCCGTGAAATACCACTGCAGGGACTCACGATCGCCGTGGCCAATGTCGGCGGTCAATTTCACGCCATCAACAACACCTGTCTTCACCGTGGAGGTCCGCTCGGCCAAGGCTCGCTGCTAGGAAACGTGGTTACCTGTCCCTGGCACGGTTGGACCTACGACGTAGCTTCCGGGAAAGTGACCCCCAACCAATCCGCCGCAGTCGCCTGTTACCCCGTTGAACTACGGGGCGAAGACCTTTACGTAGACATTTAATAATCACGGCCGCCGATTCTCCCGTTTCGCTGCAAATCAAGGCTTCTTGGGCCGTCGATTCTCCCCTTTCACTAAAAATCCAGAAATCACGGAGGGTGGCCCACCCTCGTTTTGTAGGGTGGGTCTTGCGGTTGTCTTTGTCCTTAGATTGTTCTTTGTGCTTGGCTCTCTGTTTATCATGACGCTCTCCCTGCGCATGGTCTCGGTATCTCCAACAAAATAGGTACCATAGGTAACCGTACGAGATCCCGTCCCTCAATACCCCCCGCCATCAGCCAGATTTAATTCCCCCTCCCCCTCCTAACCCTCATATTTTGTTTCGCTTTTTGCTTCCTGCCGTGTATATTGCTGCCCGACTCGTAGCCTCGATGGCAATTCCAACCGCGCAACGACATTACTGGATATTCAGCGCCGACCCTCACCACTACCACTGGGACACGCTCTTCGTGAAGGGTAAGGAGATGTGGCACGGCGCCGGTTCAAAGCCCGATGCCATTCGCGCGCTCAAGCAGGTGCGCAAGGGCGACCGTGTACTCTGCTACCACTCCGCCCCGGAGCGCTCCCTATACTCCATCGCCGAAATCACCCGCGACCCTTATCCCGACCCGCACGACCGCAAAGAAAAGAACCTGGTCGCCGACCTGCGGGCCTTCGACAAGCTCCCGCGCCAGATTACCCTGGCGGAGATGCGCTCCAACCCAGCCTTGAAAAAAGTAAAAATGCTGAAGAATGTGCGCCTGGTCGTTTCCTCCATCACCGAAGCCGAATACCAGGAAATATTGCGAATGGCAGGAATCGTGGCAACGCCGGGTATACCGCTGCCCTGACTGCCAAGGTTAAATTTTGCGATAATCGCTGTCCGCGTCCGTAGCTGCGTTAGGGTTGATTCATGTCCATATTGTTCCGTACAGGCATTTTGATCGTCGGTGTCGCTGCGTTGATGACCATTCCTTCTAAAATTTCAGAACGAGACTCGCTGCTGCAGGGCGTACCCACCGGAAAAACCCGCGTGCTCGATCTCAGCTACGCAATCAACGACAAGCTCGTGCCCTGGCCCGGAGACGAAAAATATTTTGAAGCCAAAATTAACGCCACCATCGAGAAAAATGGGTACTTCACGCGCAGCTTCTGGATGCTGGAGCATTACGGCACGCATCTCGATGCACCCGCGCATTTCCCACCAGGTAAAGCCACGGTAGACCAAATCCCGCCAAACAAGCTATTCGGCCCCGCCGTGCTATTGGATGCCCGCGACGAGGCCGACAAAGATGCGGACTATCGTCTGCCCATCAGCCAGATCGAAAAATGGGAGCGTGCACACGGCCGCATCCCGCCGGGCGCCATCGTGCTGCTGCGCACCGGCTGGGCCTCGCGCTGGCCCAACGCCCAGAAATATCGCAACCAGGACCAGCAGGGAAAAATGCACTTCCCCGGCTTCTCGGTTGAAGCCGCCAAAATGCTGGTCGAGCGCGGAGTGAGCGGGTTGGGTTGCGACACGTTAAGCATCGACTACGGAGCGTCCGAAGATTTCAGCGTCCATCATTTCGCGCTGGGAGCCGGCCTCTATCACCTGGAAAACTTATCGGATTTAAGTACCGTTCCGGAAACGGGCGCGTTCCTGGTCGTGGCCCCCATCAAACTGGAAGGCGGATCCGGCGGACCGGTGCGTGTCTTCGCGCTATTACCGTAAAATCTTTCTATCCAGCAACATTCTGTGCGCTTCATACGTCTGAAAGAAGAGAGTCCTGCGTAAGGGTGGTTCATGAAAAAAAACTGGTTACGGTTGGCAACGCTCGCGATGGTGTGTGTCGCGTGCTTCACTTCGCTGGGGACGTCCGCGCTTGCGCAGCAGTTTCCGGTCACAGAACGCACCCTAAAAAATGGCATGAAAGTCCTGGTGCAAAGCGATCACAGCATTCCCAACGTGGCGCTGTACATTTTTTATCGCATCGGCTCGCGCAATGAACGTCCCGGCACCACTGGGCTGTCCCACTTTTTTGAACACATGATGTTCAACGGCGCAAAAAAATATGGCTCCGGCGAGCTCGATAAAATTATGGAAGCGAATGGCGGTTCCAATAACGCCTACACCAGCCAGAACGTCACCGTATATCAGGATTGGTTCCCGCGCTCCGCCATGCCGCTCATTTTCGACATCGAAGCCGATCGCATCCAGAATTTAAATTTCGATCCGCAAAAGATCGAGTCCGAGCGCGGCGTGGTGGCCTCCGAACGCCGCTCCAGCGTGGACAACGACAATGGAGGATTGCTCGAAGAGCAATTGTGGGCCACCGCCTTCATCGCCCATCCCTACCAATGGCCTGTCGTGGGATGGATGAGCGACATCGAGCACTGGACTATCGATGACCTCAAACGCCACTTTGCCATGGGCTATTCACCCAGCAACGCCACCATGGTTGTGGTCGGTGATGTTAGTCCCGAGGAAATTTTTAAAATCTGCGAAAAAACGATCGAGCCTATTCCTCCCCATGCGCCGCCGCCCCCAGTGACTACTGTCGAGCCGCCGCAGCTTGGCGAACGGCGCCTGGTGGTGCACAAGCCGGCGGAATTGCCGCTGTTGATGATTGCCTACCACGTCCCGCAGACTAATCATCCGGACTTTTATGCCACAAATATTTTGCGCACCATTTTGTTCCAGGGGGAAAGCTCGCGCATGTATCAACGCCTTGTCGATAAGGATCAGATCGCCCTCGATGTTTCCTCCCAGCTCGAACCGGCCTTCGATCCCACCATCGCCGTTATCGTCGCCCAGCCGAAACAAGCCGTCGATCCCGAGAAATGCGAGAAAGCGATTTACGAGGAACTGGAACGCGTGAAACTTTCCACCATCACCGATCAGGAATTGGAAAAAGCTAAAAATATTCGCTTGATGGAATTCTATCATCAGGTGCGCACCATCAATGGACGCGCCAACACCATTGGCACCTACGAAGTATTTTCCGGCGATTACAAGAGACTTTTTGACGCCGCCAAAAACTACGCCGCGGTCACCAAAGAGGACGTCCAGGGCGTTGCAAAAACCTACTTTGGCGCCAACAACCGCACCGTAGCGACGCTGCTGCCGGAGAACCAGGAAAAGGCCAAACCATGAGCACGTTGAAAAAATGCAGCCTGTTCCTGATTCTTCTCGTCCTGACTTTTCCTGCTGCACTGCGCGCCCAATCGATTCACATTCCGCCGCACGAAAAAGTAGTCTTCAAAAATGGCCTGACCGTTTTGCTGCTCGAAAAGCACGGCGTTCCCATCGTAAATTTCGCCGCTTTGGTGAAGACTGGCGCTGCGGCGGACCCGCCGGGACAAGAAGGCCTCGCATCCATAACCGCTCAATTACTCAGGAAAGGCACGCAGAAGCGCACCGCACAGCAATTTGCGGCCGACACTGATTACACCGGCGGATCGATTGAAACGGACGCCGGCGCGGACTTTTCGACTGTCTCAGGCGAATTTCTAAATAAAGATCTTACTCGCGGACTGGACTTGTATTCAGACGCCCTGTTGCATCCCGTTTTCCCGCAGCCCGAAGTCGATAAATTGTTGGCGCAGAGCCTCGATGGCGTGCGCGCCGCCAAAGACGAAGCGCGTTCCGTGCTCGGCACCTATTACGACGCCTACCTCTACAACGGCAATGGTTACGGAAGGACGTCAGACGGAGACGAAATCTCGCTCACAAAGATTCGCCGCGACGCCATCGTAAAATTTTATGAATCCTATTATGCCCCCGGCAACATCATCATGGCGGTGGCCGGCGATTTTCAGGCCGCCGAGATGAAGCAGAAGCTCGAAGAAGTCTTCGGTCAATGGCCGTCAAAGCCCGTCCCCGCGGTAAAAATTCCGGTCCTCCCGCCGGTAAAAGGCAGGAAATTATTGCTGGTCGACAAGCCCGACGCCACGCAAACTTATTTCGCCATTGGAAATGTCGCCACCGCCGCGGGCGATCCCGATCGTGTGGCCATCCGGCTGGTGAACACCGTCTTTGGCGGACGCTTCACCTCATTATTGAATGAAGCCTTGCGCGTCGAATCCGGCCTCACTTACGGGGTCTTGTCTGCATTCGACCCGCGCAAGGCCCCCGGCCCATTCGGGATTTATAGCTACACAAAAAACGAAAGTACCGCGCAAGCCATCGATATGGCGCTGCAGGTTTTGCAGAAATTGCATAAGCAAGGCCTTACCGCCAAAGAATTGGCATCCGCGAAGAGTTACATCAAAGGACAATTCCCGCCCTCCATTGAAACCTCCCGGCAGCTCGCGCAGATAATCGCCATTAACGAATTTTACGGCCTGGACGACCGGGAAATTAATGAACTGGAAACACGTATAGACGCGGTCACCCCGGCCATCGCACAGCAAGTTATCCAAAAACATTTTCCGTCTGAGGATTTGGTTTTTACCTTGATTGGAAAAAGCTCTGAGGTTTCCGCGGCGGTTCAGAAATTTGCCGAGAAACGTGACGCGCGGCTGATTACTGAACCAGGATTCTGGCCGCCCCCGGCCCAGAAATAAGTTTTCTAAAATGTTTTTGGAGGATACGTGCATTCTCGATTGCTGACGGGACTCTGCCTCTTGCTCGCCTTGGCCGGCTATTCTTCCGCTGCGGAAGACACCCCACTCCTGGTGCAAGCTCCCACTTTGAGCAAAACAGAAATTGTCTTCGTGTATGGAGGCTATTTGTGGACCCTTCCGCGCGATGGCGGCAACGCCCGGCAATTGACCACCGGTGGTCATGAATCCGGCCCGCAGTTTTCCCCGGATGGAAAGTTCATCGCCTTCACCGGAGAGTACGACGGCAACGTGGACGTCTTTGTGATGCCCGCGGACGGTGGCGAGCCAAGGCGCCTGACCTGGCACCCCGGAGCGGACGTGGTGGTTGGTTGGACTCCGGACAGCAAACGCATTTTATTTCGATCCGCCCGCGTGGCCTATGCCGATTTCGACCGACTGTATACCGTGGCTGTAGAGGGTGGAGTTCCTGAAGTGTTGCCGATGTGGCGTGGAGAAGATGGCTCGTACTCGCCGGATGCATCGCACCTTGCTTATGTTCCAAATTTGAAATGGCAGGAATCGTGGAAGAGATATCGCGGTGGCCAGACCACTCCCGTTTTCATCCTCAAGTTAAGCGATCTGTCGTTTGATAAAGTACCGCGCGAAAATTCGAATGACTTCGACCCCGTGTGGATGGGCGACACCGTTTATTTTCTGTCTGACCGCAACGGCCCGGTAACTTTATTCGCGTATGACACCAAAACTAAAAGCGTCAAACAGGCCGTAGAAAATAAGGGTTTGGATTTTAAGACGCTCTCCGCTGGCCCTGACGCCCTCGTCTACGAACAATTCGGCGGCATCTATCTTTTCGATCCTCAAAATGGTCAGCCGAAAAAAATAGAAATTCACATCGCCGGAGACTTGCCCGCCACCCGTCCGCATTTTGAAAAAGTCGCGGACAAAATTTCAGCAGCCGCTATCTCTCCGGGCGGCGCTCGTGCGGTCTTTGAAGCCCGCGGCGAGATTTTCACCGTGCCCGCCGAGAAAGGCAATGTCCGCAATTTAACGCACACCGCGGCGATAGCCGAACGCGACCCATGCTGGTCGCCAGACGGCAAGTGGGTGGCTTTTTTTTCCGATGAGTCCGGCGAATACGCGTTGCACCTGGTGGACCAATCCGGTCTGGGAACCGTAAAGAAAATCGACTTGGGCAAACCCGCATCATTTTTCTATAGCCCGACCTGGTCGCCTGATAGCAAGAGGATCGCCTTCACCGACAAGCGTTTGAATCTCTGGTATATAGACATCGACAAGACCGCTTCGGCCCCCGTAAAAGTGGACACCGATTTGTACGACGCTTGGGGCGTGGCCATGAGCCCTGCGTGGTCGCCAGACAGCAAATGGCTCGCATTTACAAAATTCTTGCCCAATCACATGCGCGCCGTGTTCGTGCATTCCCTGGAAAACGGAAAGACTTCGCAAATTACCGACGGCTTGAGCGATGCGCGCTATCCGGTCTTTGATAAAGATGGCAAGGTGCTGTACTTCGCCGCGAGCACGGACCTAGGCCTGGCCCTCACGTGGCTCGATCTTTCCGGATTTCAACGCCCGGTATCCCGCCATATTTATGCCGTCGTCCTGAAAAAATCCGATCCCAATCCCATAGAGCCGGAAAGCGACGACGAAAAACTGGGTGCCGCTAAGACCGGCGACAAGTCCAAAGACACCGACAAAAAGGACGAAAACAAAGACAAAGATAAAGACAAGAAAAAAAATGAGACGGATAAGACTAAAGGCAAAGACGACGACAAATCCAAAGATGCCGACAAAAAAGAAGAGCCCGTCAAAGTCACCATCGACCTTGACAATATCGGCCAACGTATCGTCTCCATGCCTATCAAAGCTGCAAATTACGTTGGGCTCGATCCCGGAAAAGCCGGCGTTCTATTCCTCACCGAGACTCCAGATATTCCTCCGTTGAATGCTCCGCCGGCCGCGACAGTAACGAAATTTGATCTTAAAACTCGAAAAACTGAGCCGTTCCTCAGTGGTGTTAGCACCTTCACTGTTTCTGAAAATGGAGAAAAAGTTTTGTATCACACCGGCCAGGGTCCCACATGGTTCATCGCCGCCACCGGCGCGGCCCCCAAAGCGGGAGAAGGCGCGTTGAAGTTTGACGAAATGGAAGTGAAAGTCGATCCCCGCGCGGAATGGAATCAGATGTACCACGAGGTGTGGCGCATCGAACGCGACTTTTTGTACGATCCGCATTTTCACGGCCTGGATTTGACCGCCGCCGAGAAGAAATATGCCCCGTACTTGAAGGGCGCCGGTGGCCGCGCCGATGTGAATCATCTTTTCGTCGAAATGCTCGGTGAAGTGACCATCGGGCACATGTTTATTTTTGGCGGCGACATTCCCAAAGTGCCGGAAGTAAAGAGCGGCTTGCTCGGCGCGGATTATAAGGTGGAAAACGGCCGCTACCGCTTCGCCAAAATATTCAATGGCGAGAACTGGAACCCGCAATTACGCGCCCCGCTTACGCAGCCCGGCGTGGATGTGCAGCTGGGCGATTATTTGTTGGAAGTAAATGGGGCCGAGGTGCGCCCACCCAACGATGTTTACAGCTACTTTGAAAATACCGCTGGCAAACAGATCCGCATCAAGGTCGGCCCGAATCCAGATGGCAAGGACGCGCGCGATGTAACGGTGGTGCCCGTAGCCGACGAGGCCGAGCTGCGCACGCGCGCCTGGGAAGAAGATAATCGCCGCAAAGTCGGCGAACTCAGCGGCGGCAAGCTCGCCTATGTGCATGTGCCCGATACCGCGAACGGCGGATTCTTGAATTTCAACCGCTTTTATTTTGCGCAAACCGACAAGCAAGCCGCCATTATAGACGAGCGTTACAATCACGGCGGCGCGATTGCCGATTACATCATCGATCTGCTGGAGCGTCCGCTGCGAAACTGCGCTACCACCCGCGAAGGCGAAAAATGGTGTTCGCCTCTCGCGCAGATTTATGGCCCGAAAACAATGATCATCAACGAAATGTCCGGCTCTGGTGGTGACGCGCTTCCCTGGATGTTTCGTCAGGACAAAATTGGCCCGCTGGTGGGCACACGCACCTGGGGCGGGCTTGTGGGCATCGGCGGATATCCATCGCTGTTGGATGGCGGCGGAGTAATGGCGCCACGCGCCGCAATCTATGGACTACAC
>DATNKL010000121.1:0-5773 GCA_035603415.1 Candidatus Acidiferrales bacterium
TAAACTGGAAAAGTAAGGATGCTCGCCTCCGGGAAGGGCCGCGCCCAACGCCGGATTATCTGGGCGCAGCAGCCGGACCAACCCCCCAGGCAACGGAAGCAGTTGAAATATCACCAAGCCGATTAAAAACGCGGGAACCGCTGCGCTTCGCAAAGAACCCGCCCACTCAAAATCTTTACTTCCAACAAGCACGGCCAAAACAGCGCCCAACAATACGATTTCCACCATCGCAAATGAAATCGGTTCCGTACCGCCAAACGCCAATACCGCCGCCGTAACGCAAAAAATGAGCGAAGCCTCAACAATCTTCAGCATTCGCCCACTCTCCCACTCCAAAAATCGTGCTTCTACTTTTCGGTTTCCTCTGCTTCTTGGTGATACCCCGAATAGTAGTAATCGTTTCTCACGTCCGCAAAATTAATTGTCGCTCCGATCACGTGCGAGCCCGCATCCACCGCCGATAAATACGCGCGTTGTACCAATTCACGAGGTGTCGTCCCGCCTCCCACAACCAGAATCACGCCATCGACCAGCGTCGCCAGAATGCGACTGTCCGAAAGATTCAGCAGCGGCGGCGAATCCAGCACCACGAATTTATATTCCTTCGATGCCTCGCGAATTAAGCTGCGCATATATTCCGAAGAAAGCAAGTCAGCGGGGTTCGGCGGCACCGGTCCACAGAAAAGTACGGAAACACCAATGGGCGCGGCTTGCCATACCAGGCTCCGCCAGTCGCAATCTCCGGTGAGGTAGTTCACTAGGCCAGTCGATCTCGAAACTTGGAAAAATTTCTGTAAGCTCGGCCTTCGCAGGTCCGCGTCAATCAACAAAACCGAGTCGCCCAGTTGCGCCAGCGAGGCCGCCAGGTTCGCCGCCACGGTAGTTTTTCCTTCACCCTGCTGCGCGCTGGTCACCAGCAGCGTCGCGGGCGGACGCTTCGCCGTCGACAGCAGTACCGATGTTCGCAGTCCATGGAACGCTTCCGCAAGCGCCCCATTCGGATGACCACTGCCGTCCTGCACTTCGATGCGGTTCCACGGAGGCGCCAATTGTGTGCCGCTCTTGGCTCCGTTATTTGCATTGTCGCCACTATGTCCGTTTGCACCGTTGACCTTCTCAGCGCCCAGCATCGGCGTTCTGGTTTGGAATCCATGCATTCGTCTAGGATTCGCAGATAGCTCCATGGCCGGCACTGCGCCGAGTGACGGTATTTGCAGAAATCTCTCAATGTCCTCGGAGCTTTTCAGCGTGTTATCCAGATGCTCCTGCAAAAACGCCGCCGCGATCCCCAGGCACATCCCGACAATGAACGTAATCGATAAATCCAGCAGAATGCGAGGGCGGGCAAATTTTTTCGGCGGGTATGCCGGATCAACCACGCGAATATTGGTCGCCTTCAAACTGCTCGATACTCCCGTCTCTTTCAGTTTTTCCAGCAGCCCAACGTACAACTGCTTGTTCGTATCCGCTTCGCGCTTCAAAATATTGTATTGCACTGATTTTCCAGCGATATCGTTGGCTTGCCGCTCCTGCTCCGTAAACGCCTTTTGCAGCATCTCTTCGTGGCTCACCGCCGCTTTGTAATCGTTCGCAATGCCGCCCGCCGCTCGCGCGCGCTCCGCTTCCAGCATCGCCTTGCTTTCGTCGATCTGGCTCTGCAATTCCTTCACTCGTGGGTAGCTCGGATTAAAATTCGCGCTTAGCCGCGATTGTTCTCGCTGCAAATCCGCCAGTCTTGCCGTCAAATCTTGTATCAGCTTGTTATCGAAAACTCCCGGCAACTCCGCGTAATTCCTTTCTTCCAACAGCCGGTATAAAGACTCTTTCGCGTAACGGTCCGCCTGTGCCTTGGTCAATTCCTGCTGCAGCTCTCGCAGCCGCTGCACCACGATGTTTTCGCTGGTACCTTTTTCCGTCTCGAGAAAAAGCAATCCATTCCCCCGCCCATACTTCTGCAGTTCGTCTTCCGATTTCTCCAGCTTGGCTTTCATTCCCAGCAACTGTTGCGATAGCCAGTCCGAAGCTTTCTGCGCCGCTTGCCACCGCGATTCCAGATTTGCATCGATGTACGCCGATGTCAGCGTATTCACCACCTGCGCGGCAATATTCGGATCGTTCGATTCGAACGTCACCTCGATTAGCCGGCTCCGCTTTACTGGCTCGACCGTCAGTCGCTCTTCGAAGTTTTTTAACACTTCTTCTGGAACGGTCTTGTCGGCGGCCGCGGTCGACTCAAACTGCGGCCGCACTGGTTCCGTCGCCGGCTTCTGCCGTGCAATCTGCCAACTCCCGCTGCGCCGCGCAAACTCCGGCAATTTCTCCAGCCCCAACTGCGTAATTACCCGTCGCGCCAGATTTTCACTTTTCAAAATACGGTTTTGCGTCTCAATGTACGCATCCGAAACGCCTTCGATTTGAAACAGCTCCTGCAGCGTCGGCACATCCGGATTTTCTTTCTGAATTTCAATCAACGCCCGCGCCTCATACACGGGCTTGCCGCGAAA
This sequence comes from Candidatus Acidiferrales bacterium, assembly GCA_035603415.1. Taxonomy (GTDB): domain Bacteria; phylum Acidobacteriota; class Terriglobia; order Acidiferrales; family UBA7541; genus Acidiferrum. The sequence continues at coordinate 2,505 of DATNKL010000121.1, forward strand.
CGTCGCAAACAGTCCAATCATAAGAACAACCAGCAGCGCCACCAGCACCGTCGCATAACGCTTCTGTATCACCCGCCAGTATTCCAGCAGATCCGGGACCGCCTCGCGGTCTTCCACCGGATAAGCGGCCGCGCCATGATTTACGCGTTCCAGCGCACTCTGTCGCGGTTCGTAAAGTTGCAGTCTGTTCTGTTCGTCCATATTTTTACGGGTGAAAAATAGCTACCCCGCTGGCGGTATTGACAATGGCATCTGTACTTCTAAAAAGCACCGTCTTCCCCGTGCTGTTGGGCACAAATACAATATCCGCAGCCTGCAAATTCATGTCCGGTGCTTTTCCATCCAGAATCTTTCCCAGTTCTACCGGTATTTCCGAGCGCTTCCCGCTGCCCTCATCAGTCCGAATTATGCGCGTGTGGCCCTTCGACGAGGTACTCGACAATCCTTCCGCTAGCGCGATCGCCTTTAGCAGCGACATCTGCTCGTTCCCTTTTACCGTGAATCCCCCGGGCTTTCTCACCGCTCCCACCACGTATACAATTCCCGCCCGCGTCACCTTAACGATGTCGCCCGCATAAATCGGCACGTTAAGTCCGGGGTCCCGTGAATTCAGCAGGTGCCGCAAATTGATCGCTAGCGTGTCACCTTGCTGCCCCTGTTTGGTACCCCCATCGTTTGTTCCCGCAATCGACGCAGTTGCATTAGTTGTTTCTGCACTGGCCGCCGCCACATTTTTTTTCAGCGCGCCATCCTTTCCACTGTCATCTGACCCTGGCCCACTTTTAATTCCGTCTCTATCCTTACCTTTATCTTTGCTGTCCGTCTTACCACTTCCGGCCTGAGTTGTCTGCGCGCTGCCGTCTTGGCCCCGGTTATATCCCGCATTCCTCATCACCAGCACTTCGTCGCCCGCATCAGGCGCCAATCCTTGCGCCATAGAAAGCATTTCCAGCAGCGTCTTCGATCCTCGTACTTGAAAAACTCCCGGCTTGTTCACCTCTCCAATCACCGAAACTGGATGACTCTCAATTGCGGTGACCATCACACTCACGTGCGGATCCTTCAAAAACTCCCGCAACTTCACCGCCAGCGTATTTTCTAGCTCCCGCGCCGTCAATCGCACTACGTGAATACCCCCCAGCAGCGGCAGAGACACCTCGCCGTTTTCTGAAACCCGCACCGTGCGATTCAGTTCCGGCGCCTCAAAAATATTTATATCCAATAAGTCCTGCGGCCCGATCCGGTAGTCTCCCGTCTGCCGTTCTCGCGTTTCGGCAAACTGTTCCCGTAACCTTTCCAGTTTCCGGTTGTAATCCTCAGTGGACTCCACTGTCGCCGCATTTTCCTCCGCGCTTTGAGATTTTGGCGCACCTTGATATTCCTGCGCGCGCAAGTCGGCCGAAAGCAGCATGCCGCCGCTAAGAAAAATGCCCAGCGCAAACAACCTCGCAGTTTTAATCAATCTGAATTGCCTCCCCCTCACACCCTGTCCCGTGATGCGTCCGTCATAACGCCAACAGTCCAATCTTGCTTGTTGATGTCAATATCGTATTCCTAATGGACCGCCCCTTGGGCTTGGGCGGTTTTACCCCATTTGTTAGTCGAATCCTACACTAGCCCCACGTGTATTTCAGCGTTTTCCCGAGCGCTCGGATGGCAGATCACGGAATCCGTCGCGTTCGCAGGTCCACGCTTGATCCCTGCCCCACTCGAGGCCACCCATTTCTGTAGATGCCGGTTTTAGCGTAAACTGTCTCCCTTAATCCGTTGGTGGGCGTAGCTCAGCTGGTAGAGCGTCGGTCTGTGGCACCGAATGTCGCGGGTTCGATCCCCGTCGCCCACCCCAGATATCCTTAACTCCATCCCAATCGAGCAACGCATTCAATTCCAGACAACAATACTAGGAAGGACGTACCAGTGACGCCGTGCCTGCATCCACGTAACCTACGCAAATGAACCCCAACCCGCCGTCTGTGCCAGACAAGCTTCGTCTCCCTTCCGATATTCAACTGGCCATGGACCATCACGGCCAGGTTTTGCGTATCTCTTACATGGAAATAGCGTCCGGCATAAATCGGCTCCTGCGTCAGGGCATTCCCAAGGAAGTCATCGCCCAGGTTTTAAATCAAACTGTCGAAGCCCTCGCCAAGGAAACGCCTCGCGCTTCACGCACAATTTCGAACGCACGCCCTTAATTCCGTGACGCACTTGCTCAAGCCAGAGTAAAATCCTTGCTTGGCTTCAGTCTGGGTTTAGCCACCTCGCCCCAAACGTGAGCATCCATAATTATGCGATTTAGCGTTGTCATGCCCGTTTACAATCGCCCCCAATATATGCACCACGAAGCCATCGGCTCCGTCTTGGCCCAAACCTTCAAAGATTACGAGCTGATCGTCGTCGACGACGGCTCAACGGATGACACCCAAGCCGTCCTCGCCTCTTACGGCTCACGACTGAAAGTTTTGCGTCAGCCCAATTCGGGCGCGGAAACCGCGAGACATAATGGAGCGCGTCACGCGCAGGGTGAATATATTGTCTTCCTGGATAGCGATGATCTGCTCTGTTCGGGCGCCCTAGAGGCCTACGACCACGTGATCAACGAGTGCTCATTACCTCCGTTAATCATCGGCTCATGGATCGAATTTGAGGATGGCTCCCCGCTGCCGCCCGAAGTCAACACCAAAGCAGGCCATGTCGAAGTTTCTGTCTACAAAGATTTTCTGTCCCGCGATATCCACATGGGTTTATCCAACAGCCTTATCGTGATTCGGAAATCTACTTTGGAAAAGCTTGGAGGCCCGCAAAGAACCGCGGCGAATTTACTTCTCGATGACTTTCACATTTGCCTTCAGACCGGAACCGAAGGCCCATGTGTTATAGTTCGTAAACCCATCACTCTGGCTTATCGCCGCCACCCCCATAATGCCCACCAGAATCCTGCAGGAAACGTTAAAGCTATTTTGTCGCTGATCGATTATGAACAACGCGGCGGTTATCCCGGCGGTAAAACCCGTCGTAAAGAGCGTTACTTATGGATTGGCAGCATTTGCCTGCACTGGATTCGGAAATGGTTGGCAGCGCATAGGCTCAAATTCATTTACCCGTTGGTTCTCCACGGATCTCCCATGCTGGCCATCGCAAGCGTCAGAAAAATTGGCAAGTACATGGGAATATCTCGAACCGAACCGCTACTTATTTTAAATGGACGAATCGAGACGTCGACTGATCGTGGATTGCAAAATTCAAGCGGCCAACTATCTCCGGATCTT
>DATNKL010000125.1:0-9562 GCA_035603415.1 Candidatus Acidiferrales bacterium
TTTAAAGTTCTTTAGAATCCGCACTTACAGAAAAGGGTGGGGGGAGGGGCTAAACTGTTAACTAGAATTGGTTCGCGCTCGCGCAGCGCAGCCAACCCTCGGTGGTTGGCGACACTTTGCACGATGCGTTGTACAATCGCGCTCCAATCCGCGGGGTGGCAGATATATGACGAATCCTGGGCATCATTTCGTGGCGGTAATTGGCGGTGCGATTTCAGGCTCGGTGGCGACGGAGATTCTGGCGGATCACGGAATTCGAGTCGCCGTGTTCGACCAGAACCTGCGGCCGTACGGCAAGATCGAAGACGGTCTGCCGCGTTGGCACGTCGAACAGCGCAAACAGGAATACGCCCGAATCGACGCGCGCATGAAGAAGCCGAATGTGTATTTCATCCCCTCTACCAAGCTGGGCCGAGATTTCAATCTCCCCCAGCTTTTCGAGTGGGGCTTTTCAGCGGTGGTTCTGGCCAATGGCGCGTGGCGCGACCGGGATTTGGGCGTGCCGGAAGCAGAGCAGTACGTCGACAAAGGCCTCGTTTACCAAAATCCTTTCATCTACTGGTACAACCACAAGAACGAAAAGGACTATCTCGGACCGCGCTATGAAACGCCCGACGAAGCGGTGGTGGTGGGCGGAGGGCTGGCATCCCTTGACGTGGTCAAAGTGCTCCAACTCGAAAACTACGAACGCGCTTTGAGGGCTCGTGACATTCAGACCAACATGCATGAGTTGGAAAAAAGTATTCCGGAGGTATGCAAAAAGCACGGCATCAAGCCGGAAGAGTTGGGCGTAAAGGGTTGCCTCTTAATTTATCGCCGCCGCGAACAGGACATGCCGCTGGCGCAACCACCGGATAACGCGACGCCGGAGCAGATCGCGAAAACGGAACAGGTTCGGCAGAAAATGCTGCGTATAGCGCGCGACAAATACCTTTTTCGCTTCCAGGATCGTAGGCTGACGACCGGGATCATCGTGGAAAATGGTCGGCTGGTTGGGCTGAAGGTGGTTGAAACGAAAATCGAGGGCCGCAAGGCTGAACCGATCCCTGGCTCGGAACACGAACTCCGCGCGCCGCTGGTCGTTTCTTCGATCGGCTCGGTGCCGGAGAAACTTTCCGGTATCAACATGAATGGTGAATACTACACATTCGCTGGCAAGGATGTGCCGCGGTACACGGCTATGGAGCGCGTATTCGGGGTCGGAAACGTCGTCACGGGACAGGGGAACATCCGTGTGTCGCTGATCCATAGTCAGAAAGTGACCAAGCGCGTGGTGGATTGCATGAAGTTCGACGATGGAAACGTTGGCAGTGCTGAACAGCAAGTCGCGAGTGCCGTGGACGCGATTGGGAAGCAGATTGCAGTGATCCCACAGCTTTCAGACGACCAGATGGCGGAGGTTGAGCGCCAAGTTCATGCCCTGCAGCAAAAAGCGGGCTTCACTTCCGACTACGACTCCTGGATTGCCAAGGTGACTCCGCCGGATCTCGAATAGATCGTATTCCTTACAATTCGGATGCGTTTGCGAATTCCAAACTTCATCACACCCTATGCTGCTCAGTTTGTGCCCACCTGCGAGTCTCGATGAATTGCGATCCGGGCGTCTCAATGTTCTTTGATAAGCGCAGTTTAGTGGAAATTCGTTGAACCTCGTCGAGATTGCTACAAGGTTTCTTCCCCAAACTTCTTAGCGACGAGGACTTGAATGATCCGCAGGAAAAACTGCGACACTTTCAGTGGCTGTCACGCGACTGGCTACAAGATCTTCGCGGATTCAGCTTTCCTCAATTTGTCGCAACTCCCAGTTCACGTGATCGGTTTGCTCGCGATCGCGCTTGCTTCCATATCGCAATGCCATCCAGACGCCGAGCGTCATGAATCCAAGCGGTGGAACTAAAAGTACGATCACGCCTCTGCTGATGGCCCTTTGCCCATCCTTGGAAGTCGCCTTGGCCGTGCTGTAACACATGGAACAAGCCTGACTGAAAGCCGGCGTGGCCCATAGCAGCAAGCAAGCGGCGAGAATGGCGGTGCGAAACTTCATTTCACTCCCAGCGAAATGATGCGAAGCGCGTCCGGGAAAAAAATCATCATCAGTGCCAGGCAGGCAACCACTGAACACATCGTCAGCCACTTCATTTGCGACACTTCATACTTCATGTGCATGAAGTAGCCGATGATCAGCGCCGCCTTCACGAGCGACAAGCCCATTAAGATCGTCAGCATTCGCACCGGCTGCATATTTTGATAGGTCAGATAAACTTCGATGGCAGTCATCGCCAGCAGCGTCGCCCAAACCCAGAAAAACTGGGATTTTCCGTGATGCCGATGCTGTTCCGCGACGCGTTCCGCGATAGCCTGCTGAAAAGCTTCCATATTCCGCTCCTACAGAATCTTGGCAGACATCAAGTACACCAAAGGAAAAATAAACATCCATACTAGGTCCACGAAGTGCCAGTACAATCCAGCGACCTCAACGTCCGATGAATCGTAAACCTTCGGCTTCAACCACAAAACGATGGAGCAAACGATGGCGGCCAGGAGTAACACGTGCGCTCCATAGTGGAAGGGACTAGACGAGGGCGTTCCCAACCAAGCGGCTAGCCAAAACACCAACAGAATGGGAATGAAATTGCGCCGCAGCGCAATCACGCCGAGGTAGATCACTCCCAGCGTCACGTGCAGCATGTGCATCCCGGTCAGCCCAAAAAAGGTCGCAGGAAACTGCGGTACAGTTCGCACGACATTCGCGAACTCGCCCGCTGCCGCTGGCCCAGACAGCTTTGGAAACACCGGAAGCGTCAAGCCCTCCGCGATCAGCTTGCTCCACTCCCGACCATGCAGAATGACAAAGCCCATGCCGCAGGCCATCGTGGCCAGCAGCCACAGGCGCTGGGCTTTCGGGTCGCCTTGTACCGCCGCGCGCACGGCCAGCACCATGGTCAACGAACTCGTCAGCAAGAACGCCGTCATTATGGTGGCGTTCACGATGCTCTCGGAATGGAATGGCGTCGGCCAGTTTGGCGTGGAGATTCGCCCGTAGCTGTACGCGTACAGTAAAGCCCCAAAAGTCAGCGAGTCCGAAAGCAGGAACAGCCACATCCCAATTTTCTTGGAATAGGTTCCAAACAGCGACGGTTCGTAAATCGCTGGCATGTCGTGCGGCAGAATCGCGTCAGCCATAGGTTTGGTCTCCTCCTCCCTGTGACGTTAGTGCACAAACTCCAGCAAGCACAGAATGTAAACCCACAAAAAAGCCATGAAATGCCAATACCAGCCGGTTACGTCCACTGCAATCGCTTGTGAATCGGCGGGCCGACGCAGGAGAGAAGCGGCGCCTGCGGTCAGCAGAGCCACCACACCACCGAAGAGGTGGACACCATGCATGCCGGTCAATAGATAGACGAAAGAACTGCTGGGGCTGCTGGCGACGTAGAAACCGCTAGCTGCCAGTTCGCGCCAAGCCATCCATTGTCCAGTCAAAAAGCTGAGACCTAGCACCACCGTCAACGCCAGCCAGGAAACTTCTTCTTTGGCGTGCATGGATACTCCGGGGACGGAAGCGAGCCGCGCCAATGCGGCCTTGCGAGCCGCCTGGCGCCGCGCGATTTCCATGGTCAAGCTGCTGATCAGCAATACCGCGGTGTTGATGAGCAACAACCTGGGCAATGGCACCGGAAACCAATCGTGGAGCAGAACGTCAGTGCGCGGGTCAAGCGTCGGCAGACCCTGTCTGACGACATAAGCGCTAGAGAAAGAGATAAAGATCATCACGATTCCGGTCAAGCCGACGACTAGTCCCAAGCGGGCGCGCCGCAATCGCACATCGAAGAAGGACGGACCGAAATCGTCGCCGCCGTGATGATGCGGTGGGTTATGTCCATTTCCTCCCGTGGAAGTTGTGGGATCGTCAAGGGAAACGGTTGGCGTGTAACTGGCCATAAGGGTCTAGTGTGCCGCCACTGTCGCGGGATCGTTCTGCATCACATAATCGCGCGGCGCGCCCGGCACGCTGTATTCGTACGGCCCGTTGTAAACCACGGGCGTATGTCCGCCGAAATTGTCGTGCGGAGGGGGCGTCGCGGTGGTCCACTCGAGAGTGGTGGCTTCCCAAGGATTGTCGCTGGCCTTCTTGCCGTACTTCATGCTCCAGAACAGATTGAAAAGGAAAATGAATTGGCCAGCGATAGTTACGATTGCCGCGTACGTGATGAATTTCTGCAACGGGATCAAATCGCGAAGATAGGCGAGCTCGGTGAACTGCGAGTAACGTCGCGTGGCTCCGGCCATGCCTAAATAGTGCATGGGCATGAAGATCGCGTAGGTGCCAACAAAGGTGAACCAAAAGTGCCACCTGGCCAAGCTTTCGCTCATCATGCGTCCAAACATTTTCGGGAACCAGTAATAGGTAGCGGCAAAGATTCCGAAAATGGAGGCCACGCCCATAATCAAATGGAAATGGCCAGTAACGAAATATGTGTCATGCAGCGGAATGTCCAGCACCGGCTGCGCGAGGAAGGGACCACTGATTCCGCCCGAGACAAATAAAGACACAAATCCGATCGCAAACAACATCGGCGAATAAAGGCGAATCCGTCCGCCCCACAGCGTTCCCAGCCAATTAAACGTTTTAATCGCAGAAGGCACTCCGATCGCCATCGTCATGATCGAAAACGCAAAAGCAGAATACGGGCTCATGCCGCTCATGAACATGTGATGGCCCCACACCATGAAGCCCAATAGACCGATCGACAGCATGGCGTACACCATGGCCTTGTATCCAAATATGGGCTTGCGAGAAAACACCGAGACCAATTGCGAGCACAAGCCCATCGCCGGCAGGATCGCGATGTACACCTCGGGATGACCAAAGAACCAAAACAGGTGCTGCCACAAAAGCGGTGAGCCGCCCTTATGCGCCGCGAGCTGCCCATTCACCACCACGAGCGGCACAAAAAAGCTGGTGCCCGCATTTCGATCCAGGAGTAACAAGATGCCCGCGGAAAAAAGTACGCCAAAGGCGAGCAATCCCAGGATCGCCGTGATAAACCACGCCCAGCACGTCAGCGGCATGCGCATCATCGACATGCCTCTCACACGCATATCCAGCGTGGTGGTGATGAAATTCAGCGCGCTCATCAACGCGCCAACGCAGAACAACGCGATGCTGATGACCCACAGGTCCGCGCCCGGACCCTCGCCCGGCCCAGCGGACTGCAGCGCACTCAGCGGCGGATACCCTGTCCAGCCGTGTAGCGGCGCGCCGCCCACAACAAAGAAGGCTGACAGCATCACAATGTATCCAAGAAACGTGACCCAGAACGAGAGCATATTCAGGACCGGGAAAGCCATGTCCGCCGCGCCGATTTGAATGGGCAAGAAATAATTGCCAAAGCCGCCCTGCGGCGCGGTGGTCAACACAAAGAAAACCATGATGGTGCCGTGCATGGTCAACAAGCTAAGGTAAGTTTCGGGTTTGATTTCGCCGAGCAAAGGCAACGACACATTCGGCCAGATCAAGTGGATGCGCATCAGCAAGGAAAGAAACATGCCGACGAACACCGCCGTCAGTGCCAGAAAATAATACTGAAGGCCGATGACTTTGTGATCGAGACTGAAGACCCACTTTCGAATGAAACCTTGAGGTGCCGCATGTGCGTGAAGTTGGTGGGCAGCGATTTCCCGGGTAGCCATTTTATTGTTTCTCCGCCTCCCGTGCTGCCAGCCATTTGTCGAACTCCTCTTGACTGACGACTTTTAGCATTCCATGCATCTTATAGTGACCCAGCCCGCACAGTTCCGCACAGGCGATCTCATAATCTCCAGTGGAAATGGGAGTGAAATGCATGTGGATCGCCAGACCGGGGACGGCGTCTTGTTTGAAGCGCATCGAGGGAACAAAAAAGCTGTGAATGACGTCGTGAGCGCGCAAGATGACTTCCACTTCGCGATTGACCGGCGCATACATCGTTCCGGTCACGACATCATCTTTGGAAGCAGAGTCGGTCGTGTCGAGACCGATCGCGCTCTCGCCGCCCGCCGACGGATCAATCAATTCCGGCTTCGTCGCACCAAACTTGCCATCGGGCCCGGCATAGCGGAAGTACCACGCGAACTGCATCCCGGTGACCTCGACCTGTAGGGCGCCAGGCTCCGCGGGACGAAAGCGCTCAGAGGCCCAGATCGAACTGCTCATCAGGTTGAGCCCGACAAACAGGATCAGCGTTAGCACGGTCCAAACAATTTCCAGCGTATTGTTTCCGTGAGAATAGCGCGCCGGAGAACCTGCAGCGCGGTCACGATATTTCCACGCGAACAGTCCCAACAAGACCTGCGCCGCCACAAACACAATTCCCATCAGGATATATGTCGTAGTGAAGTGATGGTCAATGCCGGCAGCCGCAGCGGAGGCTCCGGTTGGCAACCACCATGTCTTCGCGATAAAGAAGTAGGCGCTGATGAAAGTGATCAGCCAGATGACGACGAGAACAACGAGGCCCATTTACGAAGACCTCCAGAGTCAAATTCTCCACGTTCCTACCCGCAGCAACTCGCCCAAACAGTGGAATTATGGGAGCGCGACCTGTAAACTTTGGCGAGTCTATCACAGGTTTTCGCGAGGGCAAGCGGGTTCTTACATGTTGTCTTAGCTCCATGAATTCTGTCACCCCTGAACAGCAACGTGAAAATGTCACCCCATGTGACCAGAGACATTCACGTTGAATCAAAAAGAGCAACGAGTGAGTGTGCTTAGCACTTGCATCAAGGGAGATTTTTTCTTTTCGCCGAGACTTCTCTTCGAAATATACCCCTGAACCTTTCCCGAATAAATTAATTACCTACTACCTCGCAGAGGTGCATTGACGAATTTTTTCAATTTGGGTAACATCCGTTTCGTTTCCTGGGGGATCCAGTGGAATGGTAAGGACCTCGCGATGTTGCGCTCGATTATTCGCTCAATTCGGCGGGCCCCACACACCGGTAACCGTGCAGCGATATCTTTGCGATTTACATGTTACTGATTTTTCCTTCTCACGCTGTGGGCGTTGTTCAGCAATATCTGCGCGCGCGAAAAAAATGGAACATCCTTATGAAGTGATCGTCGGCGACCCACCCATTTGCCGTTTCACCAATCAGCGCGCGCGCCAGTTGAGGGTGCGGCGTTTCGCCCACGCACTGATATTTCAAGTCATATTTGAATCGGAACCCAGGCCCACAGCTTAAGAGATGAAGTGGTGGCGCACTGCGCCGCCGGCGTCTAATTTCGAGAAGCCGTTTTCAGGGGGTATCGCATGGCGGGCCCGGAGAACAAATCGGACAAACCGAAACCGGACGCGACAAAGACGTCTGCTGCTGGCTCCGAAGACGCTGCCAGCTATGTAGGCTCGCCTGCCGTTGGTACCTCGAAAGCGGCCGCCGCCGCCGGTGTGGCAGCCATCGGCCCGGATGACAGCCAGGTTAATCAGCGGCGCCGCCGCTTGGTGTGGTGTGCGGTCACTGGTTTCCTTGGTGCCTGGTTCGTTGCCTTCCTGCGTTTCTTTCTTCCCCGAACGCTCTTCGAGCCTCCCACCGTCTTCAAGATCGGCTATCCCTCCGACTACGCCTTAGGCGTAGATACCAAGTGGCAGCAAAAATACCGCATCTGGGTCGACCGCACACCGGACCGCGTGTTCGTTATCTTCGCGCGTTGTACGCATCTCGGCTGCACGCCGGACTGGAAAGCCAGCGAGAACAAATTCAAATGTCCCTGCCACGGGAGCGGATACGACAGCGAAGGTGTCAACTTCGAAGGTCCCGCGCCGCGTCCCATGGACCGCGCGCACTTGGAATTGGCTCCCGACGGCGAGATCATTGTCGACATTTCTCGGCTCTATCAGTGGCCTAAGGGGCAGCCCAGTCATTTCAGCGATCCGGGTTCATTCTTGCAGGTGTAAGCCGGGAGCACATGCGATGCCAGGTGAGAAAAACGGCAACGCCAAGAACGGTAAGGCAGTTGGACTGGTCGGGCGGATCGCGACCGGAGTGAAGGAAGACCTCGAGTCCCTCAAGGTCGACCTGCCCGCCAAAGCCAAAGAGCAAGTCGATCTACTGAAGAATCCAACCAAGACCCAGGTCTACACCTCCATTTTTCGCCACAAGCACGACGAGACGCCGCGCAATCGCGCACTCGGAGTGCTTTCCAATGTTTTCTTGCATCTGCACCCCGCCAAGATCAATCGTGACGCGGTGCGCTACTCCTATACGTGGGGGATGGGCGGCATCACTTTTTATTTGTTTCTGGTGCTCACCTTCACTGGCGTGCTGCTGATGTTCTACTACCATCCCAGCAAGGTGCAGGCTTTCCGCGATGTGCTCTATCTCGAACACGACGTGCCTTTCGGCAAGTTGCTGCGCAACATGCACCGCTGGGCCGCGCACCTGATGGTGATCGCCGTCGAACTGCACATGTTCCGCGTGTTTCTTACCGGCTCATACAAGAAACCGCGGGAGTTCAATTGGAACGTTGGAGTGATCCTGCTGGTGCTGACTCTGCTGCTCTCGTTCACCGGCTATCTGCTCCCGGACGATCAGCTCGGCTTCTGGGCTGTAACGGTAGGCACGAACATGGCGCGCGCCACGCCTCTTCTCGGCCACGAAGGCCCCTTCGGCGCGCAGTTAGGAATGACTCCATACAACGATGTGCGCTTCGGTCTGTTGGGCGGCTCGATCGTGGACGCCAACGCGCTGCTCCGCTCTTACATCTGGCATTGTATCGGCATTCCCATCATCGCTTTGGTCTTCATGATGGTGCACTTCTGGCGCGTGCGTAAGGACGGCGGCATCTCCGGTCCGGCGTCGGTGATACTCGAATCGGAGATTAAGGAAGTGCGGAAATAACCATGGATTGGAGGCAACTGTGGGAAATCATGTCCGCGCCGGACAATGTGCCGATCATTGCACTAATACCTCTGCTCGCTTTCTATATGTATCTCGCTTGGCGTCAAGCGCACGCCAACGATCTGCTCATCACGCAACTCGAAACCGACCCGGCTATGGCCAAAACGCATCACCGCAAAGCCTGGCCCTTTAAGCCTGGCTGGCAAAAAGAAATTCATGTCTGGCCATTTCTCCTGCGCGTAGAATTCCTCGCGGCCATCATCGTCACCATCATTCTGATGGTGTGGTCCATCACGTTAAATGCGCCGCTTGAGGAGCCCGCGAATCCGAATCTCACCATGAACCCCGCGAAGGCGCCCTGGTATTTCCTCGGCCTCCAGGAAATGCTGGTGTACTTCGACCCATGGATTGCAGGCGTGGTCATGCCCACTCTCATTATTTTTGGCTTGATGGTGATCCCGTACATTGACACCAATCCGCTCGGCGCCGGCTATTACACCTGGAAGCAACGCAAGTTTGAGATCAGCACGTTCCTCTTCGGCTTCATCGTTCTCTGGGTATCGATGATCACCATCGGCACCTTCATCCGCGGTCCAGGCTGGCAATGGTTCTGGCCCGGGCAGACCTGGGATCACAACCGCCAAATCTATGAGGTGAACCGCGATTTGCCGGACATTTTCGGCAT
>DATNKL010000071.1:0-20500 GCA_035603415.1 Candidatus Acidiferrales bacterium
AGAACGCTGGCTACCTTTCGGGCATGTTTTCTGAACATTGTTCTTCTCTCCTTGTTGCTAACCACTTGGCACCATTTCTCTTCGCACACAACCGGCATGCGAATAAGACGAACAATTAATGAACCGGGAAAGGGTGGGCGAGCGTGGGTAGACGATGCACCAATTCCCTTAGTACCTGAATCGGGCGTTCGCTGTAGACCGAAACAGGAAAGCCTCGACAGGTGTATGCATCTTAAACCCCTGAGCCCGGGAACAGTTGCAGCGGGTGCGGAAGCGTAACGAGGGTCACCTCGCAACGCCGATGAAAATTTTTGAGTTTCTAACTCTGGAAAAAATTTGCGTAACATCACACAACAAAATCACAAACAAAATAGCCCGCTGGGGTAGCGGGCTTTTTTGCTTTGTAGATGAACCTAAAAGCTGAGTTGAGGTTTAGCGGCCGTGCGGTCCTGAGCCACCTCTGCTTCCACCGCCGCCACCACCGCCGGACGGTCCGTGGCTAGGAGCCGGGGCAGCATGCGATGGCGCCGAATACGTGCGGCTCGGCGCGGAGTAAGCACGGGGTGGCGCAGAGTAGGTGCGCTGCTGTTGCGGTGCGGAGTATGCGCGAGGCGGCGCAGAGTACCCGCGCTGTGGCGCGGAGTTATAAGGACGTGCCGAAGATGCACCACGCTGATTGTACGCGCCGCCCTGATTTGCGGAAGGCGGCCGGTTGGTGTTGTAGCGAGGCGCACCCTGTGAGTTAACGGAGCCGCCTTGACCGGCGTAACTCGGACGGTTTGGAGAACCGCTGCCGTAACTGGCAGTCGCTCTGTCGTTATGCGCAGTAGAATTTCCCGCACCGCGATTGCCCGCATTCGAATTGTTACGTCCGGCGCCGTACCCGGAAGTTCCTATGGTGCGCACTGGCATGTGCGTGGCTGCTGCTGCCGGCGCTGTTCGCGCAATCACTGCGCGATTCTGCACCGAAGCCGGAGGCGTTGCTACACGACCACCGCGAACGCTCGCAGCTCCCGCGTAACTCGCTCTCGTGGGAGTCATGTTCAAGTGATTGGTAACTTGCGCCCCGCGCAGCGAAGCGGCCGTTACCCGTGTTGCGCCGCGGTTGACGGCTTGGCCGTTCACAAAGCCTGCACGCGTAGTGGCCGTCACGGCCGCCGGATTATGCGCGTATGCATAATTATTATTCCGGACGTTGATGTTGTTCACGTTTCGAATAAATGTATTGTGGATATTTATGTTGCGGACGTACGCGCCACCATGACGGTAGCCGTACCACGGGCGATAGACCTCACCGAAACCCAGCGGGAACCAGCCCACTCCGATACCAACTCCGAAGCCAAAGCCGCCGCCAAGGAATCCAACGAAAGCTGGTCCATAAACTGGATAGTAGCCAATCGGTCCTGGGCACCAACCCCAGCGACCGCCAAAATAATTCCAGCGTCCATAGTGGAAGGGCGCAAAACCCCAAGGCGCGTAGTCAACCCAAGTCCAACCCCAGGGCCCAACGTAGCTCCAATATCCGTAGCTGTACGGAGCCCAGCCCACGGCCACCGTGTTCGGATACCAAACCGGGCCATAGCTAGGCTCTTGCGACCACGTCCCGTTATCGTCGAGATCTGAATAGCCTACCGTGTCGCGCGACACGTAACGCGCCGAAACGGAATTTTCTTCTCTGCGGTCACGATCGGCAGCCCAGCGATCGAAATCGTCCGGCTGGGGTGCACGGTCAGTGTGGTAATCGATATCAGAATCCGTGCCATCGAATTCGGCCAACTCACCCGAACGCACGATGTGGCTCTTGCCGCCCGCGGTAACTTCGCCTTCTCCGCGAATCACGGTCACGATGGTGCCATCGCCATTTTCGTTTACGTCGATGCGGAACGCTCCAGCTTCGCGCACAGTAAACGCCACGTTCGGCGTGTCTACTTCATAAGTGTCGCCGTCGCGAAGTTCGCGTACGCGGAAATTGATGCTGCCTTCCGCCAGGCGCATCTGCGTAATGTTTTGATCCAAATTCAAAAAGGAAAGCGCGGTCATCGCCCCCATATGGATGGAAGCTTGCCCCGCTTGCAGCTCCGCTCGCGAATCTTTATCCACCCAGATTTTGTCGCCAATGGTAACCGGACGGTTCTTGGCCGCATTGCCCCAATCGCCGCTGCCGCCAGCTTGAAACGAAACGGAACCGTCAAAGTAGCTCAGGCGCGCTACGCGAGAGGGAGGGTCTTGCGTGTCAGGTGCATCACCGCCTTGGCCTTGATCAGCTTGAGAATTGGCGTAACGCGGATCATCGCCACGACCCGCATGATTCCCATTGGAATTGTCGTTGTTGCGCGAATCATTGTTGTAGCGAGGGTCTTGAGAATCGTTGTAACGAGGATCGTCAGCTGGCCCTTGCGCATCGCCCCCATCGGGATTGACTATGGTATTGTCTGCGGGGCGACCATCATCTTGTGCCCGTGCGGCCGTTGCCGTCGTTAAAGTCGTGAAAGAAAGAAGACCGGCTAGACCCAGCACCAAACCAAGTCCGCCTTTACCGTTGAATCTGGTCTTCAACATATGTGCCCCTATCTAGGCCGGGCAACTGGTCCCGACCGGTCGGAGTCTACCTCAGGTAGTTCTCCCAATGCGTATAACCCGCTCGCGGGAAATAAGTTGCCACGTCCCACTAAATAGCTGGCTATATAAAGGTTAGATGCCGCCGCGGACGCCCGGTTGGAACCGTGGAGTGTACTAGTACATTTCGTACTTGTAACTAGCCCTTAATCTGTCCCATTGAGCAGGCGCTTTTCGCCGTCACTCTCCGTAAACTCGGGGATTGTGAGTGCATACGCGGTCTGGGAGAATAGCTTCATATGAATTCAAAATGGTTCGGGTCCTTGGCAGTGGCAACAATCGGAATGGCCGCCGCAGTCGGATCGCCGGCACAAACTTGGCGTCAGGTCGGCCCTCCGGGCGGCACGGTTATATCTCTTGAGGCCGATGCACACAACATCAAGAAAATGTACCTCGGCACTTCCGACGGCCACGTTTTCTTTTCCAACGATGAAGGCGCACATTGGCAATTGATCAGCCGCATCGGCACTGGCCAGGACGACGTCATCACGCATATCCTCGTTGATCCGCGCGATGGCAATCGCCTCTACGCCAGCACCTGGACGTTGTATTCCGGCGGCGGCGGAGTTTATCGCAGCGATGACGCCGGCCACTCGTGGCGCGTCATTGGTCTCGCGCATGAAACCGTGCGTGCTCTCGCGCAAGCGCCGACCAATCCTAAAATTTTAGTAGCCGGATCATTGACCGGTGTGTACCGCTCTACTGACGATGGCGCGACGTGGACTTTGATTACTCCCGCGAAGCACGAAGATCTTCGCAATTTTGACTCGGTCGCCTTCGATCCTCGCGACGAAAACACGATTTATGCCGGCACGTATCATTTGCCGTGGAAAACTACCAACGGCGGCAAAGATTGGTTCCCCATTCAAAAAGGCATGATCGATGATTCCGACGTCATGAGCATCGTCGTCGATCCCACCAATCCGGAAAATATCCACGCCACCGCCTGCTCGGGCATTTATCACAGCGTGAACGGCGCGCAGAATTGGACCAAGTACAAAGGCATTCCCTTCGTGTTCCGCAGAACGCAACTGATTCGCCAGGATCCGCAAAACCCGCAAGTGCTTTACGCGGGAACTACCAGCGGCTTGTGGAAGACCACCAACGAGAATGATTGGAAGCGCGTGACTCCCGGCGACTGGGTTATCAACGCCATCGTCATCGATCCGAATCATTCCGACCGCTTGATTATCGGCACCGAACGCCAGGGCGTACAGATCAGCGAAAACGGCGGCGCAACGTTTACTTCTTCAAACACCGGATTCCAACACCAGCACATTCTTGACGTGGCCATCGATCATGAAAACCAGGCACGCGCATTGGTAGTGCTCACCTTTGACACCGACGCGTTTTTAGCTACGCATGACGGCGGCGTGACGTGGGCCCCACTGGGACCTGGATTGAAGCGCACCGACCTGAAGCATGTTTACGCAGCGCCCGGCGCGTGGTGGGCTTCGCTCAACAACGGCGGCTGGATGAAATATGACGAGACCACCAAAAAATGGGTGAAGGCCGGACTGTACGTGCCCGAAGCTACTCCAGTAGCAGCGTCGACAAAGTCTGCTGCGACCAAGGGCAAGAAGGGTGCCCCGGTTAAGACCACCGCGACCACTGCGGCAAGACACCCCGTTTCAAAGAAGCCGACCACGTTTGTCGCTGTGCAAGTTAACGACATGACCTTTGGTAACGAAGCGTGGTTTGCAGCCACCGCCGGCGGAATCCTGGTTTCCAAGGATCACGGCGCCACTTGGAAAAACGCCGGCTCTGATGCCTTCTTGAAACAGCCCGCAACTTCACTCGAAGCTACGTTGGATGGCACGCAAATCTGGGCCATCTCGCAACGCAGCTTGATTTACTCCGCGGATGGCGGAGCGCACTGGGAGAGCAAGGACTTGTCCTTCGCGTCTGCCGGCAATTTGCGCCTCCACCGTGTAGACGAGTCGAATCTGTACATCACCTCCAACATGGGCCTGTATACTTCGCATGACGCCGGACGCAACTGGAGCCGCTCAGATGTGCGCGAACTACAATTCCAGGATGTGGCCGGAAGCGGCAACGCCATGGTCGTAGCACTACAAAAACACGGCTTGCTGGCTTCTTTCGACGCCGGCAAAACATGGAAGCGCGTGGATGACCCCTTGGCCGACGGTTTCTTCCCGGTGGTGCGAGTACGCCGCAACGGAGCGCTGGTGGCAGCCTCCGCGACGGAAGGCCTGCTCTCGCTCGAACTGGAAGGCCGCTCAGCCAGCAGCACCGGCGGCGGCACCGCCATGTTGCTAACTCCCGACGGAGTCCAGAAGCCCAAGAATTAATTCAGTTAACCAAAGTTGAACGCAAAAGGCGGAAGGGCAATTCCCTTCCGCCTTTTTCTTTCACGAGCAGCGTTAATTCTACGTCGGCGTATTACACCGCCGTAACATTCGCGCCGATCTGATACCCGACCCCCCGGATCGTGCGAATAAGCGGCAGCTCAAAACCTACATCCACCTTGCGGCGAAGATAATTGATATACACGTCGACCACGTTAGTCATGGTGTCGCAGTTCAGCTTCCACACTTGCTCCACAATGGCCGGACGCGACACCGGCTGCCCGGCGTGGCGCATCAAAAGTTCCAGCAAAGAAAATTCCTTTGGGCTCAGATCGATTGGGCGGCCCTGCCGATGCACGCCGTGGGTGATGCGATCCAACTCCAGATCGCTCACCTGCAAAATTGCGCGCCCGGTGCGATTGCCCCGCCGCACCACCGCACGAATGCGCGCGGCCAGCTCCGCAACCTCGAAGGGTTTGGCCACGAAGTCATCAGCCCCCGCGTTGAGGCCTCTGACGCGGTCTTCCACCACGTTCGCCCGAGCGACCATCAACACCGGCTGATCCGGTTTCTGCAAGCGAATGCTGCGAAGCGCATCCAGCCCAACCGACCCATTGCGATTTAAATCCAGCACCACCAAATCGTACGACTGGTCTGAAGCGAAGCGTTGCGCTTCAGGCCCACTGGCCACCATCTGAACGGCAAACTTCTCCTGCAGCAACCGCCGGTGCAAAAATTCCGCCAGCGGTGCGTCATCTTCAGCAACAAGAATGCGCATCGGCTCACACTGGAACTTAGATTTGGAAGGGGGTATACCCAGTCTCTACAGCGTCAGGAAAGTTGTCAAGAACGACGGCGGCGTAGTTGTCAAATTGGTAAGCTCGCGAGGACGCATAGAATGGCGACGAGCTGCTTCGTGCCCCAAACAGAAATTCGCAGACTGAATTTTTCAAGATTGCTCGAATCTCTCGATAATTTCGCGCGGAATCGGTTGGCTTTTAATTTTATTTTTCTCGCCCCGTGCATGAACCACCCACACGCGCTTTTCGAATCCCTCCACAGCCAACTCCTCTCCCTTGAAGAGCCGATGGTAAACAGAAAAACTGGCCTTGCCCCATTCCGTTATATTGGATTCCACCACCACCGTGTCGCCAAACGAAGAAGGCAGCAGAAAACGCGCCCGTGATTCCACCAATGGAATCCCCGCGATCTCGTATTTCCGCAACATTTCTTGCTTCGGGAGACCCGCGCGTTCGAACAACGCATTGGTGCAGGCGTCAAAAAATTCGAAATACCGCGGGAAATAAACGATGCCCAGCGGATCGCAATCGCCCCATTCAATGTGAATGCTTCGCTTGTTAACCAGCATGGCTGCTCAAAACGGAAGTGTCGTTCATCGACAAGAGTCTACACATGGGAGTGCGGTAAAGTAATAGGATTGATGGTGGCAAAATAACGGCGAAGGTAAAAATGGAAGCGGCATACATTTGCGATGCGATTCGAACGCCCTTCGGGCGCTATGGCGGAAGCTTGGCCTTGATCCGCGCCGATGATCTAGCGGCCATGCCCATCGCCGCGCTGATGGCGCGCAATGCCGGTGTGGATTGGGCTGGCTTGGATGACGTGATCTACGGCTGCGCGAATCAGGCCGGGGAGGATAATCGCAACGTGGCGCGCATGGCTCTTCTGCTGGCGGGATTGCCGAAGGAAGTGCCGGGGTTCACGGTGAATCGCCTCTGCGCCTCCAGCATGGAAGCGGTTGCTGGTGCCGCGCGAGCGATCAAAAGTGGAGAGGCCGATTTGGTGATTGCCGGGGGCGTGGAGAGCATGTCCCGCGCGCCATATGTCATGGGCAAGCCAGACTCCGCATTTTCCCGCACCATGAAAATGGAAGACACCACCATGGGCTGGCGCTTCGTGAATCCGCTGATGAAGGCCAGGTATGGCACGGACACCATGCCAGAGACCGGCGAGATTGTAGCGGAGGAATACAAAATTTCGCGCCAGGATCAGGATGCCTTCGCGCTGCGTAGCCAACAACGCGCCGCGGCAGCTATGTCCAATGGAATTCTGGCCGAGGAAATTGTGTCCGTGCCGTTGCCACAAAAAAAAGGCCCGCCAATAAATTTTTCGGCGGATGAACAACTGCGGCCAGACAGCTCGTTGGAAGGACTGAAGAAGTTAAAGGGCGTGGTAAAGCCGGATGGAACAGTGACCGCGGGCAATGCGTCAGGAATTAACGATGGCGCTTGCGCGATTCTCTTGGCATCGGAAGCAGGCGCAAAACGTCACGGCTTGACCCCGCGTGCTCGCGTGTTGAGTTCCGCCGCGTCTGGAGTGGCGCCTCGAATTATGGGCATGGGCCCCGTGCCTGCGACTCGCAAAGCGCTGACTAGAGCGAAATCGTCTTTGGATGACATGAACGTGATCGAATTGAATGAAGCATTCGCGTCGCAAGCTCTCGCGGTGCTGCGTGAATTGCACGTGCCGGACGGGGCTGCGCACGTAAATCCTAACGGCGGGGCCATCGCGCTGGGTCATCCGCTGGGCGCCAGCGGCGCGCGCTTAATTGCCACCGCCACGTATCAACTGGCGCGCACGCGCGGAAAATATGCGTTGTGTACCATGTGCATCGGCGTCGGACAAGGACAAGCAATAATTTTAGAACGCTTATAGGCGATGAACTTCACGTGATGACCTTGCTTGATCCACTGTTCCGGTGGGAACCCGTCGCGAAGCTCTTTCGCGACGATATCTATTTGCAGCGCATGTTGGATTTCGAAGCGGCTCTCGCGCAGGCGGAAGCCAGTTCTGGAATAATTCCCTCCTCTGCTGCAAATACCATCGCTGCGAAATGCCGCGCGGAGTTATTCGACAAACAAAAACTAAGCGAAGACGCTAGCCTCACAGGAAATCTCGCCATTCCGCTGGTGAAGCAGCTTAAAGCTTTGGTTGCTGCCGACAATAAAGGTGCCGCCGGCTTTGCGCATTTTGGCGCGACCAGTCAGGACGCCATAGACACCGCGCTGGTCTTGCAATTGCGCGAAGCGCTTGCGTTGATTTCAGCCGAAATGGAGAAGTTGTGCGGCCGGCTCGCGAAAATGGCCGATCAGCACCGCCTCACGCCCATCGTCGGCCGGACCTGGATGCAACATGCGGTTCCCACCACGCTGGGAATGAAATTCGCCGGATGGTTGGACGCGCTCGGCCGTCATCGCGAACGTTTTCGCGAAACGCAAAACCGTTGTCTCGTATTGCAATTTGGCGGCGCAGTCGGAACACTCGCCGCATTAGGTTCGCAAGGGGCAGTTGTCGCCAAACATTTGAGCGAGCAGCTGAAACTTGCGCTGCCGCAAACGTCCTGGCACAGTCATCGCGATCGCCTGACCGAAATTTCCACCACGCTTGGATTGTTGACCGGCACGCTTGGCAAAATCGCGCGAGACATATCCGTCCACATGCAAACCGAAATTGACGAACTCCGCGAGCCTGCCGAAGAAGGTCGCGGCGGATCGTCCACCATGCCCCACAAGCGCAACCCAGTCGCGTGCGCGACGATTCTCGCTGCCGCAGTGCGTGTCCCGGGATTAGTAGCCACCATGTTGAGCGCCATGGTTCAGGAAGACGAGCGCGGTCTGGGCGGTTGGCACGCCGAATGGGAGACCCTACCGGAAATTGTGCGCCTCACCGCCGGAGCGATGCATCAGTTGGCCGACATTGTTCCGCGACTTGAGATCGATGTGGAGCGCATGCGCCAAAATTTGAATCTGCCCAAAGGTTTGATTTTTGCGGAAGCAATTACCGCGGCCTTGGGCGAAAAAATCAGCCGCTCTCAGGCTCGCGAATTGCTCGACGCTGCCAGCCAGCGAGCCATCAAAGAAAAACGTCAGCTACGAGACGTTATTAATGACGACCAGAAAATCGCTAAGCACTTTTCAGCAGACGACCTCGATAAGCTATTTGATGCCAGAAATTACACCGGCACATCCAGCGAGTTTATCGACCGCGTTATTGAAAACTATAAATGGCATAAAAATTCCTAGGCGGTGCCACAGTGACATTTATTGAAATCAAAGATCTCAGCATGTATTACGAACTGGCCGGCCCGACCGATGCGCCCACTCTGGTGCTGTCCAATTCGCTAGGCACGAAACTGTCGCTCTGGGATGCGCAATTGCCGGTTTTTGCCAAGGGCTATCGCGTACTGCGCTATGACTCGCGTGGGCATGGCCAGACTTCCGCGACTCAAGGCGAATATTCGGTGGAGCTGTTAGGCCGCGATGTGCTTCAGTTGCTCGACGCGTTGAATTTCGAGCGCGTAAATTTTTGCGGACTGTCTATCGGAGGAATGACTGGGATGTGGCTAGCCGTAAATGCGCCACAGCGGTTGGAACGCCTGGTACTCTCCAACACCGCGCCGAAACTTGGCAAGCCGGATGCCTGGAATGAACGTATCAGAGCAGTTCGCGAGGGCGGCACACAAGCCGTCGCTCAGCAGGTAATCGAGCGTTGGTTCACACCGGAATTTCGCAGGAACCACCCGGATGAAGTAGCGAAAACCCGGCGCATGATCGAAAGCACCAGCACGGACGGTTACGTAGGTTCGTGCGCTGCCGTGCGTGATTTTGACTTCTGGGAAAAGGTGAGCGCCATTCGCGCGCAAACTTTAGTGCTCACTGGAACGCACGATTCGGCTGCTCCGCCTTCCGACGCGCAAAAACTCGCGAAGCAAATTCCCGGTGCGCGCTATATCGAATTACCAGCGGCGCATATTTCGAATGTTGAGGCCGCCAGCCACTTCACGGACGAAGTCAGCGCATTTCTGCGGAGTTGAGGAGCCTTAATGGACGAACGCGAACGGTTCGAAGCGGGCATGAAGATTCGGCGCGAAGTGCTGGGCGACGCGCATGTAGACGCTGCGATTGCGAAACGCAATGCATTCAGCGAAGAATTTCAGGATCTGATTACGCGCTATGCGTGGGGGGAAATCTGGACCCGCCCGGGCTTGTCGCGACAAACCCGCAGCCTGATCACCGTAGCGCTGCTGGTGGCGCTGAACCGCGAAGAGGAATTGCGAATGCATTTACGCGCCGCATTGACAAATGGCGCGACGCAGGAAGAAATCCGCGAGACGCTGTTGCAATCCGCGATTTATTGCGGCGTGCCAGCCGCGAATTCGGCGTTTCGCATCGCCCAAGAAATTTTCACTGAAAAAGTTAAATAGCGCCGGCGAAAAAATACAACCAACTCGCGGCCAAGCTCCGTCTCAATGTTCAGGTCCACGTTAAAAATTGGCCGCCGGGCACCGTCCGTATTTTTTGAAAAGTCAACGAATGTGACGCTCCGTTAACTACTTAAATGCGCGTTAAATGCACCCCCAAAACTGCCGGCTACCGACTCCCAAAAGGATACTTTTAGCGTTGCCCTAAACCAACATAAAGTCTATATTGTCAGCACTATGCACACCCCTGCTGGTCGCCTTTCCAGGCTACACGCACGCTTCTTTTCAACTTGGCGCTATCGCGTTTTTGTCACTGCATTCGCCTTCGTAGCGGTCACCTTCGGCGTCGTTCCGGCGCGTCCCGACGGCTCTGCTGATCCCCATGGTCTCGGCCCCATCCGCACCTACATTTCTACCGGTTGGGACACCTTGACGCGATCAATGAACGAATGCTCAACCGTGGTAGACCCTAAGTTCGCAGCCGCCTCGGTGATGTATCTTCCCGCCGATTTTCACGAGCCCGCGGCGCTCACTGCCTTGCAAAAGGAATGCAAATTTGAAGTGAAACATTTGCCAGCGGTGATTCATCACCCCGGCGAAGTGGATGCCGATAGCTTGAATCCTCCGGGCCTTCTCTACCTGGAAAATAAATATGTAGTTCCTGGCGGCCGCTTCAACGAAATGTACGGCTGGGACAGTTATTTTATTATTCGCGGGCTGGTGCGCGACGGCCGCATCGATCTGGCGCGCGGCATGGTTGGAAATTTTTTCTTTGAGATCGAACATTACGGCAATGTGTTGAACGCTAACCGCAGTTATTACCTTAGCCGCTCACAACCACCCTTTCTCACCTCCATGATTCTATCTGTGTACGATTCGCAAAAAGCCGCCGGCCATGAAGACAAGAATTGGCTCGCTCGAGCCTACGCATTTGCCGTAAGAGACCACGACATGTGGACGCAAGAACCGCATCTGGCCGGCTCGACCGGATTGTCGCGATACTTCGACCGCGGGAATGGCCCTTCCCCCGAAAGCGTGAAAGATGAAACCGGGCACTATCGCGATGTAGCCGCATTTTTTTTGCGCCACTCCGACCTCGATAACCATTACCTGGTACGCAAAGATCCCGGTAAAACTGAGCCGCAGACTTTCGGCGTTCAATATTCCGTGCGCGTGTGCGACTCCGGCCACGATGCTTCACCGAAAGTTGCGCAAGCCGCGGGAGAACACGCCGATTGCGAGACCGCCGAAGAAATCGCGCTCAGCGCGAATTTCTATAAAGGCGACCGCTCCATGCGCGAGTCCGGCTACGACATTTCGTTTCGCTTTGGCCCGTACGGCGCGGATACCCAGAACCACGCCCCGGTCTGCTTGAACAGCCTGCTGTACAAAACCGAAAAGGATTTGCAACGAATGAGCGAAACTCTGGGAAAAACCGAGGAAGCTCACAAGTGGGCGCGCCTGGCCGATGAGCGCAAAGCAAATATCGACAAATATTTGTGGAACGAAAAAGCCGGAATGTTTTTCGATTATGACTTTGCCAAACAGCAGCAGTCTACATACCCGTACGTTACCGTTTTTTATCCGCTGTGGGTAGGATTAGCCACTCCCGACCAGGCCAAAGCAGTGATGAAGAATCTCTCCATCTTTGAGCAACCCGGCGGCCTGGTGATGAGCCCGCACGAAACCGGTGGACAGTGGGATTTCCCCTACGCCTGGGCCCCGAATCAACTAATCTCGGACGAAGGAATGCGCCGTTACGGATTCAACGAAGACGCCGATCGCGTGTCCTACAAATTCCTCTCTACCGTCGCGGAAAATTTCAGGCGTGACGGCACCATTCGAGAAAAATACAATGCCGTAACGCGCTCTTCGGAAACCGCCGTGACCGCCGGATATCACATCAATATCGTCGGCTTCGGATGGACCAACGGCGCGTTCCTGAATCTGCTGCACGACTTGCCCAAGCCCATGGCTGAGCGCCTGGCGAAAGAGCAAGATTCCGCGCCGCCAGTGGCGGCAAAAGCTGTATCCCCCTCCGCGAATTAATCAAGCTGTTGCACGCTCGAGTGCAGAACTGACTTCAGAAATTTCACATCCGGTTTCGGAGTAGCTCCCACCTGCGAAGCCACCCACGAGCCCATGCGATTGGCAGCTTCATTCATTTCATCCAAAGTCGCTCCGCGAAGATAGTGATGAATCAGCGCAGCTGTGAATGCATCGCCCGCCCCCACGGTGTCCGCCACCTGCGTCGGGAAGCCCGGATGCCTGTGCACACCGTCAGCGGCCACCAGAGAACTTCCGCTCGGCCCTTCCGTCACGCACACCAGCTTCAATCCGCATGTCTGCAAAAGCCAGGGCCCCGCCGCCTCTTTGGCATTTGCTTTGTATCCCAAAAGCTGTGCGACCTGCGGCAACTCATCCTGATTAACTTTCATGATATCGGCAATCTTTGCGGAATCGCGCAAGATGTCGGCGGAAAAGAAAGACTGACGCAAATTTACGTCGAAGACTTTGACGGCGTTTGGGCGCAAGTTTTCCAGAAATAGTCGAATCGTCTTTCGCGAGCGCTCCGAGCGTTGTGCCAGCGAGCCGAAGCACACCGCCGCGGTGCGTGCCGCCAGCGCCTGCCATTGCGAAGTCCACTCAAAATTATCCCAGGCAACATTTTCGGCGATTTGGAATTTCGGCTGACCGTCCTCAAACACTTGCACTTTCACGGTGCCGGTCGGGCTCTTCGTATCTAGCTGCAGCCACTCCTGCGACAGCCCCAGTTTCGCTAATCTGCGCGCGGCGGCATTTCCAAGCCGGTCGCGGCCAACCCGGCTGGCCACCAGCCCTTCGTCACCAAGCAGGCTAACCATGTACGCAAAATTGGCCGGCGCGCCGCCCAACTCCTTGCGATTAGGAAAAACGTCCCACAACAATTCGCCGAGACCAACAATCGTGTATTTAGTGGGCATAAACTCGATTCCAGCCTGACGCGCCACATCAGCGCTATCAATAAAAAATATTCCCGAACTTACGGTTTTTGGTCCTTAGCCGATTGCAAACTTTCCGCCAGCTTCAATTCGCGCTCCGCATCTTCCATCCGCCCCAACGCTCGATAAGACTGCCCCAGCAAGTGGTGCGTTACGGAATTGTTGGGATCCATTGCCAGCGCCCGCTGCAACGCACGCACAGCAAGTTCGCTCTCACCCTTTTTCTCCAACACTTTCCCCAACAGAATGTAGGGGCCACTCGAATTAGCATCGAGCCAGATCGAGCGCTGCAAAAGTTTTTCCGCCTCATCGAATTTCTGCGCGCGAGAGTAAGTATCTGCGAGTTTGTAGTACGCCGCGGCGTTGCCCGGATTGATCGTGATTTCCTGTTCAAACTGCGCCGTCGCTTCGGGGAGTTTATTTTCATACAGGTAAAGTTCGCCCAACACCTGATGCGCGAGCGGAAGCTTGCCATCCAGCTCGACGGCTTTTTTGCCGTATTCCTCCGCTACCGGAGCGAAATCGAGACGCAGCAGCAGCCGCGCCGAGAAAAGATACGCAGCCGCCGAATCAGGAGCAACTTGAAACATTTTCGCGAACGCTCGACGCGCGCTCGCATAATCCTTCGTCTGAATGTACGCGACGCCAAGAATGTACGACGCATCTATACTGGCGCTCGGATACCACGACTGCACTTTCACCAGATAAGGAATCGCTTCTGCCGGCTTATTGGAGAGATAGAGCGAAAGCCCGGTGAGCTGTGTAGCTTCGGCATCGTCGGGATTTTCAGCAATCGCGCGTTGCAGCGCGGCAACAGCATTGCCGTAATCGCCCTTCCGGTAATAAGTAACGCCAAATTCGTGCGAGAGATTTTTAGCGGTCGGATCCGATTTCGAGATTTCATTCAACGCCGCGAGCGCTTCGTCGAATTTGCCTTGCTCGGCCAGCCGGTGAACTTGATCGTAAGAAGGCGGTGCGTTGCTTATGGCCTGCGCGTTAACCGAAAATTGCAAAAGAAATAAAAAGCCGAAAATGAGCTGCAAGCGCACGGCGTAATTTCTGAATTGTGGAAGATTCATATCCAATAAAACTGCAGCCCCACTAACCGCCGCACTCCGAAAAGCGATTAGAGCATAAAAAACGGGGAGCCCGCGAGAGGCTCCCCGTCTTGTTGTGAGTAGTTAGAGTTAGAAAGTGATGCGCACACCGAACTGCAGTTGACGCATGCCCACTGGCGAACCAGGAGCCGCATCGGCCTCGATGTCGGTGATCTGTCCAGAGCTGCCACCGCAATCCACGCAGGTATTGCCGGGGACGCCGAGTACAGGATGGTTAAAGACGTTGTAGGCATCGAAGCGGAATTGCGCCTTGATGCGCTCGGTGATGGTGAAGTTCTTCGAGAGCGCCATGTCATCGTAGAAGGCGTGCGGACCTCGAAGC
Organism: Candidatus Acidiferrales bacterium; assembly: GCA_035603415.1. GTDB lineage: Bacteria > Acidobacteriota > Terriglobia > Acidiferrales > UBA7541 > Acidiferrum. The sequence continues at coordinate 14,568 of DATNKL010000071.1, forward strand.
GAGTCGAATCCAGCATTGCCGATCTGGCCGCAAGCCGGAAGTGCAAACGGACCAGCAGTCGGGCGGGCCGTCTGGCACGAGTCAAGTGTACCGGTAATGTCGGTCGGTGAGTTCGTAATTTCCGGTAGCGCTTGACTGAGAGTTGGAATTGGAGTGTACCAGAACGTGCAGTTGCCGACACCCGAGCTGCACGGAGCAGTCCTTTTGCCCACATTGAAGCCTTGTCCGGACACGAGATTAGGACGGCACGGTCCCGCATCGGAAACTTGACCGCAGTTCTGAAGGCTTGGAGTAAAGGGGAGACCACTGCCCCAAGTCAGAGTGTTGGTCACCTCCCACCCTCCGATAAGGAAATTAAGTGCTCGGCCGGAATCGCCCATAAACGTCTTCCCTCTTCCGACCGGCAACTCGTAAATTGTGTTGGCCACGAATACGCTGTTGCGGTTGTACGGGTTGGGGCCCCAGGCAAACTTCTTATTGACGTCAAAGTAGCCCTGGTCGTAGTCATAGGCGCGGGAGTAGGTATAGTGGGCGAGGAATTGGAGGCCGTAGCTGGTGCGCTTTTCAGCCTTGACCTGCAGAGCGTTGTACTTGTTGTCGGCGTCGTTACCGAAATAACCGGTATCGACCGCGCAGCAGGCGGGAGTTGGATGGACGTTGCCCTGAGCGTCGGTGAACGTCGACCCGGGATAAGTAAAAGTGGGCACGCCGTTCAGGAAATACCTACGGCGATTAGACTGCGGCACAGAAGGCACAAATGCCTGCTTGCAATCAAAACCGGTTGCAGGCGCCACATTGGGTTTGCATTGATAGGCGAAGGTTCCGGTGCCGATCGCGGGTTCATTGTTATTGTACGACGGGGATTGGCCGGAGAAAACATGCGTTCCCTTGTTACCAACGTAGCTAACGGTCAGGTTTATAGTCGGAGTGATCTGCCGCTGAAGGGTGGCATTCCACTGGTCGATAGTTGGTAGCCGTTGAATGGTCGGGCGAACTCTAGGCTGCACGGTACCGTCTGGTCCGTTCAATGGCAAGGTGCCGGCAGGCGAGATCGCACCAAGGATGTTAGCAAAGGAGAAGGCTTGGGGTCCTTGACTGAGAGTAAAGACCGGAAATCGGTTGTTCGTTGTACCCGGGCCGCAAGTTGGCTGCTGCGCGCAGTTCGTGTCCTGGAGCGATTGTTGCGCGAGCACCGGCAGGTTCTGAGTCACCACGTGGCCAAAGTTTGAGCCGAACACGCCGATATCGAAGCCACGACCGTAGCCCATGCGGACCACAGTCTTGGGATCAAACTGGTAGGCAACGCTGAGACGCGGAGCCAAGGCTTTGTAAGTATTGTTGATATTGCCGTTCAGGCCGATCGGGCCTTCACCGGCGACGCGAATTACACCCTGATCGAGGTTGGCGAAACCACCCTGATCCTTGCCATTGACGCTCTCCGGAAAATAGATTTCCCAGCGGAGGCCATAGGTCAAAGTAAACTTGGAGCTGACGCGCCATGAATCCTGGCCATAGAAGAACCAGCGTTTCTGGCGTTCCGCAGCGTTCAAACTGGTGCTGACAAATCGCTGGAACGATGTAACGTCACCCAACAAGAACGTAGCAAGAGCCAAGCCCCCAGCTCCTCCGTTGGAAGTCGCGCCGGAATCGAAATTCAACAGTCCAGTACGGCTTGCGTCGCTAGGAACCCGAAGATTTTCGGCATAGCGGATGTCCGCGCCAAACTTGATGGTGTGGTTGCCTTGCGTGCGCGTCCAGTTGTTGACGAACTGGAATTGCTGCTCGCTCTCGGTCAACGGACAGTTGCAACGGCCGATATTTAACCCGTCGCCGAAGGGAGAAAGGGTCCCGTTTCCGACGCCGGCATTGCCGCCGTTCAGAGTTAACTGAAAGCCGGAAAGGCCGCCCGTTGGCGTTGTTGGCGGACCGGCAATACCGGGGCCAGAGTTAAGGCCGGGAAATCCCAGAGTATCCATCGGAGTTTTCGTGGCGTCGGAGTACGCGGTCTGCGGGTTGTACTTGAAATAGCCGAAACGAAAGTCGGTGAGCCACTTAGCGCCGATGGGCTTGGTGAAGCCGGCCGCCAAGCTGTAGTCGTGATTGATCGAAGAACCGTTCAATCCGCCCGGACCAAAACCCAGTCCACCCAGTGCTCCCAAACCGCCGGTGCCAGATAACGAGAAATAGTCGAGGCTGAAGCGGCCAAAGACCTGATAGTTGTGAGGGGCGGAGTAATCGATACGAGTATCGAACGATTTCTGATCGAACGGACCAGCGCCGCTTGAGTTGAAGTTGTTGTTAACGCCGGCGACATTCGGTGCCGGGAACAAAGCCAAGACGTTACCGACGTTCTGACCGACGCGATTGATGGGAATCCAATTCGGCTGAGTTGCGCATCCAGCGGGTCCGCAAAATTGCGCGCGGCCGACACCGGTTTGCTGGTTGCCGGTTAACGGATCGAAAATCGAATTTTCGGAGGCATACTCGCTCAAGTTGCAGAAGCCCGGCGAGCTGCTTGCGGCGTTTGTTGCAGGATTGCAGCTCTGTACGACGGTTGAAGTCGGAATCGTATATTGGTTGGTGATGCCTTGCTGCTGTTGCGTTCCTTGGTAATCGCCGAAGAAGAAGAGTTTGTTCTTGATAATCGGGCCACCAACGGAGCCGCCAAACTGCTTCCAATTGGCTGCGGCAAGAGACACACCCGGTTTGTTGGTGAATGGGTCGCGCGCTTCCTGATCGCTATTGCGATAGAAAAAGAAACCGCTGCCATGAAAATCGTTTGACCCTGACTTGGTCTGCACCCTCACCACGCCGGAAGTGGCCTTGCCGGATTCCGCGTCGTAATCCTGTAGCGCGATTTTCGCTTCGCCGATGGCGTCCAAATTTGGATTCACAACGATGATGCCGAGGATGGGATCCTGGTTATCGGTACCGTCGAGTTCAAAGTTTGTGCCCGAGAAATGCTGGCCATTGACCTCGATCTGGCCGCCACCTTGAGGATTTTCTGTGGCCGCGTGGCTGAAACCCGGCAATTTCTGCGTGCCGGGCGACAACAACTCAAAGTTCGTAAAGTTGCGATTGAGGATCGGCAAATCCTCAACGTATTTCTGGCTGAACTGCACGTCTACGTCCGCGCGGTCGGTTTGTAGTTGCGGAATATCGCCCGTGACTTCTACCGTTTGTGTTACCGCTCCGACTTGCAGCGGAACGTTGAGAGTTTGCGAGGAGTCAGCGGTAACCGTGACGCGTTCCACCGAATACGCCTTAAAACCTGCAGCTTCTACTGCCACCCGGTAGTCATCCGGGATCAAGTGGGTGACCGCGAAGTTGCCACTTTCGTTCGACGTGGTATCGAACGCAGTGCTCTTCGAGATCGAAGTGACTGTGACTTTCGCGCCGCTTACCGCATTCCCCTGCGCGTCCGTCACCGTTCCTATAATACTGCCAAAAACAGCTTGCCCCGAAGCGGTATACGTGCACAGATTAAAAGAGAAGCAGAATACAACTAGAGCCACCCACACGGATCGTCTTACCATTACAGCCCTCCTCAAACCCACCTTGGAATCTTTCCGAAGCCGAACACACCGCTGCCGAACAGCATCCTCGACTGAATTTATATGGGTTCGTGAACTACTGTGTGGACCGCAACAAGCAGGACAATCATCCGCATCCTGCCGGACCCCCTCGACGTACACAGCTACTTCTCGAAGCCATCGATCCCGGAGTTAAGCCGGCGCCCGACCGCAAGTACAACAAAACTAAGCAGCGGAAAGGCAATCGAACAATTAAGTGGCTACCTCTTATCAATTTTATTGATGCTTGGGCAAGTCTCAGGCCGTAAGACACGGTTACATCGTATAAGCGCTTACTTTGCTGCATGTTGCATCTACAGATACGTTCGTGTTACAACCCTGTAACGGAGTTGCTTTGCTCGACAAGACTCTAATTCAAGCGGAAATCGAGAAGCTCGCCAATAGCTCCGTCTTGCACGGCTCTGAGTCGCTATGCAAACTTCTGCGTTATATTGCCAAGCATGCCCTGGATCGTCCGGGCGCTCCTCTCAAGGAATATCAAATCGCCACCGAAGTATTCGGTCGTCAGGACAATTTCGATCCTCAGGTGGATTCGATGGTGCGAGTCCAAGCCGGGCGCCTGCGAGCAAAACTCGCCGAGTACTACAGCGGTGACGCCGCGACCGACGACCCCGTCCTGGTGGAGTTACCTAAGGGAACCTACGTCCTGACGTTTCATGCCCGGACCCCAGGCACCAGATATTCGCAGGCGGCCAACAACGGCGGTCGCCACGACGCCCAACCTCATCAAAAGCACGAACCGCTGCCGCAGCAGATTCCGCGCAAGTGGGCAATTGCTGTCGGCACGTTGGCGGTATTGCTCGCCGCGAGTTTAACGGTAATGGCCTCCTTGTTGTTCCCGCGCAAGGCTGGCGAAACTAGCGCCATCATCGACCGGCCAGGAATTCCCGCCGCGTATACGACATTCTGGCGAGGTTTTCTAACCGGTCCCGAAGAACCGTGGGTGATCTTCAGCAACGCGCCTTTTGCCGGCAGGCCGGACGTGGGGATGCGCTATTACAACCCGGTGCGGGACGCTGGCGAACCGATACTCGACCACTACACCGGAGTTGGCGAAGTTTTAGCGGTACACGAACTGGATAAAGTTTTTGCCGCGCTTCATCAAGAGATTCGCGTCAAACGCGGAAGCCTTTTTACCCTGGATGACGCCAAGAACAATGACCTGATTTTTATCGGCTCGCCCTCCGAGAATCTGTCTCTTCTCGATATTCCCGGCACCCAGGAATTTATTTTCAAACAAATTCCCTCTGGTACCCGCCGCGGAAACACCGAGATCATCAATGTTCATCCGCGAAATGGCGAACCCAAGGAATATCTGGCTTCGCCCAATAATCAAACCCTTACCGAAGACTATTCCGTGGTCGCGCTCGTGCGTGGATTAAATAACGCGCGTTCGGAACTCATACTGGCGGGCACCACCACCATGGGAACGCAGGCTGCAGTTGAATATGTTTCACGTCAACAAACTCTGGAGGAATTGTTATCCAAGCTTTCCGTTTCAAAACCAGCCGACTTAAAGCCCTTCGAAGCGGTCCTTCACGTCAAGGTGGTGCGCGGCGTGCCGGTAGCCACCGAATTGGTAGCGCTGCGTAAAGGCGTCTGACCTCTTTCGGTCAGATCGTGATCGCAAGCCCCCGCGCAAATCAAAAAAAACGCGAAGGGTGCCCCGCCCTCGATTTTCAAGGGTGGGTCTTGAGGTTGGGTGCAGTTGAGGTATAGACCGGTGCTCTCATCAAACCTCGACCGTTCGTTAGCAAGACGCTCAAGGAGACGTAGCCTTCAACCGCGGATCCAGTTCCGCCGCTTTCTTCAATTCCCTGCCCGATTCTTCCCGCTCGCCTTTTCGTTGCAGCGCCAATCCCAATTGATAATGAGCCGGCGCATACCCGGGCGTAGCCGCAATGGCCGATCGAAATTGCGAGATCGCGGCGTCAAGGTCACCGGCATTCAGCAAACGCGTGCCAGAATTAGTCGCGAACACCGCCGCCTGCAGATCGGTAGTTCGCTTAGCCATGGCCGCGCCGGCGCGGCTCTCAGCAGCAGCGCCCTGCGCATCGCCAAGCTGCCGCAGCACCGCCGCCAGCGTTGTGTGTGCGCCGGCGAAGTCGGACTGCAGCCGAATCGCCTCGCGCAATGCGCCAGCAGCGTCCTGCCATTTTTCCTGCTGCTTCAGCACCGTGCCCAATGTATAGAAAGCCTCGGCGTAGTCAGGCTTGGAGCGAACAGCGGCGCGAAGTTCACTTTCCGCCGCGGGCAATTCGCCCTGCTGCCAAAGCGTGACGCCCAGCGTGTAATGTGCATCAGCCTGATCCGGATTTAATTCCGCGGCTTTGCGAAGCT
>DATNKL010000044.1:0-16328 GCA_035603415.1 Candidatus Acidiferrales bacterium
AGATAACCTGCTGGGCCTACAACCGCAGCGCTTCAAGGTCACCACAAACTCGAACCACAAGTTCGAGGTATATCTGAACTTAGCTGCTCGGATGAAGCTGAGCGGGATCAATCAGCTTTGGGTAGCGGACATCACCTACATCTGCGACCGCCGGCTTGAGTTCGACCTTGACCCAACCAGGAGCGCGGCGATCAAAAAGTTTATAGGCTTCTATCGCGGAAGTTATCGGCTCCGCCTGCGTCAAAACCTCCGCCGGATTAACTTGCCCCATACGCGCAAGATCCACGAGCTTCGGGACGTATTTGCGGTGATTGCAGTTCCCTGCTCGCAGGGTAAGATTCTTCTCCATAAAATTTCCGAGCGGGAATGTTTGCATGGCTTCGGGGTAAACGCCGATGACGCTAAGAGTGCCCACCTTGGCGAGCGACTCGACGGCCCATTTGACTACTTGCGAAGGCGCGTCGCCGGGGTGCCAGTTGTCTCCGTCAGGTTTGGATTTGGAGACGATCTCTTTTACCTCAGTCTGAAATTCTTTGTCTTGCGCGGCCTTGTGGGCGGGGCCTTTGCTCGGATGCACGGCGTCGACTCCTACGGCGTCAATGGCCTTATCGACGCCGATACCATTTGTGAGTTCGAGAATAGTTTCCACGGGATCCTCAGAGTTGAAGTCGATCGTCTCGGCACCTTGTTCGCTGGCCATTTGTAGACGGCTGGCGATGGTATCGACAGCGAAGATTCGTCCAGCACCGAGAAGCTTGCAGCTGGCGATGGTGAACTGTCCTACCGGGCCACAGCCAAAGATCACCACTGTGGAACCATCGTGAACATTGGCAATATCGGCGCCGAAGTAGCCGGTTGGAAAAATGTCTGAGATCAGGATGGCCTGATCGTCGGAAACTTCGTCGGGAAGGCGCACGAGACCGACATGTGCGAATGGGACGCAGGCGTATTCTGCCTGCAAACCGTCAAACGGGCCGCTGGTTTTTGGACCGCCCAAAAATGCCGTGCCGGAATCTTTTCCGTTGGGGTTCGCGTCATCGCATTGCGCGTAATACCGCTCGGCAGTAAGCGCAGCTGCCGCAGGCAATCGTGGACGGGATTACTACGCGGTCTCCGACTGCACTTCCTTCCCGACTTCCTCGACAATGCCAACGCCTTCGTGGCCCAGGATAGTGCCGGGAACCATATCGGGTACAGTGCCTCGTACAAGATGCAAATCTGTGCCGCAGATAGCGCTTGCGGTAAGACCCACGATGGCGTCGTAACGATTTTTAATCTTTGGTTCTTTGACGTCATCGAGTCGAATATCTCCGATGCCGTGAAATACGATGGCTTTCATCACTCCACCTCATGAAAAACCTAGGAGACCGTGACGGATTCAGGAATTGAATCGGGTGAACCTGGTAGCGGGAGCAAAAAATATTGTTACTGCGTCTTCACGTTTAGAGTGTCCGGTTGTGTGGGGTGGTTCTATCCATTGCCGGCGTTTCTGGCGGACATGGCGTCTGCCTTCTTGTCTTTAAGCACGGATGCGGCACACCGATGATGCGCAAAAACTGCGGCTCCGTTGACAATTGCCATTTAGTTGGATATCGGAAAATCGTTTGTGTCCATGCGTGGCAGGAGGCACGGGTTGGACCGCAGGTCAGGTGCGCGCCCGACTTCCATGGTCAGGCCAAACGCACATAGGCAGTTTGCAGACGACGTCGCTGTAATTTTTGTAAGTAATCCAAAAATTCGTGCATTCCTTCACCGGTCTTCGCGGATAGTTTTAGAACCTGCATGCGCGGCCGAACTGCCTGGATGTTCTGGTCTAGGGTTGGCTCGTTAAAATCCACGGCTGCGGCGAGATCCATTTTGGTAATTACGGCGACATCCGCGCTATTGAAAATTGTTGGATATTTCAAAGGCTTGTCTTCGCCTTCTGTAACCGATAGAAGCACGAGCCGCAAATCTTCTCCCAGATCGTAAGACGAGGGACAAACGAGATTTCCGACGTTTTCAACAAAGAGGAAATCGAGTTTGCCGACCTCCCATCCGTCCAACGCTTTCTGAATCATGCTGGCTTCCAAATGGCAGAGCGTACCGGTGGTAATTTGTTTGACGGGAGCACCGCTGCGAGAGAGTCGCTGCGCGTCGTTTTCTGTAGCCAGATCGCCCACCAACGCCGCAACTTGAAAGTGCGGCCGAAGCAGCGTCAACGTTTTTTCGAGGAACGTGGTCTTGCCCGAGCCTGGGCTGGAAACCAGACTCACCACCAATATTCCTTCGTTGCGGAAACGTTCGCGCAGAGCCCGGGCGATCACATCGTTTTGCTTTAAAACATTTTTTCTGACTTCCACCATGCGAGGTTCGGGACTCATTCTCTGATCTCCAGCGCAAACACTTCCAGCTCTTTTCCGCGCGTCACCTCAGCGCTTGGCGTACCGCATTCGGCGCAACAAAAATACTGAACGGAATGGACGGGGCGCTCGGTTCGGCAATGGGAGCAATAAATCTCCACTGGAATTTCCTCGATAATCAATTGCGACCCCTCCAAAGCCGTGGTTTCGCAGGCTATCTCATACGAGGAAAGCAACGCGTCCTTCACCACACCTGACAAGAGTCCAAGCCGCAAATGTACGGCTTGAATGTGCACGTTGCCACGCAGCTCCGCTTCTTCCTGGGCCATCTCGACGATGCTCATGGCTATCGATAGTTCATGCATTTCTCAACGTCCCGGCTGCAAGCTTGAAATCACCTGCGACGATCATGCAGCGCGCTCCGCGCACTTCGAATCCTCTTCTCCTAAAAAGCCGAACACTTCCGAAGAGTCAAACGCCGCGAGAGTGGCTTGCCCCAAACTTATCCCGCCATCATTCGCAGGGACCGCATGATTCGTCCATATCGTTAAAGAGTCGGGCTCCAGCAAGCTTTTCAAGTCGCTGAGTAGCATTTCATTTTGAAACACGCCGCCCGATAATACTGTCGTGTCCGTTTGGTACGTCGAGCACAGATCAGTCATAGCGTCTCGAACTCCTAAAGCAATTCCGCGATGGAAGGCGCGCGCAATCTCGCGCGGGTCGCGCCCACGGACGCGATCGCGAACTACAGCCGTTAGCAAGGGGCGAAAATCCAATTCGCCACGCAAGTAAGGAAACGGATAAACCTCGGTCTCGGGCGATTTTCGCGCAAGGCTCTCGAGCCACATCGCTGCTTGCCCTTCAAAGGTCGTCTCGCGCGTGAAGCCCGCCAAAGCAGCCGCCGTATCAAAAAGCCGCCCCATCGACGTAGTGGGGAAAGTGCGAATTTTTTGACGCACCAAGCCCACAGCGTCGCGATAACGAAGACCAAATGAAAAAGGCTTAGCCATGACATCCGGCAGGTCATCCAATTGCTCAAGGAAGCCCGCAGCCGCCTGAACCGGATAAGACGAGGCCGCGTCGCCGCCAGACAACGCCGCAGTGCGCAAGTGTGCGACACGTTCGAATCCCGCGCGCACACTGCCGGCAAAAATCTCCCCGCCCCAAATGCCGTGGTCGTCTCCGTACCCTGTTCCATCGAAACTTACGCCGATTACGCGCTGGTCCCATGCGCCACGTTCGGCAACCACGGAAGCGATGTGCGCGCGATGATGTTGCACAGCTCGTTTTTCGGCGGCTTCAAATTCCATGGCATGCAAGGTCGATACATATTGCGGGTGCGCATCATGCACCACCAATAGTTGATCCGGCTGAATTTCGTACATCGCGAGTAGATCACGGACCGTCGCTTGAAACGCACGAAAAGCCTGGTAATGGTCGAGGTCGCCGATGTGCTGGCTTACAAACGCCTGCCCTTCCACGACCAGCGTGATGGTGTTTTTTAGATCGGCCCCCAATGCCAGTATTGGGCGCTCCGACGGAAGAGTGGCAACCGCACCTGGCGCGTAACCGCGGGCACGGCGAAGAGTTGCGGGACCGAACACGCTGGCGCGAACAACGGAATCGTCCACGCGACGCGCAATGGGGCGTTCGCCAATCAAGAATCCATCCGCGATGCCAGAAAGTTGCTCTATCGCTTGATCGTCTTCATAGGCAATGGGCTCGCTCGAGCGATTCGCGCTGGTCATAACCAGGATTTCTGGCGCGCCCGCTTCGAATAGCAAATGGTGAAGCGGAGTGTAAGGCAGCATCACGCCGAACTCGTCATTTTCTGGAGCAACTTCCGATAATTGAACTTTCGCAGGAGCAAGCACGATTGGCCGTGCGACAGACGTCAACAATTGTTCCGCTTTGGGTGCCAGTTCCACCAAACTGCGAGCAACCGGAAGATTCGCGGCCATCAATGCAAACGGTTTTTCCTTGCGATACTTTCGCGTTCGCAACGCCGCGACACTTCTTACATTTCTCGCATCGCAGACCAGGTGATACCCCCCCAGACCTTTTATCGCCAAAATATCGCCGGCCTTAAGGCGCTGCACGGCTAGGCGAATAACTTCAGAATCTCCGCGTAAAATTTCGTCGTCCTGCTGAAAGTAATAATGCGGTCCACAATTCGGGCAGGCCACCGGTTGCGCATGAAAGCGTCTATTTGCCGGGTCGGCATATTCCGTAGCGCAATAGCCGTTGAGCGGCCATTTTGCCATGGTGGTATTGCGGCGGTCATACGGCAAGCTTTCGATCACCGTGTAGCGCGGCCCGCAATTCGTGCAATTTATGTAAGGATAGTGATAGCGCCGATTGCGTGGATCGAAAACTTCGCGGAGGCAATCCTCGCAAACGGGCAAATCAGGCGATACGCGAACAGTCGGTTTGCGCTGCCGCTGGCTGGTCAGAATCAGAAACTCTGTACATCCAGCGGGCTCGGCAGGCACTACCCGTAACGTCACAAGGGACGCCGCAGGCGGTGGCTGGGTCTTCAACTCTTCAATAAATAATCGCAGGGTCGTTTCTTCACCCTCGACGTGAATCTCAACGCCTTCTTCTTCGTTCAACACCCAGCCGGTGAGTCCGTTCGAGCGCGCCAAGCGGTAGACGAAGGGGCGAAATCCCACTCCCTGTACCACGCCACGTATCTTGATGGAATATGCGTTCGGCATAACGTCACTTTGCGGCTACGATGCAGCCCCTACCCTGCCATCCGACGCCGATGACCTTTCCATCCTCCACAAGAATCGGCACGGTATAAGGCGCGGGAGCCATCGCTTGCATGCGGGCCCGGGCCTCCTGGTCGGATTCCACATCAAATTCCGTAAAATCCTTCCGCGACCACTCGAGCCATTCGCGCATCTCGCTGGTGTACGGGCAAGTCGCTGTGCCGTAGAGCTCCAGGTTAGGCATTTGTGAATCCATCCATCGCATCGCGGAGAATGTGATAAATCGACGCCTGAACTTCCTGAATGCGCGGAATATAATCTGAGCGCACGATGAGCGGAAAATCCGCCAGACCACGACGAACAATTTCTCCACCGTCATAACCTAGCAACGCAACTGTGAGCATTCCGCGCTTGCGGGCTTCTTCAAGCGCCATAACGATGTTTCGGGAACCGCCACTGGTGGAAATGGCCACCGCCACATCATTTACTTGCGCGTGAGCAATGAGTTGGCGCAAAAAAATCAGTTCGGTTCCCACATCGTTGGCAATGGCGGAGATATTCGCAGGCTCCATCGAGAGGGAAACCGCGGGTACCGGCCGGTATCCCGCGGGCGGCATCACACAATCGAGCGCCCAGTCATTGGCATCCGTCGCGGAACCGCCGTTGCCAAAAATGATCAGCTTGCCTCCACGTTGGATTCGCTCGGTCATGGCGATGGCCGCGTTGCCTATAATTTCTAATTCTTCCTGGGCCACGCGCTGGCGCAAATGCGCGTCATCGCGCGCCTTCATCTGAATGGACGCGGCAACTTCGGCCACCGCGTCAATGGTTTGCTGTTTGTCTTTGCCGAGGAAGGGATACAAAAATCCGGCGTCACCCACCTCATGACCCATTTCACGATGCTCGAAGAAAACATGCACGCTCTCCCACAGCGTGTGGTACAGAATCTCGATCATTTCTTGATGTATGAAAGGATCCTGTTTACCCGGCGCAACTGCGTAGAATCCTAATGGACCGGGCAGTGCAAACGTCATGGCACGGCGTTTCTGCGCGCCGTCCAGTGCCGCCCATACTTCGTGATCACCTTCAGGCGGACCAAAACCCATGACGATATCGTCCGGTTGGAGGAGCACTTCTACCCATGGCCGGAAAAGCAGCGAAAGATCCAGCGCGGGGAGTGCGCGCTTTCCCACGATCACGGGGTGAACAAACTCCACGGAAACGTGTTGCGCATCGGTGGCGTAGGGCCCGCGTCCAAATGCGAGTAATCGGCCTCCGCGCAGGAATCGCTCGGACATTTCACGGCAGGCTTCGGCGAGCCGATGCGCCTCTTGCGCGAAAAACTTTTCAAAGATTACATTGCGCGCCAGCAGCTTTTGTTCGATTTGCGTTCCCAATTCGCAACGCGCGGCCATAACTTTTCCTAGCAAATTCGAGGCAGCGGATCGCCGACCAGCATATCCACCAGGCGCATGCCACCATAAAGCGTGGTGACGAGAACGGCGCCGGCCGGTTGTTCTCGAACTTCACCAATTATTTCTGCTTCGTTTCCGCCGGGCGCTTCGCGCACCGCCTGCAGCGCGACATCCGCGAGCTCAGCTGAAACAATCGCCAGAAACTGGCCCTCATTGGCGATGTGCAAAGGATCCAGTCCCAGAAGTTCGCAAGCTCCGCGCACCGTATCTCGCAGAGGAATTTTTTCTTCGAACAAAACTATTCCGTGGCCGCAATCCCGGGCCAGTTCGTTCAGTGAAGTGGCGACGCCCCCGCGCGTCGGGTCGCGCATCCAGCGCACTCCCGCGCCCGCAGCGCGAACCACAGCCTGAACCAGCGGAAGCACTGAGCGTGTATCGGAGCGTAGCTCTGCTTCCAGATCGAGTTCGCCTCTGGCCAGCAGAATAGTTATGCCGTGATCCCCAATAGGTCCCGAGAGCAGCACCTTATCTCCCGGCTGCACGGAGCTCGGCGAGATGGCAACTCCTGGAATCAACCGTCCAATTCCTGTTGTGGTGATATACATGTTGTCGGCCCTGCCGTGCTCGACGACCTTGGTGTCACCGCCGGCAATCACCACGTCGGCTTGCTGCGCGGCTTTTCCCATGGCGCGAACTTCCGCCTCAAGGATCTCGGTTGGTAATCCTGCTTCGAGTACAAAGGTGACAACGATCGCTTCGGCTTTCGCACCCGAAACAGCAAGGTCGTTCACCGTGCCGTTAATCGCCAACTCTCCAATTGAACCACCTGGAAAACTAAGCGGTTTGACCACGAAACTGTCCGTGGTCATGGCGATTCGCGTGCCATTAATTTGGATATGAGCCGCATCTCCGAGAGGAGCTGAGCTGGAGCCAAAGAGCAGCGGGGCAAACAATCCTTCCACCAGTCTCCGGCTTGCTTTGCCGCCGGCGCCATGCGCCATTTCGATTTGCGGTTCGCGGAACCTGATCTTGCCGGCAAAGTTTTCCATGATGTTTAATTCACTCACACTACGCTGGCAAGATTTGCATTCGAAATAGTGACTGGCTTGCGGTGCTGGTAATTGTAGAACGCGGCACAAGAGCCTTCTGATGACACCATCAACGCTCCGACGGGGCTCTCCGGCGTGCATTCCTGCGCGAATAGTTTGCACTGCGCAGGTTTAAGAACGCCCTTCAACACTTCACCGCATTGAGCAGCCTTGGGATCGGTGATGCGGATTCCTGGAACATTGAATCGACGCTCAGCATCCCACTGTGCGTATGAGTCTCGAATGCGAAGGGCTGATTGGGAAATGAACCCTAGTCCACGCCATTCGAAATACGGCCGCAGTTGAAACACTTCATTCATGGCTTTCAACGCCGCGCGGTTCCCTTCCCATGGAACCACGCGCTTATATTGATTCTCAACTTTGGCTTCGCCGTTTTTCAATTGCCGCAGCAGCATCACTATGGATTGCAGCAGATCCAGCGGCTCAAATCCGCACACCACGATCGGTTTGCCTTCGTCGCTGGCAATCCATTCATAGGGTCGGCAGCCAATCACGGTGGAACAGTGGCCGGGCCCGATGAAGCCGTCGAGACGCATATCCGGTGAATCCAGAATCGCGCGAATCGCGGGAATGATGGTTACGTGATTGCAGAACACGGAAAAATTCTGCAACCCTTCGGCCTTGGCTCTCTGCAAAGTCAAAGCGGTGGACGGCGCCGTTGTTTCAAAGCCAATCGCAAAAAACATCACGTGCTTGTCGGGATTCTTCTTAGCGAGCTTGATGGCATCCGTCGGCGAATAAACGATGCGCACATCGGCGCCGCGCGCTTTATGTTCGAGCGGACTTCCATGCGCGCCGGGCACACGCATCATGTCGCCAAAGGCCGCGAAGATTACATTTGGTTGAGCCGCGATAGACAGGCCATCGTCTATGCGCCCCATAGGCAACACGCATACCGGACAACCCGGCCCATGAATCAGATCGATGTTTTCGGGCAGCACATCTTTCAACCCAAAGCGATAAATTGCGTGCGTGTGGCCGCCGCAAACTTCCATCAATCGATAGTGCCGCTGCGGGTCAGTCAGCCGGCGGAGTTCTTCCGCTGTCTTCATGATCAGTTCTGGATTCCGGAATTCATCCACGAATTTCATGTTAGCTCTCCAGAGCTAGGTGATTCGTTTCTCTTGCACGTCTTCCAGGCCATAACCGCGAACCTCTTCGATGGCCGCTTCGCTTTCTCCCAACATCTGCAGGGTATGCATCTGGTCGAGAGCCTCTTCTTCGCTGATTTTGCTCATGGCGAAGCCCACGTGAATCAGGACCCAATCACCCGTCTGGGGCTTGTCCTCCTGCAGCAACCCTAAATGCACTTTTCGGCGCACGCCCATCACATCCACCAGCGCGCAGTGCGTAGCGTCGGAAGTAATCTCTATAATTTTCCCCGGTATTGCCAGGCACATTCTGCATCCTCCCGTCGCTTCCAGTTTTCCGTCCCGATGATCCATGCTAAATCCTTGGTCAGCTCAAAAATCATTTTTTGCGACGATGTCGAACGACAGTTTTAGTTCGTCCTTCACCTTGAGAGCTCCGCCCGCCACAGAAACAAGCCTGATCTTGAAATCCGACTGCTTGATCGAGAATTCGCCGTAAACACGAAGCTTGTCGTCCGCGGGCGCCACGTTCGCTGAAAGAGTCTGCGGCCTGGTAACGCCATGGAGAAATAAATCGCCCTCAATCTTCACGACGTATAGCGATTCGCCGAGTTTCATTCCCGACACTTGCCTGCTCTCAAACGCGATCTCCGGAAATCGTTTTGCCTCCAATACCTGGTCATTCATAGTACGAATAATTTCGCGGAGGTCTTTCTCGCTGACATCGTTCTGCACTTCGAACGAACCGGCCTGAATGGTCATTCCCACAGAACTTTTAGTCAGATCGTCGGGCGCAAAGTTCACTTCGCCGGAGAAATCCCGGATGGCAATGACCGGATTATGGCCCAATCCAGACAATAGGCCTGCGGCAAAAGCGCGTATCGTAAAGCGGCTCGACGCTGGATCGATCGTGTAATGCACGGCCGAAGTCTCTGGCGACATTTTTACCCCGGTTGCTGAACCCATAATTGTCCTACTCGATGGAAAATCGCTCACATTGCGCGCAATTTGAAATACCGCTCCACGTCCGGAATAAGATTGCTGATCACATTTTTGAGCGGACTTCGTTCCACATACCGCCGCACTGCTGGATTGGACAGAACGATTCCAGCGCCGATCACGAGAAGCGCTATGCCGCCCAGCATAATCAGAGTGTCTCGTTCACTCCCTTCGTTCGACGGCCGAGCTTCGTGGAACGAGGCGTTTCTAGTGCTCAGTTTCATCGTCATGAATTGTCCTTTCTGAGATTTTTGCTTCTTTCGCGTTCATGAGCCTCTGACGGCCACTCCCCATTCAGAATTCTGGCCATCAGCGATTCCGTCAACGTCACCGCGCGATCAACGTTATTTTCCACAAGTTCGCTAAGACCCATTTGTCCTTCTTCGGGTCCCAGCGTGGCTGGCTCGCAGCCCACCAGGAGAATCCGCTGGAGCGGCGCTCCCATGGACTTGGCCATGCACAAAACATTCATGGGATTCATTGCGTGGGCATCGACGGCGATTTGCGAAGTATTTGGCGAATCGAGGGAAGTTAAATCCGGTTCGACAACATACAAGGTTCCGGGGGCGGCGCCACGTGGGCACGCATCGATGAGAATAGTTGTTTGCGGTCTATCCGTCAGCGCGTAGGCGAGGTCCAGTCCACGGATACCAAAATCGACGACGCGCACGCCTTCCGGAAAAGTGCGCTGCGACAGCCGCTGTGCGACTTCCACACCAAATCCATCGTCGCCCAGAAAAATGTTGCCGATGCCGGCTACCAGTATCGCCGGAGCTGAAGCGTTGGTTGACGCGGTGGGCTCGCCCAGGCAGATGGCTTCTACCTCTTCCGGAAAAAAGAAAAAACGATGTCCTGGCTGGCGCATCATTCCAATGTCACGCCCCGGATCATCGTCGGCAACAACACAGATATGAAACTTCCCTTCGTAATCTTGTTCTATAGATTCAATAACCGCAGTCTTGCCGGCCAACGCCATGTCGAAAATGTCCGCGCGCTTGCCGGGACGCAGTCGCACGCGATCCCCGACTTTGACGTCAGCTTCGCCGATCCGCAAAGTTTCTAGCGGACTTTTGGCCTCAAGCAGATTCCACTCCCATTCGTTCATTGCTGGTCCTCTAATATCGGGCGCATTCCACGCAACACACCGTGAAGCTTCAGAAATTGTTCCTCGGGCAAAGCTTCGGTTCGTTCCAGAATTTTCCGGGCGCGTTCGTCGCCATGGCGCATCTCTCGTTTTTCGTCTTCGGTCAAAGTCAGAATTCGTAAAGCCAGGATCTCGTCGATCTCGGTGGCATCGAACAGATCGCCCGCGCTTTCGGGAGCGATTTTTGGATAGTCATACAAAATAATCGGCGACGACAGCATGGCGTCACGCTGGCCTTCCTCGCCTACGAGGACAGGCCAAGTCCCAACGTTTTTGCACTGCACAGCGAACTGCTTTAATTCTTCAGGGGTATCCAAAAGCGAGGCGAACTCACCCCATTCAACGCTGAGGATGCTGTGCGCGGAAAGCAAAGAACGCATCAAGGCGGAATCGCGGCGGACGGTGTGGGGATCGGCGACGCTGCCCTCATTCGAAACTTCAAGCGTAATTTTGTAGAGATCATTGTTAAAACGTGAGGCGCTCAAGGTGATTCGCCCCAGGACGGGTTCCTGCGTTCGCACGATCACGCGAGCGAGTCGGCCGTCCGCGCCGTTGATGGACTCTGTTGCGTCGCTTGACGTCAAGTCGATCACGCGGCTTACCGACGCGTTCACCAATTGATCGAGGCGGGACCGCTGCACGATGACCTCGCGCTCTGCGGCTTCCTGCCACGCTTGTGGTTGCTGCTGTTCAGATTGTGAATTTTGGCCGCCGTGCAACCGCGGTTCGTAACGTTCCTCAGGATTAGATACTGGCGTTTGCACCTCATGCATGACTCTTGATATGGCCTGAAGGAAGCGGACTTTTACCGTGGTTCCAGTTTCGGCGCTTCCCTTCACCAAACATTCCGTTCGTGTGAACCAGGGCTCGGTTCCGCGCTGCGCTTCGCAGTAGTTCCGCGGATACACCACGCCAAAATTCCAGCGCTGGCGATTTTTCACCGACGAAGGACGGTAGGGATACAGCATGTAGCCTTCATAGAGAACGGCGTTCGCGATCTCTTCAATTAATTTCGCGTTCACGATCGCACCGGTTCATCGGCATTCTGAAATATGCGCTCGATAACTTCCTCCCAGGTAGGAATACCGTTGCGCACTTTGTACTCATATAGCCGTTCAAAGGCGTCGCGCCGAAGGCACAGCCAGGCGGTATTGGGATAATATTCGTCGATCATTTGCTTCCAGACCTTCAGCGGTAATCTAAACTTGGCTTCTTTTTCCCACGAAATGGGCGCAACCTGGAGTTCGTCCTGTTCGCCGCGATAAAAAACCGTGCCGCTGAAAAGGAAATTCAACGGCAGGTCACCTTCGCTCAGGCCGTGAAAATATTTTGTACTGGCCACGTTAAAATCAAACGTGCATGGCACCGGAATTTCCACGGTCGTCTCCCCCTGAAACCCCGGGACATTCAGGGCAACATGGGTCCAGAGCATCGTTTTTAGCGTCTGGCCCCAACGCGCAGGTTCGCCAAACAAATCACTCAAGCGGGCTTGCTCTTCGGCGGTATAGTGGCGACGCGTGACTTCTATGTGAATCTGCGCGCGCAGGACCATCGAATGGATGATCTCTTCGCGATTCGTACTGGTCACCCGCAATTTAAACGACAGCGTAGGTGCGGCCGCATAAGGAACCGGGGCAACGCTTTCGATACGAAAATCCAAATCAGGCATGGTGCTCACCGTTCACTGCGCCCGCTTTGACTTTCAATTCCTTGAAGAAGTTACCTACTTCGCGCCAAACTTCAGTGCCGCCAGACAACCCACGCCAGTGCATACGAATTAAGCCGACAAGCTTGTAGCACTCATCGATGGGAACGACGTAATACTCCGGTTTCACTCCACGGCCCGCCCCAACACGATTGACGAGCAGCGCTTCGACGTCGGAGCGCAGTTCGTTCAGAATCGCGTTTTCCTGTACCACGTCGTTCCAGGTGTCCAATAACAGTAGCGACTCCATAGGCCCGGCGGGACTCGGATAGTACGCCATGACTTTTCCGCGTGGAGTGCTGTAGGAGAAGAAGGCCATCTCAATGGGAATCATCAAGCTGTCCCATTGGGCGTCGGTCAAGCGGAAATCAGTGAGGAAGCGTACATCCCGAGGAACGCGTTTGAATTTGAGATTTTGATTTCCGCTAAATAAGATCGCGCAGGCTTCACAAGCACAAATTAATTTTCGGCTGGCAGTTTCCAGCAGGTGAGCATGTTCACTCGCGAGTTCGCGACTGCACATTTCACAAGTTTCTACATTACCGATTCGCCGCCGCGCAAATTGACGGAGTGTCGCGAAGGCCGATGCCTTTGGCAGTGGGTTTGAAGAAGCCACGATTACTCAAAAAACTCCGTTTCTAGCCCCAGGGACTCTAGGCGCTCTTCGGAACAGCAAGTTGGGCAGTCGCTGCCAAGCTCGCAAGTGGCACAAATCCCGCGATAGTAGAAGCTTTCTCAACGAAGCCTTCCATAATAATTCCTGAAATGTCAGGCGCCGAATCATAGATAGCTTGCTCCACGGCCTGCTTCAATGCCGAAGCCGAAGACCCGCAGCCTTCACTTTTGCCCTCCATACGCAACGTGACCATGCCCACTTGGTCGATGCCTACAAAACTTACGGTGCCCGCGTGCAAGCGCATAGAAGGGCGCATCTTTTCGAGTGCTTCCAGCACTCGCGTTTTAACGTCGACGGGATGCAGCCCATAAAGCAGAAGCACACTTTTCACGACTCCATCACGGGCAAACGTGTCAATGATTGATTTCCCTGACTCTGCACTGTGACCAACAACTTCCAACATGCGTTCCAAGCAGGCGCCATGCAAAGCCATCAGGGCCTGTACCAGATCCTTGGCATTCGCACGCAGAACCGGGTCCTTCGCGTCCTCTAACGCGCGGACCATCTTGTCGATCGATTCGATCTGACTCTCAACTTCTTTCTGTTTCGGCATTCAGCCCTTTCCGATAGCGGAACTCTTCGAACGGAAACGGTGAGTTAGGAAAGGACAGCCTCTCCGAATTCACCGCTTGGCGACAACGCTGATTTTGGATCCTCCTTTTAAAACTTCTAAGGCTGCAGACCAAACATCGGCGAATGGTGGGTCTCCAGCGTTTTTCCATCGCCGAGATACATGTGCACGCCACAAGGCAGGCACGGATCGAAGCTGCGCACCGCTCTCATGATGTCGATACCCTTGAATTTATCGGGACCGTTATCCTCGAAGATCGGCGTGTTCTGCACGGCATCTTCATAGGGTCCGGGCGTGCCGTAAATATCACGCGGGTTCGCGTTCCAAGGCGTTGGCGGATATGGATGGTAGTTGGCAATTTTGCCGTCGCGAATGACCACATGATGCGACAACACGCCGCGCACGGCTTCGTGGAAACCGCATCCGATGGCATCTTGTGGAACTTTGAAGTCCGACCAGGTTCTCGTACTGCCTTTATGCACCTCGGCCAACGCCTGTTCGGCGAAATACAAAGCGGCGCAGGCTGCGTAAACCTGGAAGTAAGTGCGCGCGCGATCGCGCTCGATGCAGTTACTCCACTTGGGAATCTTCCATTCGAATTCGACTTCGGGGAGCGACATGGTCTTCGGCAAATACATTTTCACGCTGTTCCCCGTCGCTTTGATGTAACCAATGTCAACGAGGCCGGCTAGCGCCGTTGCCCAGAGGCGCGCGATGGGTCCACCACCGGTGTCGAGCGCTAGATGGTCGCCGGTGCGCTTATCAAGCCACCGCGGTGACATGACCCACGTGTATTTGTCTTTGAAGTCGCGCTTTTGCGGCCGCGGAATGGTGGTCTGGTTCCACGGATGATTTTTATCCACGGGATTTCCGAGCGGATCGGTCTTCACGAACGTCTCGGAGCTCTTCCAATCGTCGTAATACGAACTGCCCAGCAAGATGCGGATGTTCAGATTGATGTCCACCAGGTCGGTCGTCACAAGTTTGCCGTCGACGACGATGCCCGGCGTCACGTACATCTTGCGGCCCCAGTGAGTCATGTTCTTGTACTGGTAATCGCATTCATAAGGATTGTTAAACGAGCCCCAGCAGGCCAGCAAAATGCGCCGCTTGCCGACTTCTTCATACCCAGGAAGCGCGTCATAAAAGAAATTAAACAGGTCGTCATGCAGCGGCACGACCTTCTTCATGAATTCCACATACTTCATCAAGCGGACGATGTAATCGGTGAACAATTGCACCGTAGCCACAGTGCCTACACCGCCGGGATAGAGCGTGGATGGATGAACGTGCCGCCCTTCCATCAAGCAGAACATTTCACGCGTCATGCGGCTCATCTGCAGCGCTTCCCGATAAAATGCGCCGGTGAAGGGATTCAGTGCGCGCATGATATCGGCGATGGTCCGGAAGCCGTGCAAATTCGAACCGGGAGCGAGCTTCGTTTCTGCCTTGGCAAGGACGGCAGGGTTTGTTTCCTTCACCATCTGCTCGCAGAAATCCACGCCCACCAGGTTGTCTTGAAATATGTTGTGGTCGAACATGTATTCGGCGGCCTCGCCGAGATTGACGATCCACTCCGCTATATTCGGTGGACGCACGCCGAACGCCATGTTCTGCGCGTAAGTAGCACAGGTGGCATGGTTGTCCCCACAAATCCCACAAATGCGGCTGGTGATGAAGTGGGCGTCGCGCGGATCCTTGCCCTTCATGAAAATGCTATAGCCGCGAAAAATTGATGACGTGCTGTAGCATTCCGCCACGCGCCGATTATCAAAGTCGATCTTGGTGAAAATTCCCAGGCTTCCGACAATCCTGGTAATTGGGTCCCAATTCATGTCCACCAATTTGCCGGATTTGCTAGACGAATCTCGTAGCGGGGTGGTGATGGTGCTCATGTTTGGTGTGCTCCTTTTCCTTTAATAATTTCTCTAATAATTTTCTCTGGTAATTTTCTTTAATAATTTCTGGGTGCATAGCCAGTGGTTAGCTCCGGACGCGGATGCCGCCATTTTGGTTCTTTATTCACGGTGTCATTCGTAAAGTGACGGAGCGCGCGAATAGCCTTGCCGTAAACACTGATCGTCGTAGAGGACACTCTGGCACCAGGCGGTTCATCCATAAACGGCATGAACTTGTCCGGGAAGCCCGGCATGGTGCAACCGATACAAATTCCGCCGACGTTCGGGCACCCGCCGATCCCCGCCATCCAACCACGTTTGGGCACATTGCAATTGACGACCGGACCCCAGCAACCCAACTTCACAATGCACTTGAGCGAACCGTACTCCGTCGCGAAATCCCCTTGCTCGTAATAGCCAGCCCGGTCGCACCCCTCATGCACCGTCTGCCCGAATAGCCACATGGGCCGCAACTGCTCGTCGAGAGGAATCATGGGCGCCAAACCGGCAACCTGATAAAGCAAGTACAGCAGCGTCTCCATGAAATTGTCGGGCTGCACGGGACAGCCGGGCACGTTCACGATCGGAAGGCCCGCTACCGACTTCCAATCCCAACCCAAGTAATCAGCCAAGCCCATGGCGCCGGTCGGATTTCCGGCCATCG
>DATNKL010000085.1:0-15798 GCA_035603415.1 Candidatus Acidiferrales bacterium
GACGGCCGGCTCCATTAAATTCGACGATCTGCGTCCCGGCTTGACCATCGAAGAACAGGTCGATGAAGTTACCGGTCTTTCACAGGACGTCGTCACGCTTCCTCCGGGCGATGAAAAGCATCAGCCCGCCATTCTTGTCCGTGACTCTTCGGGCAAGGTTCGCAAGAAGTACCTCATGCCTTCCCGAGCCCACTTGATGGTCAAGGATGGCGACGAGGTGCAGGCTGGTGACGTGCTCGCGAAAATTCCGCGTGAAACCACCAAGACCAAGGACATCACCGGCGGTCTCCCGCGCGTCGTCGAACTCTTCGAAACCCGCAAGCCGAAAGACCCTGCCGTCATCAGCGAAATCGACGGCGTCGTCAAGTACGGCGATATCGCCAAGGGTATGCGCAAGGTTCACGTCGAATCCGAAGACGGCAAAACCACCAAGGAATACTCCATTCCTCGTGGTATCCACATCAACGTTCAGGAAGGCGACCACGTCAAAGCCGGCGAGGCGCTGATTGACGGCCCGCTCAACCTGCATGACTTGCTCGCCGTTCTCGGCGAAAAGTTCACGCAGTCCTATCTCGTGAACGCCATTCAGGAGGTTTACCGCCTGCAGGGCGTGAACATCAACGACAAGCACATCGAGACCATTTCCCGCCAGATGATGCGTTGGGTAAAGGTCGAAGATGTGGGAGACACTACCTTCCTGCTGGAAGAGCAGGTGGACAAGTTCCGCTTCCGCGAAGAGAACGATCGCATCATTGCCGAAGGTGGGCGCCCCGCAACCGGCCGTCCGCTGCTCTTGGGTATCACCAAGGCATCGCTCTCGACCGACTCCTTTATTTCGGCAGCGAGCTTCCAGGAAACCACTCGCGTCCTCACCGAGGCTGCCGTGGCAGGCAAGGTCGACTACCTCCGCGGGCTCAAGGAAAACGTTATCATGGGCCGGCTCATTCCCGCCGGTACCGGTCTGGAGCACTACCGCAGCATTCAGTTGTTGACGGAAATGCCGCCACCGGCCCCCATGGACGAAATTCCCGAAGCCGCCGAACTTACACCAGAAGAAGCCGCAGCGCTCGATTTCCTGCAGAAGGACACCGAAGCCGACGCTGCAACCGAAGGCTAAATCGTTTATACCCGCGAAAATCAGGGCGCCCTCGCTTAAACGCGGGCGCCTTTTTTTCTTTGGTATAGCCCTTACGTGCTGGGCTTTTAGGTACCTTCAGGAACCTGCCTGCACGGCTTGCATTGAAGAACCGGGGACAGGTTGCCTACAATCGGAGTGGTTCTCGTCCTAACCGGGTGCGGAGCGCGTAACGCCAAGTCATGCCTGACAGCGAAAAGAAAAATCAAGCCGAGTCCGCCGCACCGCCGGTAAACGGAAAGGCTGTCCTATCGTCCCGTCTGGCGCAGTTCGAGAAACGCCAAAAAGAATTGTGGCGCGTTACGCTCCTGATCCTCCTGGTTCTTGCCACGGTATTCGCGGCCATCTCGTGGGATACCCTGCGCTCCTTGACCCACCGCTACGAGGCGCTGCCCTTTGGCCTCGTCCTTTTGGTTGCGTTATTCGGCGCGCACGTCTGGAAGCGCTCGCAGGAAATATCCGAGCTCCGCGGCTTGGTTCATGGCATTGAGCAGCGCGACGCGGAACCCGCCAGCGAACAGCAATTTGATCAGCTTTTTGAAAAGATCACCCGCTCCCAACAGGGTTATCGCGATCTTATCGATTCCTTTGATGACGTTCTCATCGCCTTGAATCTCGACGGTGAAATCCGCGCCGTCAATCGCAGCTTCGCCGACCTTGTTGCCGCGCCCTATCAGGATATCGTCGGCAAACCTCTCTCCGAATTCGTTCAGGAAGCCGCGGGTGAGGGCGCCCAGCTCGCCCAGCGCGCCATGCCCAGATTCCTGGAGCGCCACACCTGGACCGGCGTCCTGAATGTCCATCTGAAAAATCAACCGGGCCTTTTTTATTTCGATTGCGTCGCTAACGCCATGTTGCGCGACGGTAAGGTTCACGGCCTGACCGTGCTCGCGCGCGATGTCAGCGCTTTGCGCAGAAATGAAGCGCGTTTCACCGAACTCTTTGAAACTTTGCAAGAGGGCATCTACATCATCAATCTCGATGGTGATATCCTCGACGCCAATCCCGCCTTGGTTCGCATGCTCGGTTATGACTCCAAGGAAGAGCTCCTCGCCTGCCGCGTTCCGGACATATTTCACGATCGCGATGAACGCAAAAGCCTCAAGAACGAAATCGAGCGCCAGCCTATCCTGCAAGGCCGCGAAATCACGCTAACGCGCAAAGACGGCACTTCGCTCATCTGCCTGAACACCGCTGCGGCGGTACGTGACAGCGCCGGCACCGTCATCCGTTATCAAGGCGCGCTCATGGATGTGACCGCCAGCCGCGTGATGGAGCGCCGCCTCCATCAGCAGCAGGAATTTGCGCGCCGCTTGATCGATAGTTTCCCGGACTTGATCTTCGTGCTGGACAACGCCGCCAGCTACACCTTTGTCAGTCCTCGTGTCATGGAGGTCTTAGGTTTTGAGCCGGAGGAAATACGCGAAACGGAACTCGGCGCGCGCACCCATCCTGAAGATCGCGGCGCGCTGCGTGCCATGTATGACGAAATTCTCGCTGGCCGCGAAACATTTGCCTCCGTCGAAGCCCGCGTGCGTAACAAAAAAGGCGAGTGGCGCCGCCTCCGTTTTCACTTCAGTCCGCTGTTCGACGAAATGGACAAGATCGATGGCGTGATTATTTCCGGCCGCGATGTCACCGACCTCAAGCGTCTCGAAGAACAATTGATCCAGGCGGAAAAACTCGCGGCCATGGGCCAGATGCTCGCGGGTGTGGCCCACGAGTTAAACAATCCGCTCACTGCCATCCTTGGTGTTACCGAGCTGCTTCGCGAACGCCCCGGCGCTGATGAGACCACCAAGCGCCAATTGGAATTGACACATCGGCAAGCCCGCCGCGCCGCGCGCATCGTGCAGAACCTGCTGGAGTTTTCCCGGCCCGCTTCGCCGCAAAAAAAACCGCTGGACGTCAATGTGCTCATCGAGCGCACCCTCCAGCTGCAGGAGCACTCCCTGCGCCGCAACCAGATCGAAGTCCACTTTCAGCCGCAGCCCGGCTTGCCCGCCGTCATGGGTGACGGCAACCAGTTGATCCAGGTTTTGCTGAATCTCGTCACCAACGCCGAGCAGGCCATCCGTGAAGTTCGCGACGCCGGGCACATTCACATCCGCATGACCGTGCGCGCTGGACGCGTTTCCGTCGCCGTCGAGGATGACGGCGTGGGCATTCGTCCCGAAGCATTGCCGCGAATTTTTGACCCCTTTTACACCACCAAGCGGCCCGGCGGCGGCACCGGCCTGGGTTTAAGCATTTGCATGTCGATCATTCGGGAGCATGGTGGCAACCTGGACGCCAAGGCGCTCCCCACCGGTGGCTCCATCTTCACACTGGATCTTCCAATTGTTGCCGAATCGGGCGTAGCGCCGGCGGCACTCGCTTCGCCCGACCTCTCTGCCAAGACAATTTCCGGGCCTCCGGAATATAACCACAAAGAAGTTCAGGGCCGCTCCGTCCTGGTTATCGATGACGAGGAAAGTATCCGCATGCTTCTGGAAGAGGGCTTGTCCGCTTGCGGCCTGCGCGTGGTTTGTGCAGGCGACGCGGAAGTAGCGGCCGCCTTATTGGCCGAACGGCCTTATGACGTGTTGCTTTGCGATTTGAATCTTTCCCGCGCCGGTGGTAGCAAAGTTAGCGGGCGTGACGTTGTTGATCAAGTGCTCGCTACGGTGGGACCGGAGAAACCTTCCGTCATTTTCATGACCGGAGACCTGGTCGAACCACAGGCGTCTGCGGCGGGCTCGAGCGAGGCGCGCATCCTGCAAAAGCCTTTCAGGATTTCAGATGTGCTGACGATGGTGCAGGAAGTTTGCGCCGCGAAACACCTCGAGAACGTAAACGTAAAGAACTAACTTGCGATCCCCGCGATCGCCCTGAAACCTCAAACGCGACGAAGAAAACCAGTTTCACCTGCGCTCGCTAGCGGCCTGGCGCCGCGTCCACTCCAAAATCCCACACAAAAATGTTCATCCCATCCGGCAATATTTCCGCCAACGCATACTCGCCCGGTGGCAGCGGCTCGCTGAGCGTGAACCGATAAACGTTCTTCGCGATTTCCCAGCGCTGAATCGAAATAGTATCCATCTGCGATGAAACCTCCTGCCCGAACATGCTTTTGATCGCCCGCAGCCGCCTCTTACCGCCTTTCACCGTGGCGCGTACCAGTTGCACTTCCGGGCCATCAACGCCCGGGCGGCTGCTTTGCCAGATGGACGTTGGATTATCCGGATCGGGCGCTACTTCCCGCAAATAAAATTCTGGCGGCCCAGTGGCAATCGATACCCGAATCTTGGAAGCCGCGCCTGGAATTTCCACGTTATGCTTGGCGGGTATGATCGGAACAGGCGAAATGACCTGCTCAAGCACGCGCTTTTTATCTACCCTGGTCTGCGCGCCAACTTGTTCCAGCGGCGTAACCGTTTTTCCCGCTACCGCGAACATCCCTTCGCCGGTAGGCAGAAAAACCCCCTGCCCCACGGGCAGGCTCGCGTCCACATCCACGACCGACACGACTTGCCGCGCTTGCTCTTGTGCCTGAACTTTTTTTACCAGCGCCGCCTCGGCTTTTTCATCCGCAATTCGCGCTTTTTCCGTGGCGTCCCAATCCACCATCGCCGCGGGAATTTCTTCCCAGTCGCCACGTTCCACGCTGAAGTACCTTACTCGTTCTCCATTCCGCTCGTAGCTCCGCACTAGCTGGAAATTGCCGTCCTTCAGCATCAATTTCGTGCCGTGAGATAAGCGCTCCTCCGCCGGGTTGGTTTTCGACGTACCGGATTTGCCCGAGTTGCCAGGGCTGCCCGCCGCCGCTTGGCCATAACTGCTTGTAACTGCAATGGTTGCGGTCCCGACCATCAAAATCACCACGGCCAGCCTGGTTGTCCTTGCGATTTGCATGGGGTTCTAGGGATGCGATGCGCCTGCAGTTGTAACGGTTTGTCCTACCGGCAGCATAGCGCCTGAACTTTCCGCTGACAAGTTTCCGTGATTCTGAAAATGGGAGTAAATCCAAGCGAAAAAAAAGCTCCCGGAAAAAACCGGGAGCCATAGTCCGCAAAAAGTTACAGTTTTGTGTCCCTTAGTGCGTGCACTTCGGAAATAAAGTGACTAGCACCATCAAGTCCGAGAGCGTGAACAGCCATTGGTCCGCAGTCATGCTGGCGGCTTCCGCGGCCCGCGCGATAAAGCCCAGATGACGGCTCTTCGCGAAATTATGCAGATGGTCCACGCAAATGCCCGTTAACGTGGCCACTTCTGAATCGGTGAAAATTTTCTGACTCGATTTTACGGTAACCATGGCGTCCTCGATCTCTCCGTCGAGTTGCTCTCGATTAGTAAGATGCTATAAGCATCGTATCGGCTGCATAGAATTCAGAGCAATAGTCGTTCCGTTCTATCACCTAAAAACTATCGGCTGGTACTTTCCTCAAATTTTCAGTGAATTCGCCTGCTTTTCGCATCGTTTTACAGCCAATTGCGGTCCTCCGGAACTGAATTTCGAAAATCCGGCGCGTAAAAATGTCCCTATTTTGCAAAGTCGTTACAGTTTTCAGTAGCCGCAAATTTCTTGCGATGCGTCAGCAACTACAGTCTTTTACTGAATTTGTGGACGGATTTATTTGATGCGATGAAGAGAAAAAACCTCACCCAGCGAGGGAAACTTCGCGCCGCCATTATTCGCAACCATTTCACGAAATCGGTGTCCAACTAATTGACGCGACCGACAGTATTTTCCCAAAGACACTGCCCCCGCGTTTGGACCGGAAGCAAAGTCTTAACGAATTGCGGCCCCGTCGATTACCTTTGCTGATTTATCTGCGGAGGGCGAAGGTTTCAAAGGCGCCGAGCTAAACGCTCGCGCCGCCAGCTTGCTCAAATGCATACGCGAGTTGCAGCACCCGCGCTTCGTCAAATGCAGCCCCAAAGATCTGCAGCCCGACTGGAAGTTTCCCGCAGACCTTCCCACACGGTACCGAAATGCCCGGTACCCCTGCCAACGATCCAGTAACCGTATATATATCAGCAAGATACATCTGCAGCGGGTCCTGGGAGCGCTCTCCCAAACGAAACGCTGGCACCGGCGAAGTGGGCGTCACGATGGCATCCACCTTTGCAAATGCATCTTTAAAATCCTTGGCGATCAGCGCCCTTACTTTCTGCCCCTTTAAATAATAAGCGTCGTAATATCCCGCCGATAATACATACGTCCCCAGCACAATCCGCCGTTTTACTTCATCGCCAAATCCTGCCCCGCGCGTTTTTCGATACATCGCCAGCAGCGAATCGCTGTCAACCCGCAATCCAAATCGCACGCCGTCATATCGCGCCAAGTTCGAGCTCGCTTCCGCTGTTGCAATGATGTAATACGTCGCAATAGCGTAATCGGTGTGCGGCATGCGAATGTCCACCAGTTGACACCCAAGCTTCCTGTAAATCTCCAGACCTGCTTCAATTTTTTGCCTTACCGGAGCATCCATGCCTTCCCCGAAATATTCCTTGGGCACACCCAGGCGCAATCCCCTAACTGGCTTCGCCATCTCTTTTTGGTAATCGGGCACTGCCGCCGTAGTCGAAGTTGCGTCGTGCGGATCTCGCCCGGCCATAACGCCTAACACCGCGGCGACGTCTTTAACGTTTGTCGCCAACGGGCCGATGCGATCCAGTGAAGATGCGAATGCAATCAATCCATAGCGCGACACCCGCCCGTAGCTGCCCATCATGGCCGGCACACCGCAAAAGGAGCCCGGCTGCCGTATCGAGCCGCCGGTGTCCGTGCCTAGTGTCGCCACTGCGAGCCCCGCAGCAACGGCCGCTGCTGAGCCGCCGCTTGATCCCCCCGGCACGCGGTCCGTCGATTCGGGGTTTTTCACCGGCCCATATGCGGAGTTTTCATTGGAGCTGCCCATCGCGAATTCGTCGCAGTTAGTCTTGCCCAGGATGATCGCGCCCGCGGCATCCAGCCGTTCGATCGCCGTGGCGTCGAAAGGCGGCACGTAATTTTGCAATATCCGCGATCCGCAAGTTGTGACGACTCCCCTTGTGCTAATCACATCCTTCACCGCAATAGGCACGCCAGCCAAGGTAGGTAGCGGTTTTCCCGCGGCGATCAGCGCATCTATCTTGTCTGCTTGCTTGCGGGCCCGCTCGGGAGCAAGCGCCAGGAAAGCGTTCAATTCCGGATTACGCGCCTCGATGCGCTTATAGAATTCGGACGTGAGCTCGCGCGCGGAAATCTTTTTCTCGGTGAGCGCCGTTCGAACTCCGTCGATTGTCCACGCTGTCGTCAAAGTAAAACTCTTCCCTTAGCGCAAATTTTTATTCGAACGACTCCAATGAATTGTGCGCTGCCCGCTAAATCTAGCCAAATCCAGATAAATCGACTCGCCGGCTCGCAACCCTACCGCTCAATCACCTTAGGCACGCGGAAATACGGCGGCTCCGGATCCGGCGCCTGCCGCAGTACATCTTCCGCCACCGCAGCAGGCACCACCAGATCTTCGCGCATGGTAGCGTCCGCGGCTTGGTCGTCAGACAACACCTGCGCCATAGGCTCCACGCCTGAGGTATCCAACTCGTTCAGTTTGCCGATGTAATCGAGAATCTCGTCGATTTGTCGCCGGTACTTTTCTAGTTCGTCTTCGCTTAAGTCCAGGTAGGCAAGTTCCGCCACACGCACTACGTCTTCGCGGGTAATTTTCACTGGATCCTCAGCGCCCCGCGGGAGCGGCTTCCAGTGCTTTGCGCGGGTATTTTTTCTGAATATAATTATCCACCAGGGCCTGAAAAGCCACTGCCAGTTCCGCGTAAGTGCCTTCCAGGGTCACATCTTTTTTTCCATCGATGTATACCGGGCAGCGCGGCGCCTCCCCGGTTCCTGGCAAACTGATACCGATGTTCGCAGCTTTGGATTCCCCCGGCCCGTTCACGATGCAGCCCATCACCGCCAGCGTCAATTCTTCCACACCGTCATACTGCGTCTTCCAGACGGGCATCATGTTTCGAATGTAATCCTGAACGCTTTCCGCCAATTCCTGAAACGTCGTGCTCGTAGTCCGCCCGCATCCCGGGCAGGCCGTAACACTGGGAGAAAATGAACGCAGCCCCAGCGATTGCAATAGTTCGCACGCTGCGTACACTTCTTCGCGCCGGTCGCCGCCTGGACGCGGCGTGAGCGAAACGCGAATCGTATCGCCAATCCCGTCGTACAGCAGCACCCCCAGCGAAGCCGCCGACCACACCAGCCCCTTCGTGCCCATGCCCGCTTCCGTCAAGCCTAGATGTAGCGGCTGCTCGGTTTTCGCGCTCAAATCGCGGTAAACGGTAATGAGGTCGCGTGGCCGCGAAGTCTTACACGAAATAATAATCTGATCGTTTCTCAATCCCGATTCCAGCGCCAGCTCCGTCGATTGCAGCGCCGACAGCACCATGCACTCATTAATGATCTGTTCCGATTCTTTTCCCAGATTCTGGTCGGTATTTTCCTGCATCTTTTGCATGACCAGTTCTTGGTTCAGCGACCCGCCATTCACCCCGATGCGCACCGGCTTGCCATGATCGCGCGCCACTTTGCAAATCGTGGAGAATTGCTCGTCCCGGCGTTGTCCCGCTCCCACATTGCCGGGATTAATGCGGTATTTGTCCAGCGCCAGCGCGCATTCGGGATATTTCGTCAGCAATACGTGCCCGTTATAGTGAAAATCTCCGATGATCGGCACGGTGCATCCAGCTTCCAGCAGCCGTTTCTTGATTAATGGCACCGCCGCCGCAGCTTCCGGCACATTGACGGTCCAGCGTACGATCTCCGAACCCGCTTCGGCCAGCTCCACGGTTTGGCGAAATGTGGATTCCACGTCCGCCGTGTCCGTGTTGGTCATCGACTGCACCACCACCGGCGCGCCGCCACCCACGCGCACATGCCCGACCTTCACGGCATACGTCTTGCGCCGCGGATGCTTGCTTACATTGTTCTCAAACCCTTCGATCTGCGTGAACATTCTCTACAATTCTAACGTGATTCACCCCTGGCTGGAAATCCCGCGCTCTGTCTGTGCAGTCAGGAAGCGCGACCCAAACAGGCGGTTCCTGCGGCGTAGGCCCGAACGATGCTTAACGACCTAGCCAATTGGGCGGTCTCCCGGCGTTCACATCTCTGTTATACCATTCTGTCGTAGGTGACGTTCCCGCACCCAGCAACATCGGGAATTTTTTGCGCCACCGCCTCGATCGAGACGCGCCAACTGAGGAGACATCGTTATGATTCTGATCACCGGAGCATCAGGTAACGCTGGAGGTGCAGTTCTCCGCGAAGTTCTAAAGACTGGCAGCGGCGTGCGCGCCATGGTTCGCTCGCAGCAAGACAGCGCCAAATTGCCGCAAGGCGCCGCCGCCGTCATCGCCGACTTTGTCGACAAGGCGTCGCTTGGTCGAGCAACGCAGGGCGTCGACACCGTCTATCTCGTTTGTTCGCCCGTCCGCGAACTGGTCGAGCTGGAAAGCAACATGATTGATGCTTGCCGGGAAGCCAGCGTCAAACACATTGTATTGAACTCCGCGCTCGGAGCCGGCGACTTCGGGAAATCATTCCCGAGCTGGCACCGCAAAGTCGAAGATAAACTCAAGGCATCAGGCATGGACTACACCTTTCTGAGGCCCAACGGTTTTATGCAGAACCTTATAATGTATTTCGCTCCCTCCATTCGCGCCGAGGGTGCTTTTTATCAATCCACGGGAAACGCGAAAATCAGCCACATCGATCTGCGTGATATCGCCGCCGCCGCCGCCCTGATACTACGCTCCCCGTCGCAGCACATCGGCAAAATATATGAACTGAATGGCCCGGAGGCGCTGTCCTACGCGGAAGTTGCAGAAAAAATTTCCAAAGCTACCGGTCGCAACGTGCAGTACGTCGACATTCCGGGCGACGCCCAGCGCAAAGTGCTTCTAGACATGGGCATGCCCGACTTCATGGTCACCGCTTTGCTCGAACTGCAGGAATACTACGCGTCCGGCAAAGCCTCCATCGTCGATGGTACGCTCGAATCGCTCATCCATCGCGCGCCAACAAAAATGGATCAATTCCTGAAAGAATTTGCTGACCAATTCCGTAAACAGGCAGCGAACGCATGAACGCCACCAGCTTTGCGATTCACTTGGCGCTTCTTGATGACTTACAAAGTTCCGCGTAGTCCCAGAGCGTCAGCGTTTTCCCGCAAAGCCGCGATACAAAACTGCACATGCTCTTCCAGCGGCACTCCCAATTCTTCCGCCCCCTTGCGAACGTCATCCCGGTTGATGCCCTTTGCGAAGGCCTTATCCTTCAGCCTCCTCTTCACCGAATCGACTTCTAAATCCAGAATGCTCTTGGAAGGCCTGACATACGAACATGCCGTCAGAAATCCAGCCAGCTCGTCGCAGGCAAAAAGTGTGTGCTCCAATTGCGATGTGCGCGGCACGTTGGTGTAATCCGCGTGCGAAAGAATCGCGCGCACCATTTCTTCCGGATACCCAAGCTCGCGAAGAATCTTCGCGCCTTCAGAAGGATGCTCTTTGTCCGCGGCGTGCTCATTGTTTGGCCACCGCTCGTAATCGAAATCGTGCACCAGCGCGGTAATTCCCCAAAGCTCTTCGTCCGCGCCAAATTTGCGCGCATACGCGCGAACGCACGCTTCCACCGCGAGCATATGCTTGCGTAGACTCTCGGAACTCGTATATTCACAAAGTAATTTCCAGGCATCTTCACGCGTGGGCATCTCCACCTCCCTAGAAAGCCCAACAGCATACCGAAAAACCTGAGCATGCGCTTGCGTAAGGATTCTCGCCAAAAATCGGAAAATAATCTTGCAGGCGCCAAATCATTCAATGCAAAAAATCGACCAGCTTCAGTTGATGTGCTGCATCGTCGTGAAAAGTACCTAATTGATTTGGTACCTGTCCCTCCGTACAGGGCGAAGCTCCGGCGTAACTTCTCAAAAAAAAATTAAGAAAAACTAAAAATACTCTTGACACCAACGCCCTCTCGGGAGAAACTCCCTCTCGCGCCAGTTACTGTCTTCCCCCCCTTAGAACGTTCCAGCGTTCTCATCCCATCCGCACGCCGGAAAAACAGTCAGCAAGGAGTGCCGGTGTCTTCACAAATTGATAAAGAAACTATGAATTCGTTGGATTCATTCGAGATGGACAGGGAAGTCATTCGCTGCAAGACCTGTGGCCTCGTGCAGTACCGCACACGCACTGGAAACTGCCGCCGTTGTGTGCGCGCCTTGCCGCAGCGTCTGGAGTTTCTGATTCCTCCAGCAGCCCCGGTGGAGGAAGCAGCAGCGGAAGTGGCCTCCGACCGTTTCATTAACCAGGAAACGGTGGAGAACATCGGCCAGCGCATTCGCCAGTTGCGCGAATCGCGCGCGATGACCCAGAGCCAACTGCAATCGCGCTCGAAAGTCTCGCGCTCCTACCTGTCGCGCATTGAGAGTGGTCAGATGACTCCTAGCCTCGGTACTCTGGAAAAAATCTCCGAAGCGCTCAACGTCGGGTTGAACCGCTTTTTTATTCCGGAATCCGATGGCGAAGCGCTCCTCGAAGATCCCTTCATCCAGGGATTGCGCCCCTTCTTGCGGCAGTTGGATTGGGAGCAATGGCAATCCATTCTGAAGAGGCTGCAAGCCATCAGCGATCACGTTGCCGCAATTCCTGCTACGCTCCGCCCTATCGGTAATCCGGCGCGGCTGCCTCAGCAGCAAGCGTCGGCGAATGGCAACGCCAACGGTAACGGTCACATCGGCACCGGCCATTCGAACGGACATGCACTCACGCATTCACATGGCAATCCGCAGGGCTATCCATTGCGTCGCCCCGGCGCGCCCGTCTATCAGCGCTCCTTGGCCAAGATGTAAAACAATTAGCAGCCTCACAATTTTTCTCAACAAAAACGGGATAAACAAAATTGTTTATCTCGTTTTTTTCTTTTTTAAGTGTTTACGTCGTTCGCCTTTGAAGTTGGTCTTTGAAGTTGGCTGGCCCATCCCTGCGCTTTTTGCAAGGGTGGGGGGGCTTTTTCTTAGCCTTTGAACTTGTGCGGATGAAGTTGAGCCTTTGAAGCACGCACTTCTCGGAGCAGCTTTACAGCCGAATTATTGCCGGACCACCGAAACCTTCGCGCTGGGCACTTCCAGCCGCATCAGCCGATGATTCGAATCAAGCAATAGCAGCACTTCCAGGTCGGCCGTGGTCACCCGCAATCCTTCATAAGATTTCCCATCCTGCGTTGTCGATCCCGAAGCTTCCACCGAGATAGTTCCAGGCGTCAGATCCTGCGGAATAAGCACCGGAAAAGTTTGCGCGCCGCGTTTCGACCAGTCATACAATTTCGCCAGCAGCGCATACTGGTCATACAGATTGTTATCCAGCACCGCAATCACCGGCGCATTAAACGAAAGATCTTGTTCAAATGGCCTCGCTCCCTGCATCTGCAAAGTAATCTTCGCCGTACCGTTGGAAAAATCGACGTGCGCCCCATTGGTTTTGTCAGCA
Organism: Candidatus Acidiferrales bacterium; assembly: GCA_035603415.1. Taxonomy (GTDB): domain Bacteria; phylum Acidobacteriota; class Terriglobia; order Acidiferrales; family UBA7541; genus Acidiferrum. Next base: position 12,659 of record DATNKL010000085.1, read on the forward strand.
TGCGAAGTCCAATCGTAGCTGATGGGCGCGCCGTCCGGCTGCAACATCAAGGTTCCGCTGACGCTCGTCGCTGCCGTCGTCCCCGGCACCTTCAGCTCAGTAGTCCCTTTCGCCAACCAGTTGTTTCCCGTCTGCATAAGCTCAAACTGCTCGCTTCCGATGGTCTCGCCATTGAGCTGAATCACCAATTTTCCTTTGTCAGGACTAAAAACCGTCGATCCGCCAGCGGCTGCGCCACTCTTCGTCACCACCAGCGCTGAAATAGTACAGACCAAAATCATTGCAATTGCCGTCGACAGAGAAATTTTTGCGGACGCTTGTTTCATCGCACCTCCATCCACCATTACGGCTTCTCCACCACCAGGTGTTCTTCCCCCGCCCCGCCGCCCACAATCCCGCGTCGTAATATCTCCCCCACTACCGCTGCAGGCTCCGCCGAGCTATCCACTCGATAATCCGCTTGCTGGTACGAGGGCAGCCGTTGCGCGTGCAGCATTCGAAAGCTCGATTCATCGCGAAACAACGGCCGCCCCGGCATGATCATGCATCGCGACAGCAGCGTCTCTATCGGCGTGTCCAGCCATAGCACCGTTACACCGGCCGCCCGCAAAAATTCCGGGCAGCCCGCTTGCGCATACGTGCCCCCACCCAGCGCGAGTACCGTGCCCTCTTTATGCTCCGACGCGCGGCCAAGCACGGCTCGCAGCTGATCCGCCTCCATTTGCCGAAACGCGGTCTCGCCCAATCGTTCGAATATTTCTGGAATGGATAACCCCGCAGTCTCTTCGATCCGCGCATCGAGGTCTACGAATCGCCACGCTAGTTGACGCGCCAGTAGTGTGCCGACGGTAGTCTTGCCCGAGCCCATAAACCCTGCAAGGCATAAAATCTGTACACGGGCGCGCGGCCCGCGCAAAGGCGGAGGTTGTGTCACGTTTATTTGCCGCGAAAAACTAATCGCGCTTCAGAATGCGGATTGTACCACTGTAGGAGGAAAGTTCGACCTTCGCGAAACCCATGCCCACCGTGCCGAAAAGGCCCTTGGAAAACTTCGAGGCCATATGTTTTACGCCGTGCGAATCGGGCTTCAGATATTCCGCGGCTTGATTATCCACCGTGCCGGTCGCTGTCTGTGCGTTCAAGTCGAAAGAATCGTTGCCGGAAAAGCGCACTTCCACTAAACCTTTTCCGCTGCGCATGCTGTACAACCCGGTGTGCACGAAATCCCCGTCAAACAAAATGTTGCCGGTCATGGTGCGCAGCTTCACGTTATTCAACGTGGGTTGCAACACTTGAGCGCTGCCGCTTATAGAACTGAATTCCAGTTTTCCCGCGCATTGTGTGCATACCAGCGAACCACCCGTGGTGGTCACGATGATGTAACCGGAAACCTCTTTCAGGTGTACGTCCCCCGCCACGCTGTCGAGGGTCATGTCCCCTGTTACTTGCTCGACGTAAATTAATCCCGTCTGCGTTCTAAGTTGCAGCTCCGTCTCTTCAGGAACCGTCAACTGAAAGTTCGCTTCCATTTCCTTGGCGCTGGCGGTCGCATCCACCACGCTGGAGCTGACGTCGATGCGGTCGCCCGCTTGTTCCGTCTCCACCGCAATCTTCTCGGATGCTTTCGTGCCGGTCACCACAATTTCCGCGTTTTTCCACGACTTCACTTCAATGCGTCCGTTGCCAATATTGCGGATCACCACCACTGGGCGGCCCTTGACCGTGAAGTGTTTTTCCACGCGCTGCGGCGCCGCGTCCGCCGGCATGCCAGACCACAACAGCACGCTCGCGCCGATTAGCGACAGAATTGTTCTTCGCCTCACCACCGTCGATAGCTTCATTTCAGTTCAGGCTCCCTCCGCGATCCATCATCGCGGACAGTAATTGCGCTTTTTGCTGATATGCGTTGGTTAAATATTCTCGCGCCAATTCATCGGAAGGTACTTCCCGAACGCGGCGCTCACAATCCGCAATGAACTCGTTCACCTGTTGCAAATTTTGTTGCAGCGAAGCATCCACCGCGGAATTCTCCCCGGTGCTGGCCAGTTGCATATTCGCAACATCGTGCTCCTGCTGGTTCAAGGCCGTAACCGTGGACCGGTAAGGATCTTCTTGTCCCTGCAGACCCTGTTCTCGCGGCTTGCTGCCCAGCATAAACGCCACCAGTATCAACACCATCGCCACGGCTGCCGTAGCCAGCCCGCGACTTCGGAATAGCTCCGCGAACGATTGCCACCACGGCGCTGCTTCTCGCTCGCTCGAAAATCCGCGAATCGTTCCTTCACGTATTAATTCTGTGCGAATGGAAATCCAAATGTGTTCAGGAGGATCAATCTCGGCGGGAAGTTGGTGCGCCAACGCCACGATACCTGTTATGTCGTCAAAAAAATGCTTACAGGCATGGCATTCAGAAAGGTGCTGGCGAGCCGCGGCAGAAAGTGGCGCCAAACCTTCTTCTTCAAACAATACGTCTAATTCCCTGCACTGCATTGCACTTCACCCCGCGGAAAGGACACTGGATAGCTTTCCGCCCACTTCTTCCACGCAATCGATGACCAGAATTGCGCCTATTCTAGCTCAATCCGCCTGTCCCGTCTGCGTTTTCGCAATCTGGCGTTCATTTCTGGCTTGCTCTCGCACTTCCTCTTGCAGCAAGTCACGCAACCGGGTTCGAGCTTTATGCAACTGCGACTTGGAATTGCCTACCGAGCATCCCATGATGTCTGCGATCTCGTTATGCTCGTAGCCTTGCACGTCGTGCAGCACGAACACGGTACGGTATCCCGGGGGCAGTTTTTCAATCGAACGTTCCAGATTGACCCGGTCTACCGCGCCCGTCAGCAACAAGTCCGGCGCACCTATATCTTTTCTTGGCCCTCCGGTTTCTTCGTCTGGCTCCGTCGTTTCTTCCAGGGAAGCTACCGGGAGTGTCTTCTTCCTCAAGCGCATCAGCACGACGTTTACGGTCATGCGGTGCAACCAGGTAGAAAACGCCGATTCGCCTCGAAATGTCCCGATCTTGCGGAAAAGTTGCAGGAACGCTTCCTGCATCAGGTCTTCCGCATCGCTCGGATTACCCACCATCCGCAGGCACAGTGCGTATACGCGGCGGCCGTGGAGCCGGTATAGAAACTCAAAAG
>DATNKL010000116.1:0-33798 GCA_035603415.1 Candidatus Acidiferrales bacterium
CTTCTACGAAAGCTTTTGCGCGCGGCACGAAGGGGCGGCCTTCGAGGTAAGCGAACGCAGTTTCGTCTGGTGCGATCATTCCGGCGCGAGCGCCGCCTTCGATAGTCATGTTGCAGACGGTCATGCGGCCGTCCATGGAGAGTTCGCGAATGGCCTGCCCGCTGTATTCGGCAACGTGACCGGTGCCGCCGCCGATGCCGATTTTCCCGATGATGGCCAGGATGATGTCCTTGGCGGTGACGCCGTGAGGACGCTTACCATTCACGACGATGTTCATAGTTTTGGAACGGGATTGAACCAGGCACTGGGTGGCGAGAACATGCTCCACTTCGCTGGTGCCGATGCCGAACGCCAGGGTGCCGAATGCGCCGTGAGTGGAGGTGTGGCTGTCGCCGCAAACGATGGTCTGACCGGGCTGCGTGATGCCCAGTTCAGGCCCGATGATGTGCACGATGCCCTGATTTTTGCTGTGCATGTCGAAGAGGCGCACGCCAAATTCGCGGCAATTTTTTTCCAGGGCATCGAATTGCAGCTTGGCGTCCTGATCGAGGATAGGCAGCGTGCGGTCGGTGGTGGAAACGGAATGATCCATCACCGCGAAGGTGAGATCGGGACGGCGAACGGTACGGCCTTCGGCGCGAAGACCGGCGAAAGCTTGCGGCGACGTGCCTTCATGAATGAGATGGCGGTCGATGTAAATGATGGAGGGCTGGCCGGGTTCTTCGCGAACGACGTGGGAATCCCAAATTTTTTGATAGAGGGTTTTAAGAGGCATGGTGGCTGAGGATGATTTTAGCACTCGGGGTGCGTAAGTGGGTAGTCGGAGCAGGCTAGAAGCACGAACAGCAAGATCTCTTCCGGCGTACGCGGGGAGCAATTATTTCTTTTCGATTGTTCTTGGCGGGATCGCGTATTTCTTCAGGAAAGGCGAGGAAAGCCAACTAAGCACTGAATGAAATCGAGTTAAGGCTTCAAGTTTTAAAAGTAATTACGCGGCACTTGCTTAGTGCTGAGCGCTTATCGTGGCCGCAGCGCGTGGTCTTGTTCCGCGTTCTGGGCGTGCTTGGGGACAAACGTTATCGATGCGTTTGACGCCGACAGCGTCGGCGAAAGCTTTTGCCGCAGCGAAAAGTTGCAGTTGACGGCGAGGCATTGCCAATGGCGTGATTCTTCCGTGTGGTTGCCGATCGATTCCTTGGCATAGCCTACGATAGCGGGGAAATGCTGAGGATTATAAGTGCAGCAGAGGATCTCAGCGTTTACCACGAAGTCTTTGGCGTCCGCAGGCTGGTTCAACTCAAAATAGCCTTCCGCTTGGGTGTAACGAACAGTGCATCCGTCATAGCTGCAGCGGTAGGAAGGGCCTACCTTGGTGCTGCCAGCATCATGAGCCATGCGCCAGTGGTGGATGGGACAGAAAGGCTTAATGTCATTGCGCGACCTGTGGCCACCGGTCTTTTCTGGGGACATAACGTCTTGGGACATAACGAAATTCCTCTCTAGCAATGACTTTGAATTCTGGAGGATTTGTCGTCTACAGTACCGGCGTACTAAGGATTCACATTTTCGATTTACATTTCAAAATTCTTCGATTCATCAAAACCTGTTCATTAGGACGGCTTTTTTACGAGCGCAGACAGTGGGCTAACGGTGATTTTCGCAGTGGAGTATAATCGCCGCGACTTAGGAGGGATGAAATGATGGAAGCACTGCAGCCGCAACAAGCAACAGGATTCTTCAACAATTTCTCTTTGCCCGCTATGAAAAATGAGCATCGCATCACCAAGCAGATCATCGAGACTATTCCGCTTGATAAAGGCGAGTACCGCCCCGATGCTGTTTCGAAGACGGCGCTGGAGCTGGCGTGGCATATCGTCGCCGCGGAGCACCGATTCATGGAGGGAATTGCGGTCGGCGAATTTGACTTCACGCCTAACCATCGGCCCGATACCATGCGCGACTCCGCCAAGATCGCGGCGTGGTATGCGAATTCGTTCGACGCCGATTTTGCGCGGCTTACCAAATTGAGCGGCGAGCAGTTGACTAAAATTATTGATTTTCGCGGCATGTTTCAACTTCCGGCGATCGCGTATGTGCAATTCAACTTGCACCACAGCATTCATCATCGCGGGCAACTGTCGACGTATTTGCGGCCGATGGGAGCGAAAGTGCCGGCAATTTACGGCGAAAGTTATGATTCGGCGGAAGCTAAAAAAGCGGCAACAGGCAATTAGTTAATTTCCGCGCTACCGAGAGGCCGTCGCGCCCCGCCTTCAGTCGCAGATGGCCAGATGATGCAAAAAATGGACGGAAGTTCGTAACAGCACGGCCTTTACCCTTATGCAGTGAATGCCTTATGGCCTCCTGGAATTAAGTCGTGATAGTAAGAACATTGGGAGGGCTGGATGAGCGGATCTTCGTAAGTCTTATTGAGCACGTGCCCGGCATCAACTGAGGTGACGCGTGATACCGGTTCGATTGGTTTTGGCCGATGACCACGAGATTATGCGGGTTGGCCTTCGCTCGCTATTGGAAAATCAGGTCAACTGGTCGGTAGTCGGGGAAGCGGTGGATGGCGAAGAGGCCGTCGAGATGGTGCTCTCGCTCAAGCCGGACGTTGCGCTGCTGGATATCGCGATGCCGAAGCTGAGCGGCCTGGAAGCGGCCCGGCAGATTCTGTTGCAGGTGCCCCGCACGAAGATATTGTTACTGTCGGCGCATGACTCAACGCAAGTGATCGCGGATGTTCTGGATTCCGGCGCTAAAGGGTATGTGCTGAAGAGTGATGCAGCGCGCGATTTGGTGGCGGCGGTACAAGCTTTGCATTCGAATCAGACATTTTTCACACCTAAAGTAGCAGATCTTGTTTTGTCGCGTCATATGAAACGGGTGCAGGATCAGGCTGACCGGAATAAGAAACATTAAAAGCAGCCATTTCGTTGAAAGCCCTATTTGTCCGAGCAGTTTTTATTTCAAAACTCTATTCGAAACGACGTCGATCTGATGGCACCATTTTGTTCATGAAGAGAAATTTCCGCGCGAGCATAGTGGCTGGTTTGGTTTTGTACGGAGCGACGATGCCAGGAGTATGTCCGGCGCAGTCTGTGCCACAGGTGAAGCTTACACCGCATGCGGTGCGCTTGAAAGGGAAGCATCCGTTCTCGTTGTTGCTGCCAGCCGAGTTTGCGATTGCACCGGCCGCCGAAGGGTTGAAGCGCGTGCGATTTATGGCTAAATCGCCGGACGGGCGGATTTTTGTAACGAGCATGCACGATCTGTCGGACAACTCGGAAGGCGCGGTTTACATTCTGGACGGCTTCGATGAGAAGCGCGGCAGATTTGCGCGGGTGATTCCGTACCTTACCAATCTGCGCAATCCGAATAGCATTGCCTTTTACAAGGATGCGCAGGGGCAAGATTGGTTTTACCTGGCGCTTACCGACCAGGTGGTGCGGTACAAATTCGTGGGTGGCGAAGAGCGCCCCACGTCGCGGCCGGAAGTGCTGGCTACCTATCCGGCCTATGGACTGAGCTACAAATACGGGGGATGGCACTTAACGCGCACGATCGCTTTTGGACCAGGCGATTTGTTGTACGTAACGGTGGGCAGCAGTTGTAATGCCTGCCATGAGAAAGAGGAGATTCGCGCGACGCTATCGGTTATGGACGCGGACGGCAAGAATCAACGCATAGTCGCCAAGGGCTTGCGCAATGCTGTTGGGATGCGTTTCGTGGACGGCAACTTGTTTCTGACCAACATGGGCGCGGACCATTTAGGAGATGACGAGCCGGACGATCCCATGTTTTCTGTGAGTGCCAGCGCATTGCGCGAGGGCAAACTGGATTACGGGTGGCCGCATTGCTACTACTCGGGTGGCAAAGCGAAGAGGGATTCGCGCTTTCCTGCGGGGGCTTCGCGAACGGATTGCCAAGCTGCTCCGGAGGCCTTTGCTCTTTTTGGGGCACATAGTTCTCCGTTGGGGCTCGATTATTTTGGAGCGGGCTCCAGCTCGGCGTTCTTGAACGAACATTTTCTCGTCGCGCTGCACGGGGCGAGCAACAAAAAATTGGATCGCGGGTATCGTGTGGTGAGTGTTGGTGGTCGAGTGGATGGTCACGGGCAGGTGCGGGACTTTATCACCGGATTTATTGACCACGGAGTGGTGCGCGGACGACCGTGCGATATTTTGAAGCTGAGTGAGAATTCTTTGTTGCTGTCCGACGATAGCGCTAATGTGATTTATTACGTTCGCGCGAAATGATGCGTGGGAGTCGCTGCCAGAAAGACCGGTGAACGCGTGGCAAAGAGAAAAGTGAAGTGGGGCGTTTTGGGCGCTGCGTCTATCGCGGTGCGCAAAGTGATTCCTGGAATGCAGCAGGGCGAGTACTGCGACGTGGCGGCCATCGCGTCGCGCGATTTGGCGAAGGCACGGGCCGCGGCTACCACGTTAAAGATAGGAAAAGCGTACGGGTCATACGAAGAGTTGCTTGCCGATCCGGAGATTGAGGCTATCTATAATCCGTTGCCGAATCACTTACATGTGCCCTGGTCGATTAAGGCCATGGAAGCGGGGAAGCACGTGCTTTGTGAAAAACCGATCGCGTTGCACGCGGCGGAGGCCAAAACTTTGTTGCCGGTGCGGGATCGCGCGGGCGTAAAAATTGGCGAGGCGTTTATGGTAAGAACGCATCCGCAGTGGCTGCGGACGAGGGAATTGATTCGCCAGGGACGGATTGGGGCGCTGCGCGCGAGTGTGGGAGTTTTTAGTTACTTCAATCGCGATGCGAAAAATGTGCGGAATAAGACGGAGTGGGGCGGGGGCGGGCTGCTGGATATCGGCTGTTATCCCATTACCATGTCGCGTTTTATGTATGGGGCGGAGCCGCTACGAGTGAGTGGTGTGCTGGAGCGCGATCCTCAGTTTGGCACGGACAGGTTGGCTTCGGCGATTATGGAATTCAGCGGCGGGCAGGCGGTGTTCACGTGCAGCACGCAAATGGTTCCTTACCAACGCATGCAATTTCTTGGGACGAACGGCAGGATTGAGATCGAGATTCCCTTCAACGCGCCTCCAAATAAAGCAACGCGAATTTTTGTGGATGATGGGAGCGACGTGGGCGGCGCGGGAACAAGAGTTGAGACGATTCCCGCTTGCGATCAATACACGATACAGGGAGATGTTTTCTCGAAGGCTATCCTTGAGGACGGCGAGGTGCCGGTGCCCTTAGAAGACGCCATCGCCAACATGGCGGTGATTGACGCGATTTTCCGCTCGGCGGAATCAGGCAAGGGGGAGAAGCCGACAGCCTAGCCATCCGATGTGCTTATCAAAACTGAGGAGACCGTAAACTCAGACAACCCTTCAGTAGTCTCCACGGAAAGTGGCCTGTTCGTGGTAATGCAGACTAAGTCCTGGCCTTTGTCATTTTGGTATCGTTTAATATTTCGCAGCGCACGGTACCAGGCTTGGGATACTCACTATCGGCGTCTAAATCTTCCGGTGTGACAAACGGGGATCTTTTCTATTATTGAGTGCGGTCGCCCCGTAGCATCCACAAACTCGCACTCCACCCAACCGGGCTGATGACTGTCAACAAATCGAACGATTTGAACTGCAAGGTCAGGCACGGAGCAACATTAAACCACGTCAGCTCTTAGTGGCAATCTTTGTCGCGTCTAAGTCCCATCTGATAATTTGCATCGGAGTAAAGGTAGGTGGAGAACCCGGCAAGCTAGTCTCGGCCAGCGAACAGGGAGATCGATTCGGAACTATCGGCGACGTCTACAACGTAATGCTTTACGCGCTTGTCGTAGCTGATGAGCAATGCAGCGGCTTCAGGGGCTACCACGGCAGCCTCGCAATCTGGTCCGGCGAAAGCCCTAATCGAGGCTAAATTTTTCCAGAAGGTGTTCACCACTACTTCGGTTTCAGCATCCAGGTCACGCGTCAGCACCAGTGCGGACGCGAACCCGTCATAGCGTCTCAGCTCCGCAAGCACGCCTTTCGAAAAATGCTTGAGATAAGCCTTCAGGTTGGAGTTCGCCACCCGACTGGCCCACACCCGCGCAATCATTGTAAGCGTCCACCCGATGAGGAAGCGGTTTCCGGGGTCTGCCCGACCACGACAGTCCAAGGCCGCACGGTCCATTTCTTGACCAGGCCGTTTACGACGTACGGGTCGTGGCGTGCGAAGTGTTCGGCAACGGATTTGTCGGCGCAGCGAAAAATAATCATTGCGGTGTCGGCCGGTTCGGCGAGGGCGCCGGCAAGAACAATGTCGCCGCGGTTGTGAGCTTCGCCGGCCAAGCGCAGGTGTTCGGCGCGAAACGGTACACGGCGGGCAACAAAATCGTCCACTACGTCGTAGAACAGCGCAAAGTATGGCATCGGACTCGTGGAGAAGTTTTTCAGATGCCTGAGTGGTTCGTCAATCCATGTTTACTAGCGTGCCTAGCCACCGGCGATGGATGGGACCAGCAGAACGCGGTCGCCATCTTTGATGGAGCAAGATTCGCCGCCGAGGAAGCGGATGTCTTCGTCGTTGAGATATACGTTCAAAAATTGGCGAATTTGGCCCTGGTCGTCACGGACGTGGCGACCCAGGTCGGGAAATTTAGCGGTGAGTTGATTTAGCGCTTCGGCAATGGTCACGGCACTACAATCGACTTTAGGCTGGCCGCCGGTGAATCGCCGGAAGGCCGTCGGGATTTCGATAATTACTGGCATATTTGTTGCTCTCTTTCCATCTGGACATTTTGCAAAGCGAAAATTCTAAATAACTGGCTAGGCTTTTTGGCCTGCGAGTACGCGGCCGCGGGTCGCGAATTGCGGGTCCATGAGCGCTTCGAACGCTTCAATTTTCGGCGCGATGGCTTCGCTGAGAGGATATTCGCCGATGATGGCGTCAGTGGTCTTCAGGCCGTTGCCGGTGATGCACACCACGGTGGTTTCTTCCGGGGCGATGCGGCCCTGATCGATCAGCTTTTTCGCGACGCCAGTGGTGACGCCGCCAGCGGTCTCCGCAAAGATGCCTTCGGTTTCAGCGAGAAGTTTTATGGCGGCCACAATTTCCGGATCGGAGACATCTTCGGCCCAGCCGCCGGATTCACGCATTAGTTTGATGGCGTAACCGCCGTCGGCGGGGTTGCCGATGGCTAGAGAGCGCGCGATGGTTTTAGGTTTTTGCGGCTCGAAGCGCGACAAATTGCGTTTCATGCCATCGGAAATCGGAGAGCAGCCGGTAGCCTGCGCTCCAAAGAACCGCACTGGCCGCGGTTCGACCCATCCGAGAATTACCAATTCTTTAAACGCTTTGGCTATCTTGGTGATCAGCGATCCGCCGGCCATGGGCACCACGACGTTATCAGGCAAGCGCCAGCCAAGTTGCTCGGCTATTTCGTAACCGTGAGTCTTCGAGCCTTCGGAATAGTAGGGGCGAAGATTCACGTTCACGAGGCCCCAGTTGAAGCGGTCGGCGATCTGAGCGCAGAGGCGATTCACGTGGTCGTAGTTGCCATCGATGCGCACGATGCGCGCGCCGTAAACCGCAGTGTTCAAAACTTTGGCGGGCTCGAGGTCTGCGGGAATGAAGACGCAAGCGTCGAACCCTTGCTGAGCGGCTTGCGCGGCAACGGCGTTTGCAAGATTGCCGGTAGAGGAACAGCCCACGGTTTCAAATCCAAAGCGCCTGGCGGCCGCCAGTGCGGTCGCGACGACGCGATCCTTAAAGGATAAGGAAGGGAAACACACGGCGTCGTTCTTAAAGTAGAGATTTGCAATGCCCCATTCGCGGCCGAGTTTGCGGGAAGCGACCAGTGGAGTTCCGCCGACGGCATTAGGACCGATGTAGCCCTTGGGGAGCGGCAGGAGCTCGGAATAACGCCACATGTTGAAGTCGCGGGCGGCAAGATTTTCGCGTCGCGCCGATTTCTTCAGGGAGTCGTAATCGTAGACAACTTCGAGGGGGGAGAAACAGTCTTCGCAGAAGGAACGAGGTTCATTGCCCCAGGACTTCCCACATTCGCGACATCGCAATTCGTACAGATCGGACATTGGCGCTGACCTTTAACTTGACTCTGAGGCGAGTTGAGCCTGAGCCTGACGGCCGTTTAAATTTGTGGGACGCGCAGCAGGAGGGCTTCAAATGAAAAAACCCTCCGTGCCAAAGTGCTTCGGAGGGTCTCAGAAAATCTTTCTGGGATGCTCTACCAGCTCTTTAGCAGTTTTTTACGTGGAGCAAGTTGCCCTAAATCGCCACGTGCGCCGCCACTTCCGGCTACATTCATTTATGCTCCATAGTGGGGTGGATGTCAAGCGCGACCGTCAGTCTCGCAGGTCAGTTTGAATCGCGACTCGTCTTTAGCGGGCATTCGGTAATAATGCTGCCGAAACGTAAAAAGGGCGACCCACTTAAAGAGTCGCCTTTTTTAAGTTTTCTGTCGTGCCCGTCTTTATTTGCAGACACGACCTGAACCCTCCATCAAACAGACATATCGCCGATTAGCGATCCGCCGGTGCAAGAAGCGGCGCCAGAGTGTTGGTGGTGGAGTCCGCCGCATGCCCAACATAGGACAGGCCAAAGGCGGCTTCAATGGTCTTCAACAAGGAGTAGTGGGATTGGAAGCGCGTATCTTGCACGCCCCGCACGCCGTAGTTGGTGATGGCGATGAGCACAACCCGATCATTAAAATTGGCCGGATCGTAGCATTTGGCGGCCGGCAACAGTGAGCCAGGGGCGGTGCCCGTCCTGGTATCAGGATCGTAGTCGGGGCAGGTCAGCGGACCGTTCCCCTCGTCGAACACGACGAAGATAGCGTTGCGGCCGTGCTCCCAGACCGGGCTGCCAGTGATGGAGTTGACGAGCCACCCAGTTTCGTCGTCGCCGCGCTTGATGTCATTGTCGTCCGTGTCAAACACGCCGCCGCAGGGCGCGAGCGGGTTACTAAGCCCGTGCATGTCGCGGCATTGGTCAGGCACGATGTACGAGAACGCGGGCACCTGCTCGCTGCCGAGGTCGCTGAAAAGCTGATCGATGGGGACCTGCTTGGCGAATTGCGTTGGGTCGTCCTGGATCTCAGCAACGTAAGGAAATGGGTTGTGCTTGACGGCATACAGCTTGGCGGTGTTGTTGTCTCCAGGCCAATTGGCGAGATGGGTGCCCGATATAGGGAAGTTCTGCAGGTAGGCCCGCCAGTCCTTGCCGGCCTTAACCAACTGGCCCGCAACGGATGGCAGCTGGACGCGCCAGCGATGAAACGAGGCGTTGGCGGGCGGGCCGTAGTCGATGGCGACCGATGGCGAGTCGTCATCGCTAACGCCCACGGTGCTCCCCTGCGGATACATGTGCCCGGTCCCGATGACGTCAGTCCCAATCCAATCGCCGGTGATCATCGCGAGATAATTCGGCAGGCTGGGGTGCCAGGCGCCATGGTAGTTCGGAGCGACGTTATATCTCTTCGCGAGCGCGGTGATCTGCGGCGCCTGCGGGTTGTCAAGGATGCCGTTGCTGCCGAAGCTTGTAAAGCTGTTGTGATTCTCGAGCACGATCACGAACACGTGATCGAGCTTCGGTACGCCGTCCTGCTCGCGCGCATCGTGATCCTTATCCTTATCTTGAGCGTGTGCAACCGGAATACCTACCGCGAGAGCCAGAGTGACTGCTAAGCCGAACAAAAACGTTCTCATTAAACACCTCTCCCTTATCGTGCGTGCGCTTGTCTGTAGGCAGTTGTTGTGTCGGATACTGCGAACTGCAAATGACGCAACATAGGTACGACTTCTGAATGATAGGGAGATGTCAGAGATGTGAAGAGTCCGTGAATGCTTCCCCTGCGTGTCGTTGCTCTATTTTCGCGTGTTACATTCCGAAGCGGCGCGGTCCGCGGCCCGATGGTCGCGCTGTGACATGATAGCCAACAACACGACGCACGCAGATAAGTCCGCTTAAGTCGCGCACTCGGAGACCGACCGACGACCAAATTAATAGCGATTTAAGGGTTCGAGTAGCCGCTAACGAAGCAATGGGCGGCCCATGGATAAAATCCGAGCTAAAGCTAATATAAATGGATTACAACAGAATGGCGCGCTCGTGCGTCAAATGGATAGGCAAGCAAACTGCAAGCGGCAAATTGAGCAGGGTAGGCACCCGTCCTTCCGGACAGTGTTGATTCCAGCGCACAAGTTGAGCGCAGCAACCGGGCCAGATTTGCGGTGTTATACTTTATATTGTCAGCGGTCAAGTGCGCCTCGACGGCGCACCCGTGTGACACCATAGGAGCTTTAAGATGGGTGAGCAGGTAAAAGAGATTTATAACTGGGCGCGCCGCAGAAAGATTATGGCGGCGTTTTTTGTGTGCCTGACGCTATTGGTGGGAATCATGATCGGGTCGGTGGTTTCCGGGCGCGTGTCGGCGGTGAAGAACACGGCATTTGCGGGAACCAACGCGACGCCGCTGGCGGTGCCAGATCCGATTCCGTCGTCCAATTCTTTCTCTGGGATTGTGAATCGGGTGGAACCAGCGGTGGTGAACATCGCGACGACGCAGGTTATGGAGCACCGTCCTCCTTCCGCGCGGCGGAAGCGGGCGGTGCCGGATGATCAGGATGATCCGATGCAGGACTTCTTTGACAAGTTTTTTGATGGGCAGAAGGAAGGCCCGGCGCAGGCCGAGCGCAGCCTTGGCTCAGGCGTAATCGTGGATAAGCGCGGATACATCCTCACAAATAATCACGTTGTGGATCAGGCTACCAAGGTTCAGGTGCAGCTGAATGGCGAAACCGCCCGCTACACCGCAAAGGTGGTAGGCGTGGACGAGGACACCGATCTTGCGGTTTTGAAGATCGATGCGGGCCGGGATTTGCCCACGGCGAGACTCGGGAATTCCGATGGAGTGCAGGTAGGCGACTGGGTGCTGGCCATCGGCAGTCCGTTTGGCTTGCAAGCTACGGTTACCGCGGGAATCATCAGCGCCAAGGATCGTGGCGGGATCGGGCATCAGTTCCAGAGGTTCCTGCAGACCGACGCGGCCATCAATCCGGGCAATTCCGGTGGGCCGCTGGTGAGCCTGGGCGGCGACGTGATCGGCATTAACACCGCGATCATTACCGGCAGCCGCGGTTACGAAGGCGTAGGGTTCGCTTTGCCTTCCACGACGGCCATCAATGTTTACAACCAGATTATTGCGCAAGGCCGCGTGACACGCGGGTCCATCGGTGTAAGCTTCCAGGAAGATTTGGGCACTAACGCAATTACGCTGAAAGCGCTGGGCGCTCCATACGGAGTAGTCATCGAAGGCGTCGAGCCTGGCAGTCCCGCGGAAAAGGCTGGATTGAAGGGCGGAGACGTAATCACCAGCGTGAACGGCACCCCGGTTAAGTCCGGCAACGACCTCGTGAATCCGATTTCACTGGCTCCCATCGGCAGCAAGGTGAAGTTAACCTACGTTCGCGATCGCTCGCAAAAAGAGGCAGTTGCAACAGTGGAAGATCGCACGCGGGTATTCCCGAATACGGCTGGACGCATGGGTGACCAGCGTGGCGGCGAGGCTGCCCCAGCTGAGTTTGGCTTGCACGTCCAGGAACTGACTCCCGACCGCGCACATCGCGTGGGCATGGATACGCAGAAGGGCGTGCTCGTGACCGAAGTTGATCCGGCGAGCTTCGCCGAAGACATCGGATTCGCGCAGCGGGACGTTATTGCCGAAGTGAATAGACAGGCGATAAGTTCCGTGGAAGACTACCGCAACGCCATCGGTAAACTGAAGGCCGGTGACAGCGTAGTGTTCAAGGTGCTCCGTCATCAGGATACCGACCGGGTACTGACGGTGTTTCTGCCAGGTGTGGTGCCAGCGGAAGACAAACGATAAGGCGCTCGATTCAATCGAGCTTAGAAAAAATATATGAACCGACTCATACGGCCGATGCACCTGATCCTGCTGTCCCTGCTGGTGGTGGGATTGGTTGTGTCGCCGTATTTGTCATCGGCGCAGACTACGGCCAAGAAAAAAGCCAAGACCAGTAGCAGTTCGCGCAAAGGTAAATCCACAAAATCTTCACGGCGTCAGACGGGGCAGAAAGCTCCCACGGCGCAACGGATTTCTGAGATTCAACAGGCGCTTGCAAAGAATGCGGCCTATGCAGGTACGCCGAACGGGAAATGGGATGCTTCCACAGTCGAGGCCATGAAGAAGTTTCAAGGCGCGCACGGCTTGAATCCATCAGGAAAGCTGGACGCAAAGACTTTGCAGCAACTTGGGTTGGGCTCACAGACGGCAGGCATCGCGCCTCCCACGCCTGCGATTAGAATTTCCTCTACAAACTCGCCACAGAGTGGGCTACAGGGCGACACGCTAAGCAGCAACTATAAGGCCGGCACCAAGCAATAGTATTTCTGACTGCAATAATAGTTCCCGGAGTTGCGGTTTCCCCCAGTCGTGTCAGCGGACAGTAAATCGACTATCATTATAGATATTGCAGATATCGTCCCGCACAGAATCTGCGCGTGATATGCGCGTTTTAGGAGGAAATATGGCAACAGCGGTGTCGCCCCGGGTTTTCAAAAATTTTATCAATGGCGCATGGGTGGAATCGCGCAGCGGCAAAGCGTACGAGAATCGCAACCCCGCGAACACCGACGAACTCGTGGGGATTTTTGTGTCTTCCAACGCGGAAGATGTGCGCGCCGCGGTGGATGCCGCCAATGAGGCTTACAAAAGCTGGCGGCTGGTGCCGGCTCCTAAGCGCGCGGAGATTTTGTTTCGCGCAGCGGAATTGCTGCTGCTGCATAAAGAAGAATTTTCGAAGGATATGACTCGGGAGATGGGTAAAGTCCTGACGGAAACCCGTGGAGACGTCCAGGAAGCCATCGACATGACTTACTACATGGCGGGCGAGGGACGGCGTTTGTTTGGGCAAACCACCCCGTCGGAACTACCGAATAAATTTGCCATGAGCGCGCGGCAATCCATTGGCGTGTGCGGCATGATTACGCCGTGGAATTTTCCGATGGCTATTCCGTCATGGAAGATGATGCCGGCGCTGATCAGCGGAAACACGGTGGTGTTGAAGCCGGCGGAGGATACGCCGCTGTCGTCGTATAACCTGATGCAAATTTTGACGGAGGCAGGCGTTCCGAACGGTGTGGTAAATCTGGTGAGTGGCGACGGTCCGAACGCGGGAGCGCCACTAGCGGGGCATAGCGATGTGCCGGTGGTCAGCTTTACCGGCTCTACGGCAGTGGGGCGGATTATCGCGGAAATGTGCGCGCCGGAATTTAAGCACTGCAGCCTGGAGATGGGCGGCAAGAACATCATCATCGTGATGGATGACGCGAATCTTGACCTGGCGGTGGATGGTGCGATCTGGGGCGGATTCGGCACGACCGGACAGCGCTGCACGGCGGCCAGCCGCGTGGCGGTTCACAAAAGCGTTTACGGCGAATTTATTTCGCGCTTTGTGGCGCGCACAAAAAAGCTGCGCGTCGGAGATGGACTGGATGCCACGACCGATATGGGTCCGTGCATTAACGAGCAGCAATTGAAGACGGTGATGAGTTACGTGGAGATCGGGAAGTTCGAGGGAGCGAAGCTCTTGACGGGCGGGAATCGCCTCACCAGCGGAGCGTATGCCAAAGGTTGGTTCCACGAGCCCACGGTTTTCGGCGATGTCGCGCCGAATATGAGAATTGCACAGGAAGAAATCTTTGGCCCGGTGGTGTCCGTTATTCCCGTCGAAAATTTCGAGCACGCAATCGAAGTAGCTAATGGCGTGCCTTACGGACTGTCGGCGTCGATTTACACGCGAAACGTGAACCTGGCTTTTGTGGCCATGCGCGATCTGTATACCGGCATCGTGTATGTCAATGCTCCAACGATTGGCGCGGAGACGCATTTGCCGTTTGGCGGGACGAAACAGACGGGTAATGGACATCGCGAGGCTGCGATTGCGGCGATTGACTTTTTCACTGAGTGGAAAACGATGTACATCGACTATTCGGACAAGCTGCAGCGGGCGCAGATCGACAACGCCGAGTGATTCCGTGGACGACTTTGATCTAGAAAAATGGAAAGCTCAAAAAAAGCCCCACCCTTGCAAAAACCGCAAGGATGGGCCACCCAACTTCAAAGGCAAACGAACCGCAACTCAGAGTTGATGGGGTTGACCGTACTTGACACGGTTCCTAAAATATATGAGTGGGCCATTTTACCGGGCTTCCGTGTAGAGTGCTGATATGAGGGATGCTGCGCTTCAGGAACGGCGGAATCGCCAGATATTGGCGGACATCGTGCGCACGTATATTGAGACGGGCGAACCGGTGTCCTCGCGCGCGGTTTCGCAGCGTTTTCAGGAAACGCTCAGCAGCGCCACGATTCGTACCGTGATGGCCGACTTGGAAGATGGCGGACTTCTTTTTCAGCCGCACACTTCGGCCGGCCGTGTACCCACCGCTGCAGCATACCGTTTTTTTGCACAGGAGATTGCTTCGCGCGCGACATTGAGCATTGAGGATCGCGATTGGATCAAGAGTGAGTTCAATGCCGCGTCCAGTTCCGCGGACATGACGGAGCGGGCCGGGCACGTCCTAGCGGAGGTCTCCAGCGGACTGGGCATCATCGTGTCTCCGCCTTTAGGGAAAACCGTTCTGGAGCACGCCAGAATGTGGTTATTGCCGGATGGGCGCGTGGTGGTGGTCTTGATTTCGCACGGCGGCGTGACGCGCGACAAAATTTTGCGGCCGCACCGATTGTTCTCGCAGCCCGAGCTGGACAATATTGCCGAGTTTCTGAACCAGCACTATGCGGGGTGGACGCTCGAAGCGATTCGAGGGGATCTGCTGCAAAAGCTGGCGACTGAACGCGAGCGCTATGAAGGAATTGTGCAGGGGGCGCTGACACTGTGCGATCCCGCGGTTTTGGGCGCTGACCTCGCGTCCCAGGTGCACGTGGAAGGCACGGCGCAGATGATTGGCGCGACGGAGTTTGCCGACCAGGCGCAACTGCGGGATTTGTTGGCGGCGATTGAAGAGAAGCACCGCCTGGTGACGGTTTTAAATGCTTGTATTGATACGCCTGAACCCGTTTTCGTGAAAATAGGCGTCAAAGAAATAGCAGCGGCGGGCGAAAACCTAGCGCTGATTAGCGCGCCGTATATGAGTAATGATCTGGTGCAAGGCTCGCTGGGAGTGCTGGGGCCGACGCGCATGCCGTATGAGCGCGCGATGACGGCGGTGGCTTATGTGGCGCAACTCTTCAGTGAAGCGCTGAGCAAAATTTGAAAGATTTTTGGCAAAAGAGAGGCTGGAAGGTCATGGGAAACGATTCCAAAAGGAGTGGGGAAAATAACCCCGATAGTAGTGCTGCCAATGCTGCGGCGGATTCGTCGCCAGAGCTTAACCAGGTTGAGGCCGAATATGCGAATGCCGACGCGGAGGTCGGCAAACTTGCAAAAGACCTGGAAGATCTGCGCCAGACGCTGTTACGCCGCCAAGCCGATTTCGACAATTACCGCAAGCGGGTGGAGAAAGAGCGATCCGAGGATTCGCGGCGTTCTACAGCGCGTGTGATCGAGGCCTTGATTCCGGTGGTGGACAGTTTCGAGCAGGCGCTGGCTTCGCACCGCGAACCGGAATACGCGAATTATCGCAAGGGCTTTGAGCTCATTCACAAACAGTTGATTGACAATATCACGAAGCTTGGCGTGGAGCGCATCGATCCAGTGGGTATGACCTTCGATCCGCATTTGCATCAGGCCATGGATCGCACGGAAACCACGGAAAAGGACGAGGGGACGATTTTGCAGGTGTTTCAGCCGGGTTACGTTTTTCACGGGCGGGTGTTGCGTCCCGCCATGGTGCGCGTAGCGGTTCACCCCACCGCCGCATCTAAGACAGCAAACTAAAAAACTATTCGGGAGCCGACATTCGATATGGCCAGATCCACACAAAGGGATTTCTACGAGGTGCTGAACGTTAAACGCGAGGCCTCGATTGAGGAGATCAAGGCGTCTTATCGCCAAAACGCGTTGAAGTGGCACCCGGATCGCAATCCGGTGAATAAAGAAGAGGCGGAAATAAAGTTCCGCGAATGCACCGAAGCGTATAGCGTGTTGAGCGATCCGCAGAAGCGTCAAATCTACGATACCTACGGGCACGAAGGACTGCGAGGTTCTAACGTAGGCACGGACTTCAACAGTTCCGTGTTCCAGGATTTCCACGATATCTTTGGAGATTTTTTTGGATTTGAGGATTTGTTTTCCGGCGGGCGGCGTGGACGCGGCCGCAACCAGCGTGGCGCGGATCTGCGTTATGACATGACGCTGACTTTTGAAGAAGCGGCGGCTGGAGTTAACACCAAGGTTAAATTGCCCAAGCAGGAATTGTGTTCAGCGTGCAACGGCACCGGCGCGAAGAAGGGCACCGGCGTAACCACTTGCAACACCTGCGGCGGGCGCGGCCAGATGGCTTACCAGCAGGGATTTTTTACCATTACGCGCACTTGCCCGGCGTGCCAGGGTGCGGGACAAATTATTCGCGAGCGCTGCCTGGAGTGCCGGGGAAATGGGCGCGTGGAGCGCGAGAAAATTATTGAGTTGCGAATTCCTCCCGGTGTCGATACGGGGACGCGGCTCAGAGTTACCGGTGAAGGTGAACAAGGACCTAACGGCGGGCCTCCGGGCGATTTGTATGTGGTGCTGGACGTCAAAGAACACCAGTTTTTTGAACGCCGGGGCGCCGATCTGTATTGCACGATTCCGTTGAGCGTGACGCAAGCGGCGCTGGGCACGGAGCTGCAGGTTCCCGGACTGGGCGGCGAGGAAAAATTAAAAATTCCCGAGGGCACGCAGAGCGATGCGGTTTTTCGCGTTAAAGGTAAAGGGCTGCCCGACCCACGCGGTGGCGGCAAAGGCGATCTTTATTACCATGTGCGAGTACTGACCCCGACCAAATTGACGCGCGAGCAGCGCAAATTGATGGAGCAGCTGGGAGCTTCGTTAAAAGTGGAAAATAAGCCCGCGGACCGCAACTCGTCTATCTTTGAAAAAGTGAAAGATATTTTCGGTTAAGTGGGGCCGTTGGGCACGCGGCGCCTTCTTTCTAGGCTCAAGGCGTTCTCATTCCAGTGGGCTTGGCTATCTAGGATAGAATCGTCGCGTGCGGCGGCGATTTTTCGTTGAAAAATTTGATGGGCAGCGGGCGCTCGTCTCAGGCGATAGAGCGCATCACCTGGGCGTGGTGCTACGTGCGCAAGCGGGACAGCTTTATGAATTGAGCGATGGGGCGCGCGTATATCTTGGACGCGTCGAAAAGGTGGCGCGCGACCGTGTGGAATTTGCGCTACTCGAAGAATTGCCTGCTCAGGAACCACGATTGCAGGTTGTGTTGTTGCTTTCGGTGGTGAAGTTTGACGCGTTTGAGTGGGCCATTGAAAAGGCTACCGAGTTGGGAGTCGCGGAGATCGTGCCGCTGGCGGCGGCGCGCACCGAGAAAGGGCTGATTGCGGCTGTGGAAAAGCGGTCCGAGCGCTGGCGGAAGATCGTGCTGGAGGCTGCGCAACAGTCCAGGCGCGTCAGGTTCCCGGTGTTGCAACCGGTGGCGAGGCCTGAAGAAGTGTTTGCGGCGCGCAAGGATCGCTTGGGTATTTTTCTTTCTGAGCGGGCCAACGCGCGTTCGCTGCGTGTCGCACTGAAGGATCGCATCGCATCCCAGGCGGTGTTGGCTATCGGCCCAGAAGGCGGTTGGACCGATGAGGAGCGTGATGCGGCATTGAAAGCTGGGTTTCAGGAGGCTTCGCTTGGGCAGTTCATATTGCGGACGGAAACCGCTGTGATTGCTGCTCTGGCGGCATTGTCGTTTGCACTTGGAGAGTAGCGAAGAGTCAGGTTCAAACGTCAACTGCGAACCCGTGGCTCTTGGGTTTACGATGCGCGATGCGAAGAGGCTTCCGATCGATTGCGGAAGAATTGATTATTTCCCTTGAGCTGTATTCGTCGCCACGAAGATCAGGTGTAGCGGCTGGTCGCGCGGCGTTCGTAGGCCAGGGCCTCGAGAACTTTTTCACTGGATAGGTGGTTCTCAGCGGGAAGTGTCAATTGCGGCTTTAAGCGGTGCAGTATGTCGTCAGCCATGCGAAACCGTACAGTAGGTTCCAGGTCGAATCGCCGATTGAGGAACGAATCGATTAAGGCGAAATCTCCCGCGGATAGGAGTGCCGAACCAAGCGGAGCATGATTCGAGAAATTGGCGTCCGCCTGAGCCCCCCATCCCGGCCTGATTTCCGCTAGCGACGATTCGCGGACCACCAACGAACCAACCAGCAAATCGCCAAGCCGCTTATTTTCCTTGGTGAGAATCGCGCTTACGATGCCCACCGCATACAGCGTAGGCATCCAATCCACGATACGCATTAAATTTCGGCCGATGGATTCCGCAACAGTGAGCGGACGGCCCGAATCCTTGATCACGCGTATTTTTGCCCAGCGTTTTCCCGGAGTTTGCCCGTTCCACAGAATCTCAAAGAACGCGAAGTAACCGAAATACAGAAAAAAGAAAAACAGAATCATAAGGGCCGATCCCCACATCTCGGAAGTTGGCCAATACTTGGACAGCCCCGCGATGGTAAATGCTCCCCCGATTCCTACAATTAGACCCGCGGCGATTTGCACCATAGTATCGAGTGCCAGCGCAATAAAGCGGCTGCCGATTCCGGCAACATGAAAATCCAGCGCCGTTTGCTCCGGAGTTTCGATGGTAAGCTTGTCGACAAACGAGATTGAAGCATCGCGGTCGCCAACTAAGCCCGAAGACATGATCACCATCCGCTGGATAGAGAAGAGAAAACCGTACTGGGCTCGACTCGAGCAACTGGTGCAGCAATCGAGCCGCGGCATTGCCGCGCTCAGCCATAATGAATTGAAAGAACTGGGGCTATTGTACCGCCAAACCGCGGCGGATCTGGCTGCGGTGCGCGAAGACGTTAGCAACCGGCAACTAAAGGTGTACCTGAATCAACTTCTGGGGCGCAGCCATAACCTGATTTACATGGGACACAAGCCCAAGGTGGCCGCGCTGGTGCAGTTTTATCGCGATACCTACCCGCAAATATTCCGTGAAACATTGCCGCAAACAATTACCGCGACAGTCATCTGTTTAGTGACCGCCGTGGTCGCCTGGGTCCTGACGATGCGTAATCCTGATTTTGCCTTTCGTCTGTTGGGTCCGCACATGATCGACGCCATCGAACAACAGCACATGTGGACCGATTCCATCGTCACCGTCAAGCCCTTAGCATCGTCGGGAATCATGACCAATAATTTGTCCGTGGCATTCAGCATGTTCGCGCTTGGAATTACCGGTGGCTTGGGAACCATCTGGATGCTGGCGGTCAATGGATTGTTGTTGGGAGTTGTGGCAGCCGCGACAGCACGCGCGGGAATGGCTTTGCAATTATGGAGTTTTGTCGCGCCGCACGGGTCGCTGGAACTGCCGGCGGTTTTCATAGCCGGCGGTGCGGGATTGGAAATCGCGCGCGGACTTCTTTTTCCCGGACTATTGTCGCGACGCGGCTCGCTGGAACTGTCCGGAGGGCGCGCAACGCGCTTGCTGCTCGGAACGATTCCCATGCTGGTGATCGCGGGTGTAATCGAGGGATTTGTTTCGCCGAGCGCAGCGCCCATGGCCATGAAATTCGCCCTGGGAGCGGTGCTCTTCGCGGCTTTAATCACTTATCTTTTTTTCACCGGCGCTCTTCCTACAAAAAGTTCTAAAGCAGATTCCGTTCTTTGATATCCAGATATTGATTCACCATTGCAGACGCCAGCAGTCCGGGAACTAATTCAAAAGCGAAAACGCCGTGCCGGCGTAATCCCCGTAACAGCAAATCTCGACGGTGCGAAATTTCCAGGGCCGCGGCGTGCCGGTACATGTCCTCCGTCGTCTGCGGAATCGTTTGCGCCAACAGGGCCAGATCAGGCTGGCTGATCGCGCTGAAAACCACCAGATGCCGCCGGGTGATCTGCGTGGCATATTCTATGACTTCGGGCAGCGTGGGCGTCTCGGCGAAGTCCGTAATCCACACCACCAGGCTGCGCCGCTGTTGCCCCTGCAAAAGTGTGCGCGCCGCTCCCGAATGATCGGCCTCCGAGGCTTCGCCGCGAACTTGCGCGAGACTTTCCACGATGCTGCGCAGATGCGCTGCCCCGCGCCCCACCGGAATATTTTGCTGCACGGCCCGGCCGTACGCCAGCAAACCAACCTTGTCGCCACACTGCGATGTCACTTGCGCCAGCGACAGCGCCGCGTTCACCGCGTAGTCCAGCTTGGAGAGCCGCAGCTCGCTGTTTTCTTCGCGGACTTCCGCGCGGAGCAACCGGCCGGCGTCGAGAACGATCCACACCGTCTGACTGCGCTCGACTTCAAAGACTCGCGTGGTGAGGTTGTGGCGGCGCGCCGTGGCCGTCCAGCAAATGTCGCGCAAGTCATCGCCTTGCCGGTAATCGCGCAGGCTCTGAAACTCACGCCCCTGGCCTTTTTGGCGGCGCCGGCGCTTTTCCATTTCCACTAGCTTGCTGCGAATTAAATACAAGGCATGTTTCTGCGCCTGCGCAAGATCGGGAAGCACCCGCACGGCCTGCGAAATTTCAGCGACGGCCCACTGCTCGGCGAACCCAAACCGCGTTTGATAATGCACGAACAAGCGGCCCATACGAGTGTCTCCACGCTCGCGAGGCAAAATCCGATAGTTCAAGCGCGCGGGTATTCTGGGAACAACCATCGATTCCAAGGCAGGCGGCGTGTTGCGGAGAGAAGCCGGAGTTTCGTCGACCAGCGCGCAGCGAATGGTGGTGCGGCCAAAATTCTCCACATGTATAGTCACGTCGGATGCGGTCGCCAGCGCAGGCGCATGTTCCCATATTCGAGATGCCTGTATCTCGCGTGGCTTGGGAAGACGCAACAAATCAAACACGAAGGCCGCGAGCACCAGAAAATCCCACAGAAAAAGACCGGCGATCATGCGTGGCACCCACCAGGCCGGCACCACCCACAGCAATCCCAACAACATCATCACCAGAAATCGCGGCCCGAATCCAAACGGCAATTTGCCGAATTTTTTGAGACGCGCAGTCGTCTCCGGCGGAGCCAGAGACCGGGGTTCGTTCATAACACGCTACTCATTTCGCTGGTCACTTAGGTACTTCGACGGCCCCAATGACCTGCCGGACGACTTGATCAGCGGTTAATCCCTCGAGATCGGCCTCCGGTTTGAGTAAAATGCGATGGCGCAGAACGGGTAGAGCGGCATTCTTCACGTCGTCAGGCAGCAAATAATCGCGGCCGTCCATCCCTGCCAGCGCGCGAGCCACGAAGAAAAGACCAATCACCGCCCGCGGGCTAGCCCCCAAAGAAATAGCCGGCCAATCGCGCGTGCGCCGCGCGAGCGCCACAACATAACCACGAAGCGCCGGCTCCACGCGTACATTTCCAATCTCTTGCCGCGCCGCCGGAAGCAGCGCCGGATCGAGCGGCAAAAGACTAATTTCACTCACGCGCCGGGAGTCAAAACCCGATTCATAGCGGCAAAGAATCTGGGTTTCGTCTTCCGCCGAAGGATAGCCGACATGAATCTTCAACAGAAATCGATCCAGTTGAGCCTCAGGCAGAGGATACGTGCCTTCAAACTCGATGGGATTCTGCGTGGCAAAGACGGTGAAATTATCCGGGAGCGGATAGCGCACGCCATCGATGGTCACCTGCCGTTCTTCCATGGCTTCCAGCAAGGCCGCTTGT
This sequence comes from Candidatus Acidiferrales bacterium, assembly GCA_035603415.1. GTDB lineage: Bacteria > Acidobacteriota > Terriglobia > Acidiferrales > UBA7541 > Acidiferrum. The sequence continues at coordinate 21,781 of DATNKL010000116.1, forward strand.
GTCCGAGGCGAAGTCCGATTGATCTCATCGACCAACAGCAAATCGGTGAACACCGGGCCGCGGTGCATGGAAAAAGTATTTTTGCTCAAATCAAAAACGTTGGTGCCGGTGACATCCGAGGGCATCAAATCGGCGGTGCACTGCACACGTTGAAATCCCAGCCCGCAAATGCGCGCCAGGGATTTAACGGCGAGCGTTTTGGCTAATCCCGGAACACCTTCCATGATCGCGTGCCCGCCGCAGATCAGTACCAACACCAGTTGATCGACCACCTCGCGTTGGCCGATTATTATTTTGGATAGCTCGTCCCGGACATGCTTGGAAAGCGCGGAAAGATGTTCCACAGTTAGGTTTTCTCCTGATAAATTCCTGGGCGCACTTCGAGCTTCTGCGCGTGGCGCTCCAAGTCCTGCACCAGATCGAGCGCTTCGCGAGACTTCAGCTTGGCGGCGCGACTGGCAACCTCGGCACGTCCCAACACATTTTCGGCGCTGAAATTCTTCCATCCGAGACGTTGTTCCGCGGCCTGCTCAAGCTGGACGTCGGAAGTATCGCTTGGCAATCCTAATTGCCGTGTCAACAAGTAGCGCAGCCTCGACTGCGAGACCGATACCGCGGTCGATCCCGCGCCAGCACGCTCGTACAAGCCACCGAGCGTATCCACAAATTCCAGCGGCGACAACCGCGAGATTGTTGCTTGGCGGTACACTGGCCCTCTGCGGCGCCCAAAAGTAAAAATCACCGCCGCGGCGACCACTCCAATTTGAATCAGCCCCCAGCCCAGTGGTGTGTTGCTCGTGTAACTCCACAGCGAGCTGCGCTGCCCATGAAAATACTCGTCCCAATAAATTTGGTAGGAATTTCCCGGCGACCAATTGGAGACCGAGTTCAGCAAGAACGCGAGATTGTCGTCCTTGGTAATTCCTGAATTGATCAGCGGCGTCGGACCGCACCACCACAGTATGGCGCCATCATCGATTTGCCAGGACACCACCGCAAGCCCATCCGCATTCCCGTACAACGCTAATTGTTCTTCGTTCAAATCACGCCAGTACGCCTGCGGTTGGATGGTGATGTGCGGTGCATTGCGGCTGATGCCGCTCGGAAAGATCGGAGCATAGGCGACCCACTCGGGATCCGAAGCTTTCAAGGAAACCGTTGCCTCCCTGAAAAAATTGGCAATATTCGGGCCGGTGAATAAAATATGCCCGCCACTGGATACAAAATTCTGCAGCGCTTCGCGTTCTTTGGCGGAAGGCTTTTGCGTCGGATTAGAAAGAATTAGCAGCGTATTGCTGCCATGTTTTGGAAGTTCCGTTGGCGGCTCTTCCCAGCGGCGCACCGGATAATGCAGCTGCGAAAGAAGCATGTAAGCGGCCTTCGCTCCGGCCGATTGCGCCGAGTAAGTGGAAGGAACGGGAGAGGGCACGCTACCTTCCGGAGGCAATAAAGCTACGGAAGCCGTGAGCATCACGATGAGCAAGGTTCCGCCAATCATCAGCAGCTTGCGGTCCGGCCCCGTTATTCCAAGGAACATCCCAATGCCTCCAAATGGCGCAAGGTGTCATCGAAGTCTTCGAGGCGAGCCAAGCGATTGGCGTACCAGATTCGCTCCAGCCGGGACGTCAGCGCGGCAAGCGGTTTTTTGTAATCTTGCGCCGCGTGGCTGTCCACTTCCGCTGCCAGAGGTCGAGCATCTATCAGCTGCAAATATTCGCGTGGTGTTTTGGTGCGGTCGCGCGGCAACACGCCAGTTTCTTCCAGACGAGAAATTCCAGCCCAATACGCCGAATGAACAGCTTCGCGAAAATCTCCCCGCGCCGCCGCTTCACGCGCGGCATGAATCCATTCCTGCCAGGTGCGGGTGGTAACCGTTGTAGATTCCGGCTGGAAGAAACTCATCGAGTCCCGCCCGCTGAGGTAGCGAAAAATCCAAAGCGCGACGAAACCCACGCCTGCGATCAGAACGACCCAGAACAATACCTTCGCTCCAATGGGGTGACGCGATAGGCCAAAAAAGAACTTTACAAGTATCCTCTGCAGCCACGCGGAGGCCCGCTCCTGAAGAAGCTCGAGGTACGTAGGCGGTCGCACCCCTTCAAATCCTCGGCCGGCCAGAATTTTATTCAACTGCGTATGCGCCGCTGCCAAAGGTAGACCTTCAGCTCGTTGTGCGGATCGCACTTCCTCTAGGAGGTGCTCAATCCAGGTCTCCGCGTTGTCGGTAGAGTTTTCGTTCAGGTGATCGCGCAGCGGTTTCGTTGAAATAGAATAACTGCGTTCCGGGGTGGAAACGTTCCAAGAAGGAGGCAACTCGTCGCGAAAATCCTTGATGCCGCTTGGGGAGCGTTTGTTCTGAAGCTCAACGTCCAGCCTTCGCAATTCCGTTGCGAAGGACGTAACATCATAAGCTTTTTTTACCGCTTCCGGATTAGCTGCAGCCGGAGCTTGGGTAGGAATTGGGGTGCTACACAGCAACGGAGCGCACAGAGCAATGAGAACGGCAAATACGCGAAGTCTCATTCGTTGCCAGCGAAGCCCGGGTTCAGAGCAGTCACCATAGTGTCGATGGAAGCTCGGTTGAAGCAGGCAAAGCAGCATCATTAGGATTCATCATAATTTGTAAGTCAAACGCTTCCTTGCGCACTCGCAAATCGTAATAAAACACCGTGCTGGCAATGGTAAAAATCGGAGTTACCAGTATGGTGGCCAGCGTAGTTCCAACCTGCATCAACATCGTCCACATGGTCATCATTGCCTGATTTTTTGCCGAAACTGCGACCGCCACCATGAATGGGAACGCTAACAAAAAGAATATCGCGTAAAAAATAACCAGATACAGCAGATAAATCACGAAAGAACGTCCGGCGTTATCCTTGGTGAGCGCAAAGCTACGCTCCAGCGATTCCCGCGGACCGAGATTTTCCAGCAGCGCTGCGGGAACACAGGTAATGAGCCGGCAGGCCACGTACACGCCCGGAATTATCAAGAAAATAAAAGCAATCATCACCACCAGTCCATTGAGTATCAGCACACCCAATAAACTTCCCGCCTGCCCGCGCATGCGTCGCAAAGAAGCCCCGATGGAGGTGCTGCGCCCCAGATAAAGATCGGCAATCGCATACACCGTGCCGCCGTGAGCAAAAAGATAGGCGACTAAGTACACGATTAATCCCACTAATACGCCGATGATCCCCACAGCGATGACGCTTCCGGACGCCACCTTTGGGGCTCCCGGCCGAACCTTAAGTAGCACCTGAAATAAATTAAATCCGAGCACTAGGAGTTGGGGCAGCGCGGTGATGCCAAAGAACAGCAGGAAATTTCGTCGGTACAGAGTGAATGTGCGGTCAAGAATTTCGCCCAGCGACAAAGGCCGTAAATCCAGTTCTGGCATCAAACCTCCAGGAGCCGCCTTAACCTGTTACTTAGATCGGCACTTTATCAAGGAATGGCCACAAGGGCGACCAATAATGCCCCGCGGTTGCCGACTCAGCAATACAGCCACTCGCTAATCGCGAACTCTATCGAGGAGTCTCCGTGACCTGTGTCAGGCGCCGCGCCGCAGTTTCCGGCGTGACATCGCGCTGCGGAGCGCTAAGCATCTCGTAACCCACCATAAATTTTTGAGTTGTGGCGGAGCGTAGCAGCGGCGGGTAGTAATGGGCATGAAAATGCCATTCTGGATAAACATTTCCGTCCGTGGGGCCCTGGTGGAAACCCATCGAATAAGGAAACGAAGTTTCAAAAAGATTGTCGTAACGCGACGTAACCCGGCGCAGAATGTCGCCAAGCAGATCGCGGTCGACATGCGACAAATCGGTCATGGTGGCGAAGTGCCGCTTGCTTAGCACTAGCGTTTCGAACGGCCACACTGCCCAGAATGGAACAATTACGACGAAAGAATCGTTCTGACAGACAATTCGCTCATTGTACCTCAACTCCAATTGCAGGCAGTCGCATAACAGGCATGACTTTTTAACGTTACGGTATTCATTAAAGGAGTTCAGCTCTCGGGCCAGTATGTTCGGCAACGTGGCGTTCGCCCATATCTGGCAGTGCGGATGCGGATTACTGGCGCCCATCAATGAGCCGCGGTTCTCAAAAATCTGAACATGACGGACCCACGCGAGCTTTGCCAGTGCCTGAAACTCTGTGATCCACATGTCTACCACCGCGCGCAACTCACTTAGTGACAGACGCGGAATCGTCAAATCATGACGTGGAGAAAAGCACCCTACCCGGCAATTTCCTGCCTCGCCCTCGGCCACGATCAGATTGCTTTCATTTATCTTGAGAGCGGGTGTACCTGGGACCAGCGCCGGGTAATCGTTATCGAAAACGAACGTGTCAGTATATTTTGGGTTGCGCGCTCCATTCGCGCGCTCGTTACCGGGACACAAATAACAGCTAGAGTCATATTGCAAACCGCTCGGCGGAACAAATTGTTCAACTTTGCCGAGCCACGGACGTTGCGTGCGGTGAGGAGAGACCAGCACCCATTCGCCGAGAAGAGGATTGAACCGCCGGTGGGGAGTACTTTGCAGCTCCGAAAACCTGTCGTTTTTCTCGCTCACAACGTTCCACGCTTCGCTTTCGCAGCGGAAGCGTCTTCTGCGATCGCGGAATCCTCGCCAATAACTTCCGCGCCCTGCGATGCTTTGCACAGGTAAACATCGGGATGCAATCCCGTCGCGCTCGTGTACGCGGCCGATACTCTGTGCCGAAACTCCTCGGCGTGCGCAGTATCAACAAGATTGATGGTACAGCCGCCGAATCCGCCGCCAGTCATCCTCGCGCCCAAAATACCGCGCTGGCGCATGGCAATCTCAACCATTAAGTCGAGCTCCGGGCAACTCACTCTATAGTCGTCACGAAGGCTACTATGCGAATCGGCCATCAACTGGCGCAGTTCTCTAATCGCACCGCTTTGAAAGGCGTTCGCAGCCTGCAACACCCGTTCGTTTTCCGTGATCACATGACGGGCTCGCTTATACAGATTAGTTGAAAGCAAATTGCCATGCTCTTCGAGTTGCAATAGGGTGACATCTCGCAAAGCCTGGATCCTCGGTAACACTTGCCTGAGCAACCGCACTGCTTGCTCGCACTCAGCACGCCGTGCATTATATTCGCTGGCGCTCAGTTTGTGCCTCACCATGGTGTTGCAAATTGCGAGGGTGACATCCGACGGAATGGGAAGCATACGAAATTCGAGCGAGCGGCAATCTAACAGCAGCGCGCGATCTGCTAGCCCGTGGCAGGAGATAAATTGGTCCATGATGCCGCACCGAGCGCCGGCGAAATCATTTTCGGCTCGTTGACAAAGCAAGGCTAAAGCGGTTCGCTCCATATCGAGCCGCGAAATGTGCGAAAGGGCTAGCCCGGCCGAAACCTCGATGGCCGCCGAAGAACTCAGCCCAGCCCCGAGTGGGACTTCTCCTGCGAAATACAGGTCCGCGCCGCTCAAGTTATTTCCCGCCCGCTCTAATGCCCACGCGATTCCCAACGGATAATTCGCCCAGGTATTTTCTTGAAGTGGCTTCAGATCGTCCAGATCCGCGGTCACTGACTTACCCAGGTTCTCGGAATGAACTGTTATCTTCCTGTCTTTCCGGGCTGCTGCGGCGGTCCAGCAGGAATATTCTATGGCCGCCGGCAAAACAAAACCGTCGTTATAGTCGGTGTGCTCGCCGATCAGGTTGACCCGGCCGGGGGCTCGACAAATCGTCGCGGTCGTATTAAACATCGCGCGAAATCTGGCTGTTAGCTCTGGCGCTCTATTCATGTATTTCTTGCCAATTCATCCGAAGCACGCCGCAACGATTTGTGATTTGAAAGGAGATCGCTTAGCGCGTGCCGGTCAAGATGTCGATGGTCAGCTGATCGAGGCGCTCGTACGGCAGGCGTTTTTTCATCATGGTGTCTTTGTCGAAGACGTGGCCCAGGAGCGCATTTGCGTTGGATTTTGAATATTTTCCGGTTTTGGGCAGATCTCTCGGGGCGAGGTTGATTTCTTTTAAAATGCTTTGAATTTCCTTGTCGACGTTCCAGCGAGCCGCCTTGTCCTTAAGGATCAGATACGTGCGCATGCAGCCTCGGGCAAAGTCCTTCACTCCTTCGTAATCCTCGGTGCGGTAGGCATGCGCGTCAAAGTGACGCGGCTCGCTGTAGCCGACGTCTTCGAGAAACTTCACAAGAAAAAACGCGGCCTTAGGATTGGAGGAGCCAAAGCGGAAATCCTGGTCATAGCGGCCGGGCGCCTGATCGTTGAGATCAATGTGGAAGAGCTTGCCGGCTTCCCACGCTTGCGCTACGCCGTGCATGAAATTCAGTCCAGCCATTTGTTCGTGCGCGACTTCGGGGTTGACGCCGACCATTTCCGGATGGTCGAGAGTGGGAATAAATCCAAGGTAGTGGCCGGTGGTGGCCATGTAAATGTCGCCACGGGGCTCGTTCGGTTTAGCTTCCAAGGCGAAGCGATATTTGTAGCTGCAATTAATGTTGTATTCGCAGAGGAAATTTACTGCTTCGCGAAGATGCTTCACGGCTTCGTCCGCGCGGCGGCATGCATCGGTTTCGACACCTTCTCGGCCACCCCACAGGACGAACGTTTTGGCACCTAGTTCTGCGCCGAGGTCCATCGCGCGCATGGTTTTTTGCAATGCGTAGGCGCGGACTTCGGGATCGTTTGCCGTGAAGGCGCCATCGCGGAAAACGGGATGAAAGAAAAGAGAAACGGTGGCCATTGGGACGACGAGGCCGTTTTCCTTGCAAGCACGTTTGAAGTCACGGACGATGGCGTCGCGTTCGGAAGGTGTGGCGTCCATGGGAACGAGATCATTGTCGTGAAAATTCACGCCCCAGGCGCCGACTTCGCCCAGCATGGCTGCGATCTCGACCGGAGAAATAGGAGGGCGCACGAAATCGCCAAACGGGTCGCGGCCGCGATTGCCGACGGTCCATAATCCAAAGGAAAACTTGTGTTCCGGTTTTGGTTGAAATAGTTCGGCGCTCATCAAGCTCTCCCCGGCGCGAATAAATAGAATACGAAATTCTTTGCCGTTAACGTTAACGGCGCGTAGAGTACCATGCGCCTACGCGATTGCAAGGGCGGTGAAACTTCAGGAGGCTGCCACTTGAGATACCGGATTTCACTTCGTTCGTTGCTTTTTGCGATTGCTGCTTTGCTGTTTGTTTGTGGCGCCGCTTCCTTTCACGCTTGCGCTCAAGATGTTACGGCGTACAAGAATCCCAAGCTTTCGGTTGATCAACGTGTCGCGGACTTGCTCGCGCAAATGACGCTTGAAGAAAAACTGGCGCAAATAGAAAGCGCCTGGGAAAATCGCACATCTCAAAGGGAGGCGCAGCCATTCATCGTAGACGAAAAGGGAGTGTTCCTTCCGGACGCTGCAAAAATCACATTGAAGAACGGAATCGGGCAGGTTTCGCGACCGAGTGAGAATCCAGGCGGAAATGGCGGCCCGCGAGAAATGGCGGAACTCACGAACGCGATTCAAAAGTGGGTGAAGGAAAACACGCGGCTGGGAATCCCGGTGATGTTTCACGAGGAGTGTTTGCATGGGCACGCCGCGCCGAAGGGGACAGCATTTCCGGCTGCGATTGGGCTGGCATCCACGTGGGATGAAGCGTTGATTCATGATGTGTTTAGTTCTGTTGCGTCCGAAGTGCGGGCGCGCGGCGTTCAACAGTGCCTGGCGCCTGTGCTGGATTTGGCGCGCGATCCGCGGTGGGGCCGAACGGAAGAAACCTACGGCGAAGATCCCTACCTCGTCATGCGCATTGGCCTGGCGGCGATCCACGGATTTCAGGGCGATGGGCCGTGGATTGACAAGGCGCACGTGATGGCTACCGCAAAACATTTTGCAGTGCACGGCCAGCCAGAGGGCGGAACGAACGTAGGGCCAGGAAATTATTCGGAACGGGTGGTTCGTGGATATTTCTTGAAGCCGTTTGAAGCAGCGGTAAAGGAAGGACACGTTCAGACCGTGATGGCCTCGTACAACGAAATTGACGGCATCCCATCGCACAGCAACAAATATTTGCTGGATGACATTCTCCGGCACGAGTGGGGATTCGAGGGAATGGTAGTGTCCGATTATTTTGGGATTAGGGAACTGCGGACGGTGCATCACATTGTTGCGGCGAACGATGTGGCAGCGAAGCTGGCGCTCGAGTCCGGCGTGGATATTGAGCTGCCGTATGCGGAAGCGTATCCCAGTTTTATGGAGCAGGTACAGCAAGGAAAAGTTTCGCAGGCATTGATTGACCGCGCCGCGGCAAGGGTGTTGCGCGCGAAATTCGTGGCTGGGCTGTTTGAAGACTCCATAGCTGATCCGGCCTACGCTGAGCAGATCACGAATTCGACTGAGCATCAGCAGCTAGCGCTGCAGGCGGCGCGCGAAGCCATCGTGCTGCTCAAGAATCAAAACAATCTGCTCCCACTGGACAAGGCTAAGTACAAGCGTGTGGCGGTGATCGGCCCCAACGCGGGGGAACTGCACTTGGGCGGTTACAGCAACAAGCCCGGGCGCGGCGTGAGCGTTCTGCAAGCGATCAAAGACAAGTTGGGCTCCGCGAATGAGGTGCTTTACGCAGAAGGCTGCAAAATCACGGAGTCACAGCCGGACTGGGACGCGGACAAGGTAGTGTTGGGCGATCCCGCGCTGAACGCCAAGCGGATTGCCGATGCGGCGCGTGTTGCCAAGAAGGCCGACGTGGTGATTTTGGTGCTTGGCGAAAACGAGCAAACCTCGCGCGAAGCATGGGCGGGAAGCCACCTGGGAGACCGCCTGAGTTTGGATTTATTGGGAAACCAGGATGAATTAGCAAAGCAGATCGTCGCGACGGGGAAGCCGACGGTTGTGCTTTTGCTACACGGCAGGCCAAATTCGATCAATTATCTTGCGGAAAATGTGCCAGCGATTCTGGATGGCTGGTATCTGGGGCAAGAAGGAGGCCAGGCGGCGGCAGATATTCTTTTCGGAGATTACAATCCTGGCGGCAAGCTGCCGATTACTGTGCCGCGCTCCGTGGGACAACTGCCGGATTATTACTACCAGAAGCCTTCAGCGAAGCGGGGATTTGTGGACGGCTCCGTGCTGCCGCTCTTTCCATTTGGCTGGGGACTGAGTTACACCACGTTCAAGTATTCGAATCTGCGGCTTGCGCAGGACACGATTGGTCCCGAAGGACAAACGAAAGTCAGTGTGGACGTGACGAACACCGGCGCGGTTCGCGGTGATGAAGTCGCGCAGGTTTACATTCACCAGACTGTGAGTTCGGTGACGCGGGCAGTAAAAGAACTGCGCGGATTCCAGCGCATCTCCTTGAATCCTGGCGAGACGAAGACGGTCGAATTCACGCTCGGACCGAACGAACTTTCCTACCTGGATCGTGACATGAAACGCGTGGTAGAACCGGGGGCGTTCGAAGTGATGGCTGGCGGAAATTCCGTTGACCTGATTACCGCAACTCTGAACGTGGTTAATCGGTAGAGATGTTTTTGCACCTTTCGACACAATGCAGCGACAAACTTGAAATTTGGCATCCTGTTTCAAACGAGACCGGGGTCGCTTTCTGCACCCGCGCAAGTTGCAGGGGAAGTCGTGAACGTGGAGCGAGGTGAATAGAACGCAATGACATTTTTCGCGGCGTTTCAAGCGCAGCATCTGGTCCGGCTTTCGACGATCGATACGATCATCGTCGTTTTCTATTTCGCGCTCGTGCTGACCATCGGATTTTATCTTCGAAACCGTGCGAAAACCGGCGAGGATTTTTTTATGGCTGGGCGCGATATGACCGCTTGGGTGGCCGGACTTAGTTTCCTATCCGCTAATCTTGGCGCGCTGGAGCTGATGGGTTGGGCTGGCTCGGCTTACCAGTACGGGATTCTCGCGACGCACTGGTACTGGATTGGCGCAATACCCGCGATGTTATTCCTCGCGCTCGTGATGATGCCGTTTTATTACATTTCGAAGACGCACTCGGTGCCAGGTTACTTGAAATTGCGGTTTGGAGAACCGGCCCGCGCGGTTTCGGCTGTTTCGTTTGGATTCATGACCGTGCTGATGAGTGGCGTGAACATGTTTGCCATGGCCAAGGTCCTGCAAATTGTTTTGGGATGGGACATCAACGTCAGCATTTGGCTGTCGGCAGGCACGGTGGCGGTTTACGTCGCGCTCGGCGGACTGAGATCGGCAATTTTCAACGAAGTGCTGCAGTTCTTTTTGATCTGGGCCGGCGTATTGCTGATTCCGATACTTGGCCTTCACGAAGCAGGCGGCTGGAGCAATTTGAAAATACAAATTGCTCATAGAACTTCGGAACAATACGTGCACTTGTGGTCCGGCTTGGGTTCGTTCACGGGCAACCCGATGGGAATTCACTGGACAGGTATTGTGTTCGGATTGGCTGCGGTTATTTCGATGGGTTACTGGACGACGGATTTTCTGGTCGTGCAACGCATCCTCGCGGCGAAAGATATCCGTAGTGCAGAGATGGCGCCCATTATCGGGGCGGGCTTCAAGATGATGGTGCCGTTCATCGTGATTTTGCCTGGACTCCTCGGCTTGGCGGTACTCCCGATGAAACTTGTGCCCGAATCGGTGGCCACGGTCACCGGAGCACATAGCTATAACGACGTCCTTCCTTTAATGCTTGCGCGCTACTGTGGCCCCGGGTTGCTTGGCCTGGGAATTACGGCATTGATCGCAGGCTTTATGTCCGGCATGGCGGGGAATGTGACGGCGTTCACCACGGTCTGGACTTATGACATTTATCGTCCGCTGATTAACAGCAAGGGCACCGACCATCATTACGTCAATATGGGCCGCTGGACGACGGTGATCGGCGTGTTGATCAGTGTCGGCACGGCGTACCTGGTGATGCAGTTCGCGAGCATCATGGACTATGTTCAGGCGCTCTTCAGTTTCTTCATTGCCCCCCTTTTCGGCACGGTTGTTTTGGGAATGCTTTGGAAGCGAGCGACTGGACCGGGTGGCTTCTGGGGACTTCTGCTCGGCACAGCATCTTCGATCAGTATGTGGGCGTGGGTGAAGGTGGATCCTTCGGCTCTGCGCTACGTGGCGATGTCACCGCACGCCAAGGCGCTTGCTCAGGATATGTATCAGGCGCTGTGGTCGTTTTTGGTTTGCGTGATAGTGACGGTGGTCGTAAGTCTGGTGACGAAACCAAAGACGGACAGCGAACTGAATGGTTTGGTGTACGGTTTAACGGCAGTGCCGTCTATCGGCAATGTGCCCATTTATCAAAAACCGCACTTTTGGGCTGGGGTGGTGGTCGTCATATTTTTCGCCCTCAATGTCTACTTTTGGTAACCGGAGGTCGCGCGAGCATGATTTCCATTTGGTTTTTTATTGGGATTGCGCTGCTGGTGGATGGCGTGCTGATTTTCAGCGCGGGGATGTATGAGTTGTGGCATCCGCCGGTGCATCCCGTTGTGCTTTTCTCTCTGCATGCGCCGATCTGGTGGGGCGGATTGCTGGCAGTGATCGGAGCAATCTATTGCTTGAAGTTCAAACCGAAGGGTTCATAGAAAATTGGGCGACTTGCTACGCGGAATCGCTGGTGTTGATGCTGCGAAGCGCTGGGTAGATACGGCGGTAAATCGAGTAATTGTTCTGCATGATTTTCGAGGAGTCTGGGCGCGGAACGACTCGCGCGGCCACGCGAACCACGGCATCGCAGGCTTCGTCCACGGAATTCCAATGACGCACGCCAACTGCAGCAAGAATTGCCGCGCCGTAAGCGGCTCCTTCTTCCGCTTCGACCAATTCGACTTCGTGCGCAAACACGTCCGCCTGAATCTGGCGCCAGAGATTTGAACGTGAGCCTCCGCCGCCGAGGCGGATTTTCGTCACGGGAACTTTCATTTCATCAAAAATCGAGAAAGTGTCTTTCAAGCTAAAGGCGACGCCTTCTTGAATCGCGCGAATGACGTGCGCTCGCGTATGCAGCGAAGAAAGGCCGACGAGCGCG
>DATNKL010000210.1:0-3768 GCA_035603415.1 Candidatus Acidiferrales bacterium
TGATGCGCTGCGCGCCGCGCTGGCTATCCCGGTTCTATTCGCCGGCTGCTTTCTGGCGTTTTGCGTATTGTCCACGGTACTGATCTTCGTCCTGGGGAGGGATTTCTTTCCGTCGGTGGATGCCGGGCAAATCCGTTTGCATTTCCGCGCGCGCACCGGGCTGCGTATCGAGGAAACTGCGCGGCTTGCTGACCAAGTCGATGGCGTCATCCGGCAGACTATTCCGCAGGGTGAAATCGAGACGCTGCTGGATAATCTTGGTGTTCCGTACAGTGGAATTAATTTGAGCTACAGCAATGCCGGCACTTTCGGGACATCGGATGGCGAAGTTCTGGTGCAACTCAAACCCGAACGCCAGAAACCAACTTCGACGTACATCAACGATCTGCGGGAACGGTTGCCGCAGGATTTTCCGGGCGTGCAATTTTTCTTTCAGCCGGCGGACATCGTCACACAAATTTTGAATTTTGGATCGCCCGCACCGATCGACATACAAGTCACGGGCAACAATCAGCAAGGCAACTATGTGGTGGGGGAAAAACTAGCCAATGAGCTTCGGCATATTCCCGGTGCGGCGGACGTGCACGTACAGCAGGCATTCGATCAACCAACGCTGCATATGGATATTGAACGCACGCGCGTCCAGAACCTGGGACTGCAAGCCAAGGACGTGGCGCAGAATTTGCTGGTATCCCTGAGCTCCAGCTTTCAAACCGCGCCGGCGTTCTGGCTCGACCCTAAGAACGGGGTGAGCTACAACGTGGCGGTGCAAACGCCGCAATACCGCGTCGATACTTATCAGGCTTTGCAGAACACCCCGGTGACGGCCAGTACGCCAAATTTGCCCCCACAGATTCTGGCTAACCTTGTTACCACCTCCACAACCGCAAGGCCTGCGGTGGTCTCCCACTACAATGTGCAGCCAATGATTAATGTGTACTCCTCGGTGGAGGGACGCGACCTTGGGGCTGTCGCCGACCAGGTAGAGAAGCGCGTAAAGGAAATGGAAAAGCAGTTGCCCAAGGGAAGCCACATCATCATTCGTGGCCAGGTTCAGACCATGAAGACTTCGTTCACCGGTTTGGGATTTGGACTCTTGGGAGCCATCGGGCTGGCCTATTTATTGATCGTCGTAAATTTCCAATCCTGGTTGGATCCCTTCATCATCATCACGGCACTACCTGGCGCGTTGGCAGGGATTTGCTGGATGCTGTTGATCACGCATACAACGCTGAGCGTGCCATCGTTGACAGGCGCGATCATGTGCATGGGCGTGGCTACCGCCAACAGTATTTTGATGGTCTCTTTCGCGCGTGAGCAGATGGATGAAGGAAAGAATCCGCTGGATGCCGCCGTGGAAGCCGGTTTTGTGCGCATGCGTCCAGTTATCATGACCGCCCTCGCAATGATCATCGGCATGGTGCCCATGGCCATCGGCCTTGGCGAAGGCGGTGAACAAAACGCGCCGCTGGGCCGCGCGGTAATCGGCGGATTGCTGTTTGCCACCTTCGCAACCTTGTTTTTTGTGCCCTGCGTTTTTTCCGTGATTCACGGGTGGCTGGAAAAAAGAAAAGCCCACGGAAAAGAGCCGGCAACAGCATAAAATGAACAATGGCGAAAGGCGGCGGAGCATAGTATGAGTCGGGATGTGATGGAACAAAATGAGCAGCGCACAGCAAGGGATCGCGAGCCGGTAAGAGAGCAATCGCGGACGCAGCCAGCTCCACAGAAACCAGAGCGCAGCCATCTGTTCCTGGTGCTGGTGGTGGTCGCGATTTTATTGCTGGTTGTCGGGGGGATCACGCTACTGATGCGCCGCTCACAGTACAAGGCTCTGGCCAAAGAGACGGAAACTCTCGCCGTACCGACGGTTTCGGTAGTTCACCCCATTGCGGAGGCCAACTCGGAAGACCTGGTATTGCCTTCCACGCTGCAAGCCTATGTGGAATCGCCAATCTATGCGCGCACCAACGGCTATCTAAAAAAGTGGTACCACGACATCGGGAGCCGCGTGGGCAAAGGCCAACTTCTAGCGGATATCGATACACCAGAAATCGCGCAGGAATTGGCACAATCGCGAGCCGAGTTGGGAACCGCGCAAGCCAATCAGAATCTTTCGCAAATTACGGCCTCGCGTTACGAAGGGCTGCTCAAAACTGACAGCGTATCCAAACAAGAGGCGGACAACGCGTCCGGCGATTTGGCCGCCAAAAGGGCCAACACGCTTTCGGCCGAAGCCAATGTGCGCAGATTGCAGGAGACCGAATCGTTCCGCCATATTTATGCGCCGTTCAGCGGTGTAATCACTCGGCGCAACGTGGATATCGGAAACTTGATCAACGCGGGAAACGGTGGTACGGCGCAGTTGTTATTCACCCTGGCGCAGACCGATCCGATCCGCGTGTACGTTAACGTGCCGGAAGTTTATGCGCCGGCGATTCACGCGGGGCTTGGCGCGTACCTGGAACTGCAGCAATTCCCGGGCCAGAAATTTTACGGCAAAGTCACGCGCACTGCGGATTCCATCGATCTGAATACGCGGACGCTGTTGACGGAGGTGGACGTCCCGAACAAGTCCGGCCAATTGTTACCGGGCGGCTACGCGCAAGTGCATCTGGAAGTAAAAGTGAATGGTTCGCGGCTGGAAGTTCCGGTAAACGCGCTGTTGTTTCGCTCCGAAGGACTGCGTGCAGTGGTCATTGATGACAATCACAAAACGCATTTGCAGCCTTTGATGATCGGCCGCGACTATGGCACCACGCTGGAAGTATTACAGGGTTTGAAAGCTACAGACTGGATCGTGATTAATCCGGCCGATTCACTCGACGAGGGCGTGCAGGTAAACGTAAAGCAAATCGCGCAACCTCCCGCGCCTGCACCCGCGAGCACCGGAACCGGCGCTTCCAGCGGCCAAGCGAACCCAGGTACGAATAATGGAACCCGGCCGGCCAGTGGGACTCCCGCGGTAAATCCGAACAGCAATAACAACAACGGTCAATCCGCGCCAAAAAATCAATAATTTCGACTGATGGTCTTTACATAAATTTATGAGTCGCTGCAACTTCAAACAAAATTATTTCGTCTCCCGCTTAGGCGCGGCGCTTGGCGGTTTCTCTCTAGCCGCGTGCCTCGCCGGCTGCGCCGTAGGCCCTAATTATCATCGCCCCACCGCGCCTGTCCCGGCCACATGGGATGTGCAAGAGCCGTGGCGCGAAAGCGCACCCAAGGACCTGATACCAAAAGGTGAGTGGTGGACGGTTTTTCATGACGGTGAGCTGAGTGGGTTGGAAAAGCAGGCCATCGACGCCAACCAGACCATCAAAATTTCCATCGCGCGTTTGGAGCAAGCTCGTGCCACGGCGGCGGTGCAAATCTCCACGCTCTTTCCAACGCTTGGCTTGACGCCCGGCACCACCACGCCAACCGTTGAGCGCCAGGGACTTTCAGGCAACCGGCCCAGTTCTGGCTTTCCCGTCAAAGGAACAGTGCAACAGAATACCTTCTCGCTCCCATTCGTAGCCGGCTATGAAGTGGATCTATTTGGGCGACGGCGGCGCAGCATTGAATCGGCGGAAGCGGCCTACCAGGCCAGCGCGGCGGATCTGGAAAACGTGCGACTGGTAGTCACTGCGGAGCTGGCGGGAGATTACTTTTCGTTGCGTGAGCTCGACAGCGAGATTGGCATTTTGAATCGCACCGTACAGGCGCTGCAAAAAGGATTGGACCTGGTAAATTCGCGGCACAACGGCGGCGTAGCCTCAGGTCTCG
>DATNKL010000049.1:0-11298 GCA_035603415.1 Candidatus Acidiferrales bacterium
GAGCCGCCGCCGATACCTGGCGATTGATTGGTCGAGCCCACCAGGGTAAACGCTAGGACCAGCAAAGAATCGGCCACGCCGATGGTGTGAAGCGTTCCTGTGAAACTGTGGGACACCCAATAATAAACGAGCGCGACTACCAGCCAGTGCATTCCGGAATAAGCCGTGGCTAGAATCAAGTCTTTCCAGGTGCGAATGGTTTGTACGCCGCGCACAAAGCCCAAGACGATGCGCGTGAGGGAGCTGCGCCACCCGCCGGCCTCAATTGCCGTTTGCAACCGGCGCTCGAGAAGCGCGGTGCCGTGGACGCGCAAATAAACCAGCGCGATAATGGCGGCCAGAACGCCCGCGAACAAAATTGTGCCGCTAGTTTTGGCAGCGGTTTCCAGTTCGCTGGCCATGTCACCTGCATGTGGGCGCATACCAAATAGGACCAGGCCCACGCCGGCAATGACCGCGACGCTCGCCATATCGAAAATACGTTCGAGAACATAAATGCCGAAGGTGTCAGCGATGGGCAGGTCTTGTTTTTTTGCCAACAGCAAAGGCCTGACGGGTTCGCCTGCCCGGCCGAGCAGAAAAATGGCGGCAAAGCCTGCCAGCGTGAGTTTATAAATTTTCCAAAAATTCGCGTTGCCGATATTGCGCTGAAAGACTCGCCAACGCAGCGACCGGATGCCGTAACACAAATAAATGGCCGCGAGGGCAAGGATGATGTAGTAAGGATTGGCGTCGCGCAAAGCGTAAAGCAATCTGGAGCCGCTGAAGCTGGCGAGGTGAAGGAGGCTGCTCGCCTGGTACGCAACGATGCCCAATGCCAGCAATCCAAGCACGACCAATATGGTTTTCCTGGATAGCGAGCGCATGTGCCATGAGCGTACTGGGCGTGTCTAGACTCGTCAAGTTTAGGCTGCGTCACCGGCGTAACGCCGCGTAGCTAGTAAAACAAATTCATTTTGAGCTGAAATTACGGCAGCACATTGAAGGAGGAATCGTGCAGGAAGCTATTTTGAAGCGATTTGAGAATCCGGATGAGGTGCGCGTCTTCGACAAAGGGCGATTTGAGATTGTGCATATTGGTGGAATGACCATAGGACGCGCGAGCTACGAACCTGGATGGAAATGGTCACAGCATGTTGCTCCATCGGTGGGCACACTGCTTTGTGAAGTGGAACACGTTGGGCTGGTTGTTTCAGGGCGCGCCGTGGCCGCTTTCGCTAATGGAACGCAGATGGAATTGACGCCGGGAAGTCTGTTTTACATTCCGCCCGTGGCGCATGACAGTTGGGTGGTGGGAGACGAGCCTTATGTGTCGCTGCATTTTATGGGCGCCGCGCATTACGCGAAATAAGCGAGGGACTCGAAACTATTCGTGATAGCAACGCCAGTTCGACTTAATATGAGTCTTATGAACAAGGCTGTCGCCGGTGCATATAATTTAATCATAGGTGTGGCCGCTGCCTTGTTGGTCGCGCTGGCGTCGCCTGGCGCTGCGCTCGTTTTAAAACTACTCGTTCCTGAGTGGTTCTTTGTTGCGCTGGTCGTCGTTGCGGTAGTCCCAACGCGCAAAAATATCTGGATTCCGCAGCTCGCTCCATCGCTCTCTGTTTTTTCTCCGCGGCCTCCCCCGATTCAGTAGCTCCCCGTAACCGCAATCAACCGTCAGCAGGTTGAAGTCTCCTTGGATTATCGCGATTGCGCGATGACGCACAGACCTTGCCGTGTGTTCGCTTGAGGGAAAAATGTCATTCAAATTGATTATGCGCAGACTTGTTATGGCTTTCGTATTGGGAGGACATTCGGTACTTGGCGTTGGAATGAGCCGGGAAAAAATCGAATCGTTGATGCACGCGATGAATCAATCGCATGTCGAATTATCAATGGCTAATGCAGATGATGGAGATGATTCAAAGGGAGTTTCTACCAATTCCGACAAAGATATTTATCAACTGCCTTAGTTGGAATGGTGCTCTGCGACCGTCGGTGTCTGCAAATTTTCTTGGGTGGGTGGACCTTTGAAATTCAAACTCAAAGTCCACGCCGAAAATCCAGCGTGGGGCACCCTCCGCGTGACTCACATGTTCAGGACTCGGCTTAAGTCGGTTTGACTTAACGGTACGAAACGTATTGAATTGTGTGCGCGGGTTGGAATTTTTGGGGGGTTCGATGAGTTCTTGCAAGCGTCCTGCGGTGGAATGCGGGGTTTGGCGGTTTACTTGGACTCGGTTCGCGCTCGTCACGATCTTAGTCACGATGTGTTGGGTGCAGCTTGCGCAGGGTCAAGTTGCTGCGAGCATTAAAGGCATGGTGACCGATTCATCGGGAGCGCCCATTGCTTCGGCAACGGTAACCGCGAAGAACACCGAGACTGGGGCGGTGCGAACGGCGGCCACCGATGATGCGGGGCGCTACCAAATTGTCTCGCTCGCGGTTGGTCCTTATGAGGTGTCAGTAAGCAAGAGCGGGTTTCAGGAAGCGATCAGGACTGGAATCCGGCTGGTGGTGGGACAGGAAGCTAATGTCGATCTTACGTTGCGAGTCAGTGCGGTAACGGCCGAAGTAAGAGTGTCTGAAGATGCGCCGCTCGTGAGCGTCACCACCAAAGACATTTCTGGGCTCGTTGGAGAGCAGCAGATCAAAGACCTGCCCCTCAATGGGCGCAGCTATGATTTGTTGCTGCCGCTCAATCCTGGCGTTGTGAATTTCACTTCGCTGAAAACTGGCGGGACGGGAATTTCGAATTCCACCACCGCAAATAATTTCGCCGTTTCCGGGAATCGCCCGCAGCAGAATCTTTTTCTCTTGAATGGAGTGGAATTCACCGGCGCTGCCGAGAACAACATGCAGCCAGGGGGAACGAGCGGCATGCTTTTGGGAGTAGACGCGGTGCGCGAATTTAATGTGCAACGCGATTCTTACGGGGCCGAATTTGGCAAACGCCCGGGCGGGCAAGTGGTGATTCTGACGCAATCGGGATCGAATGAATGGCATGGTGCGGCATTTGAGTTCCTGCGTAACAACGCGCTGGATGCACCGAATTTCTTCGATCAGGGAGACGCACCGCCGTTCCAGCGGAACCAGTTTGGCGGTTCGATGGGAGGGCCGCTGCACCTAGACAAGACATTTTTATTCGCGAACTACGAGGGATTTCGCCAACACCTTCATCAGACGTCAGCTACGTTCGTTCCGGACGCGGCTTCGCGCGCATCAGCGGTACCAAGTGTCCAGCCGCTGCTGAATTTGTGGCCGACGCCGCCCGTAGGCGCTCCAGATTTCGGCGGGATTGCCGAAGTGTTCGGCAGCCCGCTGCAAACGATTCGTGAGGACTTCGGCACCGTTCGGGTGGATCACACGTTCTCTTCGCACGATACGTTTTCCGGAATTTACACTATTGACGATGGCGACGATTTCACGGCCACGCCGCTCGATCCATTCAGCAGCGACGTGGTCACATTGCGGGAACAGGTTCTGTCGTTCGAGGAAACGCATGTGTTCTCGCCGTCGTTGGTCAACACCGCCAGAGTCGGCTTCTCGCGCGCAGGTTACTTCTTTACCGGAGAACCCACGCCGGGGACACCAGCGGCGAGCGTCCCGGGATTTCTGGTCGGGCTTCCAGTTGGAGCAGTAGTGGTGGGAGGAAGCGCGGCATCCAATCCGCAAGCGCAGCTCGGACTGGCCGGCAGCAATAACGGCAGTAACTTGAGGATCGCGCGGAATCTATACACGTACGAAGATCATCTGACCATGACGCGCGGGCGTCACCAGTTGGAATTCGGCGGGTGGTTCCAGCAATTTCAATCCAACGAAACCATTGCGCTAAGCCAATTCGGGCAGGCGACTTTCACGAGCCTGCAGACTTTTTTAAAGGGCACGAGTTCCAGCTTCTTATTCGACCCAGCGCCCACGGAAATGAATTGGCGCTCGCTGTTTGGCGCATGGTTTGTGCAAGACACGTTCCGGATTCGTCCGAAATTAACCGTGACACTTGGTTTTCGAGACGAATTCACGACCGGCTGGAACGAAGCGCACGGGCGCGCTTCGAACTACACATTCAACGGCGGAATTATCTCCACCCAGCCGCGGGTGGCATCGTCACTGTTCACCGAAAACAACACAAAATTTTTGCCGCAGCCGCGCGTAGCCATGGCCTGGAGTCCGTTCAGCGAGCGAACGGTGATTCGCGCGGGATTCGGGATGTATAACGATCTGCAGGATGCTTTGGGATATCGCGCCGATCAGAACGCTCCTTTCAATCCCACCTACACGACTCCGTTGACGGTGTCGCAGCTTCCCATCAATCCGGCGGGACCATTTCCCTCTACGGTGAAGCTGATTCCTGGAGGAGTTCAGCCGGACATGAAAACGCCGACGCTGATTTCCTATTCGTTAAGAGTGCAGCAGCAGCTTTCGCCGAATACGTCCCTGACGGTGGGCTATGTTGGCAACCATGGGTACCACGAAATAATCGGCATCGATGCGAACGAACCTTTTCCGGTGATCTGTCCGGCCGCACCGTGCCCGGCAACGTATCCCGCAACTTTTCCCGCGGGCATAGCCGGCACGCCGGTACCGCCAGGAACATACTTCGTGCCCACGACAACGAAGGCCAATCCCGCTATTGCGAATACCTGGACTTACTTTTCGGAAGGAGTTAGCGCATACAACGCCCTGCAAGTGGATTTGAACCGCCGCTTCAGCGGAGGCTTAACGCTGCGCGGCGTTTACACTTTCTCCAAAGTTCTCGACGACGGCGATTCTGTGAACGCAACGACCTCCGGAGGCGGACCAGCGCTGGCGTCGAATCCCTTCAACTTGAGTTCCGACAAGGGTCGCGGAAGTTTCGACGTTACGCATATTGGCGTGGCGAATGTAACTTATGTGCCGCCGATCGGTCGCGGCGGTCGTTTTTTCAACAATGGGGAAGCCTTTGCGAGCAGGTTGATCAGCGGTTGGACGGTCAACTCCATCGTGACATTGCAAACCGGTTTTCCGTTTTCCCCGCAGCTCAGCTACAACCCTTCGAACAATGGGGACACGCGAAACCCGGTGCGACCTTTCGCGAATCCAGCCTTTAGCGGCCCGGTAATGATCGGGAGTCCGAACAAATGGTTTGCCCCTAATGCGTTTGTGGCTCCCAGCAATTCCCCGGCAAACGGCGGATTTTACGGTAACGTCGGCAGAGATACTTTGGTCGGCCCCGGCTTGGCCACTTGGGATTTCTCGGCGTTGAAAGACACGCGAATCACGGAGCGCCTGAACATCGAATTCCGGGCGGAGATTTTTAATCTTTTGAACCGGGCAAATTTCAATCTGCCCAACGCGGTGGTGTTCACGCCTTCGGGCGTTTCGCCTACAGCTGGAGCGATCACCAGCACCTCGACTACCTCGCGGCAAGTGCAATTCGGTTTGAAGTTGCTTTGGTGAAACTGCAGTTTGCAGAATTTGACTCGGGACGAATTTAGCCACCGCCTACAAAGTGGACGATTTCGTAGCGGTCGCCGGGTTGAATGGCGGTATTGGTCCACAGCGGGCGCGGGAGGATTTCGAGATTGCGTTCGATGGCGACTCGGCCGGCGGGGAGATTCAGGTCGTGAAGTAAATCGGCTACGGTGGCGCCTTGCGGAGTTTCGCGACGCTCTCCGTTGACGGTGATGGTCTGGGACGCTTCCATCTTTTAATTCTACCCTACGGACTTATTAGTGGCGAAGTTACTCGTGGCCTTATTAGCGGCGAAGTGAGGCTGCTGGGCGCCTGACGGTCAAGCGACTGGGACACGCTGGCGGGCACGCAATTGGAAACGCAAATGAGCTTTAGCTGCGCCGCTCGTGGCTTCGATCACCAGCGCGGCGTTGGGTTCGCTAAGACGCGGCATGTCGAAGGTGAGGTGGGCTTCGCCTGTGGCTGCAGAGTCGGTGAAAAAATTGGTGGGTTCCGCGGCGCCGGAGATGGATACGGTGATTCTTGCTCCGGTGAGGGGATGCCCTTGCGTGTTGGTAACACGCAATTGCAAAGTCGCGCGCTTTCCGGCGAGCCAGGTTTTTGCATTCAGCAATTCGATGGATAGTGATTCCGACTGGGCGGCGCTTTTTCCTGCTGCGTGCGAAGGAACGGATTTATTTGGCGCTGGTGGAGCAGGCGGCGTGGACGCAGGGAGACGAAGCGCACCGGAGCGAATTTCTTCCAGCACCTGACGGTGTTGTTCATCGAGACGCAGCTTGATAGCCTTCTCGCTGTCGGCGTTCAAGGGTAAGAGGTCGAGATAATTATTCGTGCGGCGATGAATCACGCGGCCACCGGCGTAAACGGTGGTGTCGATGAGCGCGCTGGAGGCGCCGGCATCTTCGGTTTGCACGTGATACTTGTGGGCGTCGACACTAACATTTGTGTTACGACCGAAGATCATGGCGATGGGCCCCGATGAAATGCGCGACAGAACACGAACGCGAAGTAGGACTATTATAAGGTGCTTCGCGGCGATTTGACCGAGTGGTAGTCGAGTCGTTATTATAACGTTTCGCTTATGGGCAGTTCCGACCTACATAGTTACGCTCCACTACTCATACACCTGCTGATCGCAGCGGCGCTCGCTGGCATGTTGACGGCCATTTCGGTGTTAATTGGCTGGCGACGGCCAAGCCGCGTAAAACAAGAACCCTACGAATGTGGCGTAGAACCGACGGGTGACGCACGCGAGCCGTTTTCGGTGCGATTTTACCTGGTGGCCATGGTTTTTATTTTGTTCGATGTGGAAGCGATTTTTCTGTACCCCTGGGCTTACGTTTTTCGCAGTTTGCGATGGTACGGCTTCGCAGAGATGATGATTTATATCGCCATCCTGCTGGTGGGTTACCTGTATCTCTGGAAAAAGGGCGCGTTGGACTGGCAAAAATAACCGGCGCACGGGATTAAAAGTTTGACGGAGAATTCCAACCAGAACGCTAATGTTGTAGGCGGACGCTTGTCGTCGGTCGAACAGTTGCGCGCGTGGGATAGGAATGCCGTCGCGGAAGTAGTGGAGTATCGCGGCGAAACGACGATCGTGGTGCCGCGTGAATTGCTGCGGGCTACCGCAGCGCGCTGCCGCGACGACGCTTCGATGCAATTTAATTTGCTGACCGACGCGACCTGCCTGGACCGCCATCCTTATGAGCCGCGATTCGAAATGGTTTATCAGTTGGTGTGTATTTCGCGACGCGAGAAATTGCGATTGAAAGTACGTTTGTCTGGAAAAGATCCGGCTATTGATTCGCTGGTGCCGGTGTGGCCGGGCGCGAATTGGCTGGAGCGCGAGATTTTCGATTTATTTGGGATTCATTTCAACGACCACCCGGATTTGCGACGCATTGTGCTCCCCGATGATTGGGAAGGCTATCCGCTGCGCCGAGATTATCCGGTGGAAGGCTACCGGGATATCCCGGTAATGCCACTTGGCTTCACGAAGACCTCCATATGACCACGGTAGAAACAGCAGTCGGCCAAGCGAAAACGATGGTCCTTAATATGGGACCGCAACACCCTTCCACGCACGGGGTGTTGCGCATCGTGCTGGAGCTAGATGGCGAGACGGTGGTGAAGGCCGTTCCCGATTGCGGATATCTGCATACCGGGATCGAGAAATCGTGCGAAGACAAAACCTATTCGCAAGCGATTACGCTGACGGACCGCATGGATTATTTGAATCCGCTGGGAAATAACCTGGTTTATTGCATGGCCGTGGAAAAGCTGCTGGATCTGGAAGTGCCCAAGCGGGCGCAATACATCCGCGTGATGATGGTGGAACTGCAGAGAATCTCTTCTCACCTGGTGTGGCTGGGGACGCACGCCATCGATTTGGGAGCGATGTCGGTGTTTCTGTATTGCTTCCGCGAGCGCGAAGAAATTTTGAAGATTTTTGAAATGTTCGCGGGTCAGCGGATGATGACCAGCTACATCCGCATTGGCGGCGTGGCGCTGCAGCCGCCGGCGGGATGGCGGCAAGCGATCGAGAAATTTTTGAAATACATGCCTAGCCGCGTGGATGAATACGAATCACTGCTCACGGAAAACCGCATCTGGATGGGGCGCACGAAAAACATTGGATATATCAGTGCGGAAGATGCGATTGCGTTGAGCATGACCGGGCCAACAATTCGCGCGGCGGGCGTGGCTTACGATAATCGCAAATTGTTCCCGTATTCGAGTTATGACGAATTTGAATTTGATGTGCCCACACGCACGGATTCGGATTGCTTCGGGCGATACATGATCCGGGTGGCGGAGATGCGCGAAAGCCTGAAGATCGTGCGGCAGGCGCTGGACAAGATTACGGATGAGGGCGCGATCAAAACCGACGCTCCGGGAATCGTGCCACCACAGCGCGAGAAGATGAAGACGGAGATGGAAGCGCTGATTTATCACTTCAAAATTTTTACCGAAGGATTTTCGCCGCCGGCTGGGGAGGCGTTTGTAACCGTGGAATCGCCGCGAGGGGAACTCGGATGTTTTATCGCTAGCGATGGATCGCCAAAACCGCTGCGGGTACATTTCCGTTCGCCGTCGTATATAAATTTGCAGGCTTTGCCGAAATTGGTGGAAGGGCAACTGATTTCGAATGTGATTGCGTGCATTGGGACGATCGATATCGTGCTGGGCGAGGTGGATCGCTAGATGGCACTGCAAATGTCCCCCGAACTCACGGCGCGATTCGAACGACTGCGGAACGCGTATCCAGTGAAGCGCAGCGCGCTGATTCCCATGTTGATGTATGCGCAGGATGAGTTTGGGTACATCAGCGATGAAGTGATAGCGGAAATTGCGGCACGACTGGAGCTGCGCACCGTGCAGGTCGAGGAGACGCTCGAGTATTACTCGATGCTGCATCGCAAGCCGATGGGGAAATATCACGTGCAGGTTTGCACCAACGTGGCGTGCATGCTGCGCGGCGGCAATGAACTGCTGGATCGGGCGAAGAAGCGACTGGAAATTGGGCACAAGGAAGTTACGAAGGACGGGATTTTCTCACTGGAAGAAGTGGAATGCATTGGGGCTTGTACCGGAGCGCCAGCGTTGCAGATTAATTACGATTTTTACGAGAACCTGACGCCGCTCACCTTTGATCGCTTGATTCAGGAGTTGGACAACGGCAGGCGGGCTGAGCCGGTGGAGGTGATTTCCGGAGCGTTGCACGCGCGAGAAAAGGGCGAAATTCCGGTTATCAGCAAGCGTTGGGGCATCGAGAATTCGACCAAGATTGATGTGTTTTTGCAGCACGGCGGCTACCAGGCGCTGGATAAAGCGCTGAAGCAGATGACGCCGGAGTCGATCATCGACGAGATGAAGAAGTCGAATTTGCGCGGGCGGGGCGGAGCGGGATTTCCTACGGGTATGAAGTGGTCGTTCGTGCCAAAGGATTCGCCAAAAGCGAAATATGTGATTTGCAACGCGGACGAGTCGGAGCCTGGAACTTGCAAGGATCGCCCGTTGATGGAAATGGATCCGCACCAGTTGATTGAGGGCATGGTGATTGCAGGGCGGGCGATCGGATCGCACCAGGGATTTATTTATATTCGTGGCGAATATCGTTACGTGCTGGACATCGTGCAAGGCGCGATCACCGAAGCGTACGAGCGCGGGTACCTTGGCAAGAACGTTCTTGGATCCGGATTTGATTATGATTTGCTGATTCATACCGGCGCGGGCGCGTATGAGTGCGGCGAAGAATCGGCGCTGATGGAATCGCTGGAAGGCAAACGAGGGTATCCGCGAATCAAGCCTCCCTTCCCTGCTGTAGTTGGGCTGTATGGCTGCCCGACGATAATCAATAATGTGGAAACATTGAGCGCAGTGCCCGCAATTATTCTGGGCGGCGGCGAAGCGTACGCGAATTTAGGTACGCCCAAAAATGGCGGCACGCGATTGCTGTGCGTGGCAGGACATGTGAATAAGCCTGGGATTTACGAAATTCCGCTGGGCATGAACATGAAGGAATTTATTTATGGGATGGCCGGAGGAATCACTGGCGGCAAGAAATTGAAAGCGGTGATTCCGGGCGGGAGTTCGTGTCCGCTACTGACCGCCGACGAGATCGATATTCCGATGGATTACGATTCGGTGGCCAAAGCAGGGTCGATGCTGGGGTCGGGCGGCATGGTGGTGATGGACGAAAATACCTGCATGGTGGATATGGCGCGTAGGATTATGCATTTTTACGCGCATGAGTCGTGCGGGTGGTGCATTCCCTGCCGCGAAGGCACGACGTGGCTGCGCAAGATGCTGGAGCGGATTCACGCAGGATACGGGCGTGAACAGGACATCGACATGCTGAGCGAGCTTTCCAAAAATATTCTGGGGCGAAGTTTCTGCCCGCTTGGTGATGCCGCGGCGATGCCGACAATCAGTATTGTGCAGAAGTGGCGGAACGAGTTTGAAGATCACCTGCATGGGCGTTGCGCGTATAAATCCGCCGAGGCAGTGCTGGCTGGTTCTCGATAGACGAATGACCTTACTCAATGGCTGACCAAAAACTTATCACGCTGAAGATTAACGACCAGGACGTGCGAGTGTCGCCTGGGACGCTGGTGATTGAGGCGACGCGCCGCATTGGCACGGAGGTGCCGTCGTTCTGCTACTACCCGGGATTATCGTTGCAAGCGGCTTGCCGCATGTGCCTGGTGGAAGTGGAGAAGATGCCGAAGCTGCAGACGGCGTGCACGTTGGTGGCGACAGAAGGCATGGCCGTGCGCACCAATACTGAGCAGGTGCGCAACGCGCGGAAGTACATGCTGGAATTTTTGCTGACGAACCACCCGCTGGATTGTCCGGTGTGCGACAAGGGCGGCGAGTGCGAATTGCAGGACATGGTTTTCCGCTACGGCGCGGATAGCAGCAGGTTTATCGAGGAGAAGATTCACCGGCCGGAGGAAAAGTGGTCGGAGCTGGTGTACTACGATGCGCCGCGTTGCATTTTGTGTTTCCGGTGCGTGCGCGTTTGCGACGAAGGCATGGACGTGAAGGCGCTGGGCGTGGGGATGCGCGGCGCGAACAGCGTGATTATTCCGAACCGCGGAGATCACCTGGATTGCGAAGAATGCGGGATGTGCATTGATATTTGCCCGGTGGGGGCGCTGACCAGCGGAACTTACCGGTATAAGACGCGCCCGTGGGAGATGAAATACGCGCCGACGATCTGCACGCATTGTTCGAATGGCTGCAAGACGACGCTCAGCGTGAGAAATCACGAGATCATGCGTTCGAACAACCGGGACCTTTCCGGGATTAACAAGGACTTTTTGTGCGTGAAGGGGCGATTCGGCTTCGATT
>DATNKL010000012.1:0-14613 GCA_035603415.1 Candidatus Acidiferrales bacterium
CCGGATCCCCTTTTTCGCGCCGGCATCGGGGGCGTGATGTTTTTTGTGCGCGCCGCCGGCGTGCGCGTGCGGGTCAAAGGAACCGAGCGTATTCCCGCCGCTGCGTGCGTTTTTGCGGCGAATCACACCAGCACACTGGACGGCCCCGCGATCGTCGGCGCGATTCCACGACGCATCGCCATCCTTTTGAAGGAATCGCTTTTTCGCTGGCCCATCGTCGGACAAGCATTCCGGCTCGCGCACTTCATTCCCATCGAACGCGGTGGCCGCGACTCCGCCATAGCCAGCCTGGACAAAGCGACCGAAGAACTGCGCGCGGGACAATCGTTTTTAATTTATCCGGAAGGCACGCGCAGCCCGGACGGCCGGTTGCACAAATTCAAGCGAGGCGCGGTGGTGATGGCCATCAAAGCGGGCGCGCCCATTGTGCCGGTGGCGTGCTCCGGCGCTCACCGACTGATGAAGAAGCGGTCGCTCGTTCTGCGGCCGGGCGAAATTCTAGTGGAGTTCTTGCCGCCTATCGACGCGTCGGCGTATACGCTGGAGATTCGCGACAAGTTGAACGATCTGGTGCACGACACCTTGGCCGCAGCTCTGCCGCCAGACCAGCGGCCCATAGGATTTCCCGGAGCAGCCTAAGTTTGCGAAACTGACTGGACTAGATTCGCAACTAGCTCTTGCGCCCTTTTATTTTTTCGATTTCCACTTCCAATTCCCAAACGCGTTTTTGCAATTCCGGCAAGCGATTCAACGCCGCAACCGACTTTAACCATTGCCGGTTGTCGACCGCCGGATAACCCGAATACATGGTGCGTGCAGGAACGTCGCTAGGGATCCCACTCTTGGCGGTAACTACTGCGTGATCGCCGATGCTCAAATGTCCCGCCGTGCCGACCTGCCCGCCAGAATCACTCCGTGACCGATCTGCGTGGAGCCCGCCAGACCAACCTGGCCGCACAACATCGCGTTGCTGGCAACTTTCGAAGCATGCCCCACCAGCACCAGGTCATCGAGTTTCGAGCCGCGCCCGATACGCGTCTCGCCTACGGTGGCACGGTCCACGCAGGCGTTGGCCTGTACTTCGACGTCGTCCTCGAGCACCGTGGCGCCGGATTGCGCCATTTTGTACCAGCTGCCATCCTTCCGTTTGGCGAATCCCAAACCGTCCCCACCGATAATCACTCCATTTTGTAAAATGACACGATCGCCAACGACGCAAAATTCGCGAACCACCGCATGCGCGTGGGCAAAAAAGTCCGCGCCAATCTTGGCGCCCCGGTACACCGTGACGAAGCTATGCAGCACCGCGTTGCGGCCGATTTGCGCGTTTTCGTCTACGAAGCAGTAGGGACCGATGTGGGCGCCTTCGCCGATTTGCGCGCTCTTGGCAATCACCGCAGTCGGGTGAATTCCCGGGGCATACGTCGGCGGCTGGTAGAAAAATTCGATAGTTCGTGCGAAGTCCATATAGGGGTTTTCGCTGCGCAGCGCGGAAATGGGGGGCGCGCCCGGCGCTCTCTCCAGGGTGATGCCCGCTTGAAGCAACACGGCTGATGCTTGCGTCGTTTTTAGAAGTGGGAAGTAGCGGCGGTTGGCTAAGAAAGTGACGTGGCCCGGCTTAGCGTGGTCAATTCCAGCGACCCCGGTAATCTCTGTGTCCGTGGGGCCTTCGACAACGCAACCAAGCTTGCGAGCAATTTCCGATAGCTTCATGAATGATGCTCCTGACAGCAGTGCGAGTCTCGCACAGCGTCAGCAGCGAAGTATAGGCGTCGCCAGTGGATCGCCCGGGCCAAGAGAAACCGTACCGCCATTTGACGGGAACTCCCTGGGCACCCAGAAGGAAATTACCTGTGGGGGTTCAGCGGAGGCGCCACGCGCGCGATTACTAAAGATCGAGCCACTAACACTTAAGCGTGGACATACCCTTCCGGGTTAAATAGCACGTTGGGTATACCACTACGGCGAACTGTGGATCAGTACTAGATGTAGAACGGATACTATCTGAGGCAGATTTCGGGCGGAAAAGAGGAGCTTGTGAGACGATTAATAGCATGACCAACCGACCCGGTTTAGGCCTGCGGTTTCGTTTATCGGCCAATGCAACTCTCATCGTAACCCTACTGATTGCACTACCCGCCCTTGCGCAACAAGAGCAAGTGGCCGCCGCACCGCACCCCGCGCAACCTGCGCAGCCCTCCCAGCAGGGACAGACCGACCAGGACGACAAAGACAAACCGAAGAAGCAGAAGACCAACGAGGAAAAAGCCGAAACGGCGGTGCCCGCCACCTCAAACGACCGGCTATTCTTCGCTCTACCAAACTTCCTGAGCGTGGAGAATGCCGGCAAGGTCCCGCCCCTGACCACCAAGCAAAAGTTCGCGGTGGTGACGCGGTCTTCATTCGACTACATCCAGGTTCCCTGGTATGCGTTTCTGGCCGGAGTCAGCCAGGCGGAAAACAGTGAGCCTGGTTACGGCCAGGGCGCGGCTGGGTACGGCAAACGCTTTGGATCGGCTGCCGCCGATGGCACCATCGAAAACTATTGGACCTCCGCGATTCTTCCCTCGGTGTTCCACCAGGATCCGCGTTTTTATCAGCTGGGGAAGGGCGGCTTTTGGCATCGCACATTTTACGCCATGAGCCGGATCGTCGTTACCCGCTCGGACTCGGGCAGCAGTCAGTTCAACGTCTCTGAAGTGTTTGGCAGCGCCATCGCTGCAAGTATTTCGACATACAGCTATCATCCGCACGCGGATAAGACGCTGTCGAATACCGCGAGCGTCTGGGGCAGCCAGATTGCGTACGACACTGCGACGATCGTTCTTAAAGAGTTTTGGCCCGATATTCGGCGAAAAATCACTCACAAGCACAACTCTCCGGACACGCCTTAGTAGAAACAAAAGCCCCTCCGTTGCAAAAACCGCAAGGATGGGCCACCCAACTTCAAAGATGCAACAGTTTGGAGTGTTGAAAAAAGGCCGTTTCGGCGCGACCGTTGCTATGCAGCGGCGGACCGCGCGGAGGCTGCGGGTGTTGCCGGTTGCCCAGGCTCAAGCAATACGCTTGATTGCGGTTGAGGTTCTTGCTTGGCCTCGCTCTTCGAGAACAATTTCGCGGTGAGCAACATGGCACTGAAGGTGGCTACCAACAGCCCCAGTTGCTTCCACCCGCTGAGCATGGAGGCGTTGCCCAACAGCGTGAGTCCTGCAAAGCAAAATAACAGGTGTACGCAAAATACTTGCAGCGACGACTGGCCCATCAGCACCAGAGGCTTAACAGCCAACGGCCTCAAGACCGACTGGAAGTACACAAGCACGGTGGCGGCCGCAGCGAAATTCGCCAAACGCATGAATCCTAGGTGCCATTTGTCAAAAAGAAATTCAGCGGCGCCTAACTCAAACCCGTGCGAAATCTCGCGACGCAGCACAAAGAACGCGCATACCAGCATGGCGGCCGGAATTACGACGCGTTTGGCCCAAATCTCTAACGGCATTCGGTCTTGCGCCCAACGCACCCCAAACCAGACGCCCACAATCCATAGAAATTGCCAGGCCCACAGGTCGAAGGAGCCCATCTCATTCAGCGGGATTCGGGTGGGGATGAAGCGCATCATGAAATTGTGTTCGGCGCTGCGAAAACCGAATTGCGCGACGAAATAAAAAACGAAAGCCCCCGACAAAATGGGTTTCCATCCGAACCTGCGTGCGATCAGCAGCGCCGCGGGCGTAAGGGCCAGAAATATGATGTACATGGGCAAAATGTCGAGCAGCGGTGGGCGATAGATCAGAAGAAATGCTTCGCCAATGGCGCGTTTTGGCGCATAGAAATAAAAATCCAGCAGGTTGTGGAGACCCGGGCGGTTGCCGCGAGAAGCGATGGGTACAGCGACGAGAAAGACAAAAGCCAGTAACAGCGCGTGGTAGCCGTACAAACGCAGAGTGCGGTTCCACAACTTTAAGATCATGGCACGATAGCCATGGTGTTCAGCGATGCGAAAATAGATTCTGCCGGTAAACAGAGCAGAGAGAAAAATGAAGCCTTCGGCGGCGGATACGATGCCAAAGGGTTGATTGACGTAGGTACTGGCGGCGGTCGGCAGATGGGTGAGGGTAATCCATACCAGCATCAGCCCGCGCATGGCGTCGAGCTCCAGTCGTCTTTCGGGTGATTTTGGATTCGCTTCGCCCATTGGTCCCGACTTAGCCATTGCTCCTTTTTCGCTTATTGCCTTCCTAACGTTAGATACTCCCCGAGTGCGAACGGTTTCTAACTATCTTAGATGCAGCGACTAAGCAATCCAAATGCATTAAGGATTGGGAGCCAAAGCTATCAGTCATGTTAAATCGTGTTAAAATTCTGTATTCGGAGGCACGAGAAAGTGCGGCTTCGCCACTTCATATTTCTATTGTTCTGTCTGTCGATCGGAGTTTCCGTCTTCGCAAAAAGCCATGAAACGGGCTTTCTTGATCGAAGCATTGCTTTGCAGGGCGTGACCTACAAATACCAAGTCTTCGTTCCGGATAATTGGACGCCCAAGCAAAAATGGCCGGTTATCCTGTTTCTTCACGGCTCCGGCGAGCGTGCCGACGATGGCCTTCAGCAGACTGATACTGGCATTGGCACCGCAATCCGCGAGGATCGCAGCCGCGTTCCGGCGATTGTGGTGATGCCGCAATGTCGAAAAAATCTTTGGTGGGTAGTGCCTCCTATGGCTGATATGGCTATCGCTACTCTGGAAGCCGCGACCAAGGAATTCCACGGCGACACTGCGAGAACCTATTTGACCGGACTTTCCATGGGAGGGTACGGAACCTGGTATCTGGCGCAAAAATATCCCGGCCGCTTTGCGGCGCTGGTCGTAATTTGCGGGGGAATTCATCCCCCTGCGGCGACGCTCAAAGCTCACCCTGAGCTGATAAAATGGGCGCCCGAGGATGGGCCCAAGAGTTATGCCGAAGCCGCCGCGAGGATCGGCAAAGTGCCAGTATGGATATTTCACGGGACCGACGATGAGATCGTGCCGGTCACCGAATCCCAACGAATGCAGGTAGCGATGAAGCAGATTGGCGCTGAGGCGCACTACACGGAGTACTCCGGCATTAAGCACGTGTCTTGGGATAAGGCCTATGATGAGCCGAAGCTGTTTCCCTGGCTATTCTCCAAGTCTCTGCCCCCAAAATAAAAGTAGGTCCGGTCGGGATAACCAGCCGTTCGGACGAAATCTCGCCAGGACTATTCGTTGAAGAGGCGCGGTTGCGCCGCAGCAGGCGCTGCAGCCGGCTTGCGCCGTGCAATGCCGACCACACCGAGCACAGTGATTTCGCGTAGAGCGGCGCGGGGTACGAAGATGCGGTCGGTGTTCGAATTTAGATCCGGCGGGGTGATCTGGACGCCGTTATCCAGCAGGTTCAGCAAATCATTGGGGATCACGCCCTCCATGGTTTCTCCGTCGCTATAACGTAAGCGGACCCATAAGCCATCCAGTTTCGGCCTGCTGAGGAAGGCTTTGCGCTCCGGCTCGAAGTCGTCGTTGAATTCGCGAACAAAATAAATCGAGCGCAGCTTGTCCAACGGGATTTCGGTGTGCTCGCCGTCCGGGCTGAGCAGGTCAATGGGGCCGTTCTGGCCCAACCTGGAGGGATTCAAATAGCCTCGCTGGGACTTCTTGTCCGCAAGGACAACCACCACTTTTTTGTGCGTCGAAGTTGGGGCGCGATTTTTCAAGGAGTTAGCGATCAGCGACGCGGAAGGGCGAAAATTTGCCAATCAGCGCCGATGTATGTTATGTTAAGCAAGTTTTCCTGTCAACCTACTGTGTTCATTAGGGTTAGGCCCGGAGTGCCGCCCGTTGACCGAAAAGAAACAAATACTCAAATCCGCCTCGATCATCTCTCTTGTCACCATTGCTAGCCGCATTCTCGGGTATATCCGGGACCAGCGCTACGCGCTGCTCCTGGGCACCTCGCATATAGCCGACTCCTTCATCCTGGCCTACCGCATCCCCAATCTTTTCCGGCGCTTGGTCGGCGAAGGCTCGATGAGCGCGTCCTTTATACCTGTATTTACGACCTATATGCGCGAGAAATCGCCCAAAGAGGTCTGGCAGTTCGCGAATAACCTGTTCTGGACCCTGGCGCTGGTTCTGGCGATCATCACGGTTTTGGGCATGGTCTTTTCGCCGGTGGTGATCCATACCTTTATTCCCGCGTCCGCCCGACACCTGAACTGGGACGACGCTATCACATTGAATCGCATAATTTTCCCGTATCTGTTCTTCATTGGCCTGGCGGCCCTGGCCATGGGCATTTTGAACTGCTTTCACATTTTTGGATTGCCGGCCTCGACCCCGGTGCTTTTGAATCTGTCGATTATCTTCTTTTCGGTTGGCGTGGTTTGGCACTATTTTAAGAGTCCTGCGATTTCGCTAGCGGTCGGGGTCCTTGTCGGAGGAGCGCTGCAATTTCTGGTGCAGGTACCCTCCCTGGTGCAAAAGGGCATGCACTTCGATTTTGGGATTTCGTTCTCCCACCCCGGCATTCAAAACGTGGCGAGGCTGATGATCCCGCGCTTCTTCGGGATCGGCATCGGGCAGATCAACTTTTTTGTGGATACCTACTTCGTGAACTCCGCGAAAATGCCGCAAGGCAGCTTGACAGCGCTGTATCTCGCCGATCGCGTGATGGAATTGGTTCTCGGTGGCTATGCCATCGCGGTAGCCACGGCTATTCTGCCGATGATGTCCCATCAGGCCGCCGCAAAGGATTACGCCGGGCTTAAACGGACGCTTTCGTTTTCCGTGCGCATCGTGGCCTTCATCACCATTCCTGCAGCTCTGGGACTCATGATTTTGCGCGAGCCGATCATCCGCGTGCTTTTTCAGCACGGCCAATTCGTGGCGGCGTCCACGCGACTCACGGCCAGAGCGTTGCTATGTTATGCGGTGGGGTTGCCGGCGCTGGCATCCGTAAAGCTCATCGTGCCGGCCTTTTATTCCACGCACGACACCCGAACTCCGGTGGCGGTGGCTTCGATATCGCTGGTGCTTAACATCATCCTGAATATCGTTTTCCTGAAATATTTATTCGGCTATGTGCAAAACGGCGGCCCGGCGCTGGCTACCGCGATCGCTTGCTTCGTGGATTTTTTTGCTCTGTTCATTATTTTTCGGCTGCGCTACGGTCCAATCGGTGGGAGACAAATTTTCAATTCTTTCGCGAAAATCGCATTATGTTCGGCAATTATGGGCGTGGCGTGCTGGTTCGGGATGCACTATACGCAGTTCACCATGCACTCGCGCTTCCTAGTGCAACTGTTGACCTTTCTGGCACTGCTTGGCGGCGCGACGCTTCTTTATCTGGGCACCGCCTGGCTTTTCAGATGTCATGAGCTGGAAGAGGTCTATGGTATTGCTACTCGCCGGAGAACCCCGGCCGACACCGGGTTCGCGGAGCCGTAATGGAAATATCGGCCACCATTTCGTCATTTCTTACCCACGTTAAAGTGGACAAGGGACTGTCATCCAATACCGTCTCGGCCTACCGGCGGGATCTCCTTAAATTCGATGTGTTCGCGCAGAAGCGCAAACTGTCCCTCGAAGGCGTTTCGCGGGACGACCTGGTGGATTTTCTGGCCAGCCTTTACAGGATGAATCTGGAGAGCCGCACGGTGGCGCGCCACCTGGTCACGCTGCGAAACTTTTTCCGCTTCGCGCAGATTCAGGAATTGATCACCGCCGATCCCTGTATCAATCTCGAATCACCGAAGATTCGCCGCTCTTTGCCAGGGTATTTGCGGCTGGCAGAAGTCGAGCGGCTGCTCGAACAACCCGATTCGACTACCGCTTTGGGTTTGCGCGACCGGGCCATGCTCGAAGTTTTATATTCCACCGGCCTGCGCGTGTCCGAATTGATTGGTCTTCGTGTGAGCGACCTGGATAGCAAAGTCGGATGCGTTCGTTGCATTGGCAAGGGTGACAAGGAACGCATCGTTCCGGTGGGGCGCAAGGCGCTCGTAATGGTCGAAAAATATCTTCGCGACGCGCGTCCGAAGCTGTTGGGCAGACTCAGGGGCAGTCCCACACTGTTTGTGAACCGCAGAGGCGTTTCTCTAAGCAGAGTAGGAGTGTGGAAGATTTTGTCGGGATACGGCAAGCGTGCGGGGTTGCGCGTTTCGCTCACTCCGCACATGCTGCGCCACAGTTTTGCGACGCACCTGCTCGAACGGGGCGCGGATTTGCGGTCGGTGCAGTTAATGCTGGGTCATGCCGACATTTCCACGACGCAAATCTACACCCACGTTGTGGAAGAGCGGTTGAAGCAAATTTATAAAGCGCATCATCCCCGGGCATGAACATGTTGCATGTACGCGCAACGGGACGGGCCTTGATATTTATAGCGGGTGCTTTCGCAATCTTCGCGCGGACATCCTGAAGAGAAAAGAAGGAGCGCAATGCCAGATTATATGTTTTTGCTGGAAAGCCGGCTCTCGCCGGAACAGCGCGCTGTACTCACGCGCGTGCAGGAATTGTCCGCCGCCATGGGCTTCAATGTTTATCTGACGGGCGGCACGGTTCGCGACCTGGTTACCGGTGCCTCGCTGCGTGATCTCGACTTCACCGTGGAAGGCAACCCGGCGAAGATCGCGCGTGAACTGGAAAAGGGTGGCGCTAAAACCCTCGTCGAAGACGACAAATTGCGCCATATCGAATTGCTCTTCAGCGGCGACGTGGAAGGCAGTATTTCCGCCGCGCGCGACGACCACTACATCCGGCCGGGCACGCGTCCGGAAGTTCGCTGGTCAACGATCATGGAAGATCTTCGCCGACGGGATTTTTCTCTCAACGCAGTGGCCATTTCTCTAAATCCGGCGT
The DNA here is from genome assembly GCA_035603415.1 of Candidatus Acidiferrales bacterium. Lineage (GTDB taxonomy): Bacteria > Acidobacteriota > Terriglobia > Acidiferrales > UBA7541 > Acidiferrum. Next base: position 8,873 of record DATNKL010000012.1, read on the forward strand.
CGCGCGGATTACTCCTCGACCCCACCAACGGATTGTCGGATATTGAACGAGCGGAAGTTCGTGCGCTGACTATTCACGCTTTTACCAATCAGCCGGTGCGTCTCCTGCGCGTGCTGCGTTTTGCCGCGCGCATGGGTTTCAAAATTGAAGCCAGGACGCAGGAATGGTTTGATCTGGCCATCGAGAGGGAATTGCCCGCGACGATTACTCCGGAAGATGCCGGCGCCGAACTTCGCGCGTTGGCTCGCGAAGAGCGCCCTGCAGTGGTGTTAAAGGCCTGGGAAGATCACGACCTGCTCGAGGCGGTCAGCCCAGTGCTAGCGAAGAAACGTCCCGGGTACGACGCGATTACGCGGCTCTCCAATGTCCGGGAAGATTTGTTTACGGCGGGGCTGCGGCCGCGTCTCGCAACGCCAATGCTGCTGGCCATTCTCACGCGCCTCAAAGATCGGGAGCAGAGCAGCGTACTTTCCAAGGCGGGCTTCCGGTCGGCCGAAGCGCAGGAAGTGCTGAACTTTGACAAGCATGTTCAGAGTGTCCAGAAAGAATTCACCGGCAAAAAAGTTAGCACTCCGCTGGAGGCGTACAAGTTCCTGGAGAAGTTGCCTGTCGACCAGATCGCTTACATTATGGCGGAATCGAATAATTCTGCTGCGGTCTCCAAGATTCGCGCGTACCTGAATAAATGGCGTCCGTTGCGGTCCGGTCTTCCGCTCGTGATCAACGAATTGACCGCCCTGGGTATGCCGGCCGGCGCGAAATTTGACGCCATTGTCGAGCAGGTTTTCGGCATGCAGCTCACCGGAAGAGGCAAGACTCCCGAGGAACGCGAGAAAATGCTGCGCAAACTTTCGGGCATCAAAGAGCAGCCGAAAAAGAAAGAGAAAGAGAAAAAGTCCAAAGCGGCTGAGAAGTCTCAGGCTGCTCTTGCAGTGGGCAGCGCAGCCAAACAGAAACATGCCGACGCCGAGACGGAAGCAAAAAGAGTCAAAAAAGCAGGAGCGAAGGGCGCTCATAAGGCCACGGATAAACGCGAACCCTCCCGCCACGCCGCGAGCCGTTCGTCCAGCAAGAAAAGTCACGCACGCAAATAATTCCCGGTGACTACGAAGGAATTTTTTGGTGGCAAAGTTTTCAACAATGCCATTCGCAATTATCCGCGTAGCGATTTAGAATCGAGGTCCATGGGTCAGCCGCAGTTTGTTCATCTTCACGTTCATACTGATTTCAGCCTGTTGGATGGAGCTTGCGAAACTGGCGAATTGCTTGACGAAGCTTCTCGCCAGAAAATGCCGGCGGTGGCCATCACCGACCACGGAAATCTTTTTGCTGCAGCAAATTTTTTCTATGAAGCCAGCAAGCGCGACGTCAAGCCCATCATCGGTTGCGAAGTGTACGTGGCCAGAGGCAGCCGCCACGAGCGCGGCGAGAAGACGAATGGCTCCAATGGGGAACGCGGCGATGGCGAGCCCGCCGGGCGGGGAAGCAATCACCTGGTTCTACTTTGCGAAAATCAGGAAGGCTACAAAAATCTTATCAAGCTGGTTTCTTCCGGTTTCCTCGAAGGCTTTTATTACAAGCCGCGCATCGACTACGACCTGCTGGCCAAGCACAGCAAAGGACTGATCGCGCTTTCCGCGTGTTTGCGCGGTGTAGTCACCGAAGCGGTGGTGGAAGAAAGATACGATCAGGCGCGCGAAAATGCCTACCGGCTGCGCGATATTTTTGGCAAAGGGAATTTCTTTTTAGAGATTCAGGATCAGGGCCTGCATATCGAACGGACTGTTAATCCTCATCTCGTTCGTCTTTCGAAAGAATCAGGCATCCCTCTGGTAGCCACCAACGACTGCCACTACTTGAAACACTCCGACGCGCACGCTCAGGACGTTTTGCTGTGCATCCAGACCGGCAAGACCATGAGCGATGCGCATCGCATGAAGTTTGCTACCGACCAGTTTTATTTCAAGAGCGCCGCTGAGATGGCGCAGGTATTTCGTGAATTGCCCGAAGCCCTCAGCCGCACCGTGGATATTGCCGCGCGTTGCAACGTAAAGATTGAGCGCATCGCCAATCCATTTCCTGAATTCAAGGTTCCCGACGGCCACACGCCGGGAAGTTATTTTGAGATGGTGGTGCGCGAAGGCTTTGCCACTCGCGTTCCGCACCTAGAGCGTCTCGCGAAACAGGGTCTGTTACGAAACAGTCTTGCCGAATATGAGCGCCGCTTATCTTTTGAGATCGAGATGATCCAAAAGATGCGCTATGAAGGCTACTTCCTTATTGTCTGGGATTTTATTCATTACGCGCGAGGGCAATGCGTCCCCGTCGGCCCTGGCCGCGGTTCGGCGGCTGGCAGCTTAGTCAGCTACGCGTTGCGTATCACCGACGTCGATCCGTTGCAGTACAACCTGATTTTTGAGCGCTTCCTCAACCCCGAGCGCGTGTCCATGCCGGATATTGACATTGATTTCTGCATGCGGCGCCGCGGCGAAGTGATCGAGTACGTTACGCAGAAATACGGCCGCGAAAACGTTTCGCAGATCATCACCTTCGGCACCATGGCAGCCAAGGCCGCAGTGAAAGATGTTGGCCGCGCCATGGATATTCCTTATGTCGAGGTGGATCGCATCGCCAAATTGATTCCCACCACTCTTGGCATCGAGTTGCCGGATGCTTTGGAACAATCTCCCATGCTGAAAGCAGCTATCAACAGCGATCAGCGCCTCAAGGATTTAATGGCCGTGGCCTTGCGCCTGGAAGGTCTGGCGCGCCATGCTTCAACGCACGCCGCGGGGGTAGTGATTTCCGCGCGGCCTCTCACCGACATTGTCCCCATTTATAAGACCAACCGCGACGAAATCACTACGCAATACGACATGAATGCGCTTGAGCGCATCGGCTTGCTGAAGATGGATTTTCTCGGCCTTACCACGCTGACGGTGCTGTTCGATACCGTGAACATGATCGACAAGAATCGTGGCGCCAAAGTCGATATCGAAAATCTTTCGCTCGACGATGCGGAAACCTACAAGCTTTTCGCGCGCGGCGACACCACGGCCATCTTTCAGTTTGAGTCGCACGGCATGCGCGACATTTTGCGCCGTTACCAGCCCACCCGCATCGAAGACCTCACCGCCCTAAACGCGCTCTACCGCCCCGGCCCCATCCAGGGCGGCATGATCGACGATTTCATCAATCGTAAGCATGGCAAAACAAAAGTCAGCTACGAACTCCCACAGCTGCAGGACATCCTGGAAGAAACGTACGGCGTGATCCTCTATCAGGAACAGGTGATGCAGATCGCCAACAAGCTGGCGAGTTTTTCTCTGGGCGAAGCGGACATCCTTCGCCGCGCCATGGGCAAAAAGAAAAAAGAAGAAATGGCCGCACAGCGCGCCAAGTTCATGACCGGTTGTCTCGCGAACAAAGTTCCAGAGAAAAAAGCGGAACGCATCTTCAACCTGATGGAAGAATTTGCCGGTTACGGATTCAACAAATCGCATTCCTGCGCGTACGCGTTGCTGGCTTACCAGACCGCTTACCTGAAGGTCCACTATCCGGTGGAATTTATGGCCGCGCTGCTCACCTCCGATGCCGGCAACACCGATAAAACCGTCAAGTACATCAACGAAGCACGCGGCATGAGCATTTCGATTCTGCCGCCAGATGTGAATGAGAGCGATCTATACTTCACGCCCGTCAATGAAGCGATTCGCTTCGGCTTGGCGGCCATCAAAAATGTAGGCGAAAACACCGCCAAGGCCATTCGCGAGTCGCGCCTCGCTCAAGGCGAATTTCGCTCGCTATACGATTTTTGCGAGCGCATCGAGCCGCGCTTCCTCAATAAGCGGGTGTTCGAAAGCCTGATCAAGTCCGGCGCAATGGATTCGCTTGGCCCTCGCGAAGGCATGCTCGCATCCGTGGATGAAGCTGTTAACGCTTTACAACGCGCTTCGCGTTCACGCGAATCCGGCCAACACGGACTATTCGGTACCGCCGCTGCGCCTGCGCCAATTCTGTTCGAACTGCGCGAGGCCGCCCCATGGAGTGAAGACGAGCGATTGACCAGCGAATACGCCATGCTCGGTTTTTACGTCTCCGGACATCCACTCGCTCGATATGCTTCGCGGCTGCAGGACATGAAAGCTCTGACGCTCGACCAGGTGGAAGGTCAACGCAACAATAAAGAGATCACCGTTGCCGCTCTGATTGTTGGCATTCGCCCGATGCGTACCAGGAAAGGCGCGCGCTGGGGCATCTTCACTTTGCAGGATATGACCGGCGTGCAGGAAATGCTGGTGTTTCCCGAAACCTTTACGCGCCTCGAAGCCATGCTAAAGCCCGGCGTGCCGCTGTTGCTCAAGGCTCGCATACAAGTCGAAGAGGCCGGAACCAGGCTTTCGCTTCAGGAAGCGCGCCGCCTGGAAGATATGGCGGAACGCGCCGCGCCGCAGGAATTTCGCGTGCGCATGGATGTGCAATCCATCAAGTCCGACGCCCTCGACCGCCTGGAGACTCTATTCGGAAATTTCCCCGGTTCCTGCGTCGTAGTATTCGAACTGCGTTCCGCGGACGGGTCGGTCGCGCTGCTAGAGGCCCAGCAACGGGTACGCTCCACTCCGGAACTCGGCGAAGCGGTGCGCCAGATTTGCGGCGATCGCGCCGTGGAAATGGCGGCCGCGGTATGAGCTCCAAAGATAAAGAGAAAGAAAAGGAAAAAGAAAAGGATAAGATCAAGCCCAAGCACAGCGCCAGCACCGCCCGCCAAAAAGAAATTGAACGCCTCGAAAAAGACGTCGAAGATTTGCGCAATCTTGCCGGCGATGAAGCAGCCGACGCGGAATTCGAACGCGTAAGCAAACAGGTCGCCGAGCTCCGCCGCGAATTCTATGCCCATCTTGGCCCCTGGCAACGCGCGCAGATTGCGCGCCACCAAAACCGGCCTTACACTCTCGACATCATTGGCATGCTTTTCACCGATTTCATCGAACTGCACGGCGATCGCTATTTTGGCGACGACAAAGCGCTCATCGCCGGCCTCGCGAAATTTCATGGCCGCCCGGTGGCGGTGATCGGCCATCAGAAGGGCCGCGACACCAAACAGCGCGTGGAAAGAAATTTCGGCCAGCCTAAGCCGGAAGGCTATCGCAAGGCGTTGCGTGTGATGCAGCTGGCCGCAAAATTCTGCCGTCCGATCTTCACCTTTATCGACACGCCCGGCGCGTATCCGGGCATTGACGCTGAAGAGCGCGGCCAAGCGGAAGCCATCGCGCGCAATCTTCGCGAAATGTCGCGCTTACCGGTACCAATTATCGTCACCGTTACAGGAGAAGGCGGATCCGGCGGCGCTTTGGCGATTGCCGTTGGCGACCGCGTAAATATCTACGAAAACAGTTTTTATTCCGTGATTTCGCCCGAAGGCTGCGCGGCGATCATGTGGCGTGACGCCACTAAAGCGGAAACCGCGGCGACCGCCCTGAAAATCACCGCGGCGGATTTGAAGGAATTTGGAATCATTGACGAGGTCGTTCCAGAGCCCGAAGGTGGCGCGCACACCGATCCGGAAGCCGCCAGCCGCCTCCTCGACGCCGTGCTTGACCGGCAGTTGCTGATGCTCTCCCAGCAGCCTCAAAAAGAGCTGCTCGAGGCGCGCTACGAAAAGTTCCGCAAGATGGGTCAATTCTTCGACTTAGGCTAACATTGGTGACCTAACGCCAGTGTTAAAAACAAGCCCTTGGCAC
>DATNKL010000008.1:0-2447 GCA_035603415.1 Candidatus Acidiferrales bacterium
GCCGCCGCCGAAGTCGTAAACGGCAACGTGGCCGCGCTGCTTTTCATGCAGGCCGTAAGCCAATGCCGCAGCGGTCGGCTCGTTGACTAGCCTCAGGACTTCAAGCCCAGCGAGTTTGCCCGCGTCCTTGGTGGCTTGGCGCTGCGCGTCATTGAAGTACGCGGGCACGGTGATGACCGCCCGATTAACGCTCTCGCCGAAATGAGCTTCCCCCCAGTTTTTCAATTCGCGCAGAATAAAGGCGGAAATCTCCGGCGGCGTAAGAAACTTGTCGCCCAACCGCACGCGTATCGCGTTCTTGCTCGAGGGATCAACGCGAAAAGGAAAAAGCCTTAGTTCGTCTTGTATATCGGCGACGCCGCGGCCCATGAGCCGCTTGACCGAATAGATCGTACGTTCCGGTTGCGTAAGCAGCCGACGTTGCGCCGGCTCGCCGACGATCACGCTGCCGTCGGGATCAAGGCTCACCACCGATGGACAAAGTGCGGACCCTGACGGACCCGGAATACATTTCGGCGCTCCCGTCTGTGAATCAATATATGCGACGAGACTATTCGTTGTGCCTAGATCGATTCCAACTGTTCGCGTCATGACCTACAACAGCTCTTTCGCCACGTTGGTCACCAAATTTCGGATGTAGGAGCGGCGATTCAGCAATTCGTTCAGCCGCACCATGATTCCTTTGCGTTCGGCGTCGGTTGCGTTTGCGTCTATCGCGGCATCCCATTGACGGGCTGCCTCCTGCAGCTGAACGTCTACTTGGCCGAGCTTTTCCTGAAAATTCTGCTCCGCGGATTGCAGCCGCGCTTTCAACGACGCCAAATCTCCACCCGAGCTCTTTGCCTCACGCAATTCATCCAAAGACTCATTCAACTCGAAGACTTCTTCCAGCAATTCGGGCGGAGCTTGTTGCTTGTGTTCGCCCTCCTTACGCATGCCTTCGATTTCGAGCAGATACTCCACCCGCGCCACCGGATCGCGCAGCACGCGATAGGCGTCATTCAGTTCCGAGCTTGCTCTCAAGGAGGATTCCTGATCCTCTGGACTGGCGTTCACAAACTTATCGGGGTGCAGCTTCCAGCTGAGCCGCAAGAATGTCTTCTCGAGAACAGACATCTCGATCCAGAGCTTGCGGGGCAAGCCGAACAGCGAGAAATGGTCGCTTTTTTTCCAGCTCGTCGACGGAGCACTCATAATGAAATCTGCGCCGATATTGGGCGAACCGGCAAAGTGAAGGGCGTGGGGTACCCCTCCCCCCGGTTTTGCATAAGTGTTGATTCTAAAGTCACTTAATCATACACTTTTGCAAGTGTTTATTCTAAAACCACTTACAATGCGGCCGAAATCCGGGCTTCGATTTTAAGCCGTGAAGGAGCTGCCGCAGCCGCAATTGCGGGCGGCGTTAGGATTCTGGAAGACGAATCCTTGGCGCATCAACGTTTCTTCATATTCCAGGATCGTGCCTTTGAGATACAACAAGCTTTTCGGGTCGACGAAAATACGCGCGCCATGTTCCTCAAAAATCTTGTCCCGGTCGCGTGCCTGGGTATCCAGGCGCATGGCGTACGACAGACCGGAACATCCACCCCCCTGAACGCCTACGCGTAGCCCACCCTTTTCGAGTGAGACTCCATCCTTCTCGAGGAGCGCGCGGATTTTTTGCGCGGCCCGCTCGGTCATGTGGATCTTCGCGACGTTGGGGCTTAGTGTTTCCGTCGTGGCCATAATCATGTCACCCAGCGAAAGCCCTTAGTGCGAAACCTTTTCCGCCACGGGAACTTCGACGCCGTGCTTTTTCTTCCAGTCGCCGATTGCCGCCTTGATGGCATCCTCGGCCAACACTGAGCAGTGAATCTTAACCGGCGGAAGCGAAAGCTCGCGCACGATGTCGGTATTCTTGATGCTCAGAGCCTCTTCCACCGTCTTTCCCTTAACCCATTCGGTGGCCAGCGAGGAACTGGCAATCGCCGAGCCGCAACCAAAGGTCTTGAACTTGGCTTCTTCAATGACCTTGGTATCCGGATTGATCTTCATCTGCAGCTTCATCACGTCGCCACACTCTGGCGCGCCGACGAGCCCCGTACCTACGTTGGGATCTTCCTTCGACAAGCTGCCAACGTTGCGCGGATTATTGTAGTGATCTACAACCTTATCGCTATATGCCATTGCTGCTCCTTAACCTCAACTAGCCTTGGCTTTCGCAAGATTGACGGTGCTGACCAAACCCGCGTCCTTCACGTCTGCTTCGTCAAGCGAAACACTAGGAATCGACGCGGAACGCCCGGCAGCCAATTGCCGCAAAGCATCCGCCGAAATCTGCGTATTCACGCCCAGGCTTTTCAGGAATGCTCGCACTTGCTGCACTTCATGGAACGACCGCACTCCCGCAGTGCTCTCACCGTCCGCATCATAGGGCACGAAGGAGACGCGAAACGCTGCGCCAGTGC
>DATNKL010000056.1:0-18439 GCA_035603415.1 Candidatus Acidiferrales bacterium
GGGAAGGCCCTGAGGCGCCCAATCAACATCGATTACAGTTTAACCTAAACGCGAGTTTAATTGCTGTGGGTGTACACGCGGCGATGGAGCTCGCCCACCTTAATGCGCACCAGCGCACGCTGCAACGCGACGGTGGCGCGATCCCAATCTACATTCGCATCGGTCGACGCCAAGCGCTTTTCCGCTCGTGCTAGAGCTTCTTTGGCGCGGTCCACATCGATTTCTTCCGGACGCTCTGCGGTTTCCGCCAGCACCGTCACGCGCTCGGGCAAAACTTCCGCAAAACCACTGAGCACCGCAAGCACAACCGGCTCGCCGCCGCCCGCCGCCTTGTAACTTAGCTCACCGTTGCCGAGTTCCGTAATCAGCGGCGCGTGACCGGGCAAAATGCCGAGTTCTCCGCTGGCGCCGGGAAGTTGCACGCTCGCAACCTTTCCACGCAGCAGTTGTCGCTGCGGCGTGACGATGATCAGCTCAATGGCTTCGGGAAGCATCTTGTTCTTCTCTGAATCCGTCTACGCGTTGCTCTTCATGGTTTCAGCCTTCTTCAAAGCTTCTTCGATCGTGCCCACCATGTAAAAAGCCTGCTCCGGAACATCGTCGTATTTGCCTTCCACGATTTCCTTGAAGCTCCGCACCGTATCTTCGATCTTCACGTATTTCCCTTCCAGCCCAGTAAACTGCGCCGCTACGAACATCGGCTGCGAAAGGAACTTTTCGATTTTGCGAGCGCGCGCCACGGTGCGCTTATCGTCGTCGGAAAGTTCTTCAATACCGAGAATGGCGATGATGTCTTGCAGATCCTTGTAGCGCTGCAAAATCGATTTCACACCGCGTGCCACCGAATAATGTTCGGCTCCCACGATGCGTGGATCCAGAATGCGCGAAAAACTAGCCAATGGATCAACCGCCGGATAAATGCCCCGCTCTACGATCTGGCGGCTCAGATTGGTAGTGGCGTCCAGATGCGCGAAAGTTGCCGCTGGAGCCGGATCGGTATAGTCATCGGCCGGCACATAAATCGCCTGCACCGAAGTGATCGATCCATTTTTCGTGGAAGTAATGCGCTCCTGCAACTCTCCGATTTCGGTGTTGAGATTGGGCTGGTATCCCACCGCCGATGGCATGCGCCCGAGAAGTGCGGAAACTTCCGCTCCCGCTTGCACAAAGCGGAAAATATTGTCGATGAACAGCAGCACGTCGAGATGTTCTTCGTCGCGGAAATATTCCGCCACCGTCAGTCCTGTCAGACCGACGCGCAGACGCGACCCGGGTGGTTCGGTCATCTGCCCATAGATCAATGCGGCACGCGATTTTTCCGTGTTGCCCGGAACGATCACGCCCGACTCCGACATTTCCAGCCAAAGGTCGTTGCCCTCGCGCGTGCGTTCGCCCACTCCCGCGAACACCGAAAGTCCGCCATGCTGCATGGCCACGTTGTGGATGAGCTCCAGAATCAAAACGGTTTTGCCCACACCGGCGCCGCCGAACAATCCAATTTTTCCGCCCTTTACATAAGGCTCCATCAGATCGACGACTTTAATTCCGGTCTCAAACATCTCCAGTCCCGTGGATTGATCTTCCAGAGGAGGCGCGGCGCGATGAATCGGATAATGCGTAGGGCTATTGATGGGACCAAGCTGGTCCACCGGCTTGCCCAGCACGTTCATCACTCGTCCAAGCGTGGCGCGACCAACCGGCACGGTGATGCCATGCCCCAAATCCTCCGCGGGCATGCCGCGTACCATGCCTTCGACCGCTTCCATAGCCACTGCGCGCACGCGACCCTCGCCAAGATGCTGCTGCACTTCCGCGGTAACGTCCAGCGGCTCAGGAATATTGAAACCTTCGCTGGTGATGCGCACTGCGTTGTAAATGGCCGGCAGGTGCCCCGCTTCAAATTGAATGTCCAGCACCGGACCGATCACCTGCACCACTCGTCCGATGTGTCCACGTTTTTCCGCCATGCTTTCTCCTAAGCCCCGTACGAGGCGCCGCTGACAATTTCAATAATTTCCTTGGTAATAGCCGCCTGCCGCACTTTGTTCATGTGCAGCGTCAGCGCTTCAATCACATCGTTCGCGTTGTTCGTAGCCGCTTCCATGGCCGTCATGCGCGCGGCGTGTTCAGCCGCGGAAGATTCCAGCATGGCGCGCAAAATTTGCGTCTCAACGTAACGCGGAAGCAGCTTGGCCAGGAGTTGTTCTTCGGGCTGCTCATAAATGTAGTCGACGGGAGTTTCGCTGGCCCCGCCCGGCTTTTTGTTTTCCCTGTCTCGCTGCGTAGTCTTGTCGGCATCATCTTCGCGAATGGCTTCCACCGGCAGCAGCTTTTCCACCGCCAGAGTAGGAACCATCACGCTTTTGAATTCGCTGAAAATAATGTAGACAGAATCGATCTCTTCCTTGATGTACAGATCGGCGACAAGATTGCCGATTTCCCGCGCGGTTCTAAAGTCCACGCGCGCCAGCACGTTTACATATTCCGCGGCAAACGTGAAACCCGCTCTGCGCAGCGAGTCGCGGCCCTTTTTTCCCACCGGAATTGTCGTGATTTTCTTGCTCTGATGCCTGCGGAAAAATTCCTGGGCCTTGCGCAGCACGTTGCTGTTGAAAGCGCCCGCCAGCCCACGTTCGCCGGTAAGTATGATGGCTAGAATATTATTTTCCGGCCGTTTTGCCAGCAACGGATGCTCCGGCGATTCGATGCGCGCCATGGTGGAACGCAACACCCGAGCAAGCTCCACCGCGTAGGGACGAGCAGCCAGCGCGGCTTCCTGCGCGCGACGCAACCGTGCCGCGGCGACAAACTTCATCGCGCGGGTAATCTGCTGGGTGTTTTTCACCGAGCGGATGCGGCGCCGGAAATCAAGTAATGTGGCCATGGCTTAAGAATTTATTCGCTACAGCAAATTACTTTGCGACCGGCGTCTCTTCTTTCTTCGCCGATGGATCTTCGCTCTTGGGCGTAACCACCGCTCCGGTGCCATCCTGATTCTTGGCTGGAACCGCCCCAGCCTTCGCTGCCGATTCACCGGCTTCTTCTACATCCGCGGCAAATCGTTCCTTGAACGCCTCGACGGCTTTCTTGATTTCGCTCTTGATGTTATCGTCCAGCGCTTTCTTTTCCGCGATAGTCTTCAGGATGCCGGGATAGTTGGTCTCCACAAACGCCAGGAATTCGCGTTCGAAGCGCCGCACCGAAGGAACCGGAATGCTGTCCAATGCTCCGCTGGTGGCCACCAATAAACTGAGCACCTGTTTTTCAACTGTAAACGGAGCGTATTGATCCTGTTTCAAAATTTCCGTGAGCCGTTGCCCACGGCCCAGTTGCGCTTGCGTGGCTTTATCGAGCTGGTCGGCGCCGAATTGTGCAAACGCCGCCAGGTCGCGATATTGCGCCATATCTAAGCGAAGCGAGCCAGCCACCTGGCGCATCGCCTTGATCTGCGCGTTGCCGCCCACGCGGCTAACGGAAATTCCCACGTTAATCGCCGGGCGGATGCCGGCGTTGAAAAGATCCGCTTCCAGATATATCTGCCCGTCCGTAATGGAGATGACGTTGGTCGGAATGTAAGCGGAAACATCTCCAGCCTGCGTTTCAATTACCGGCAAGGAAGTCAACGAGCCCCCGCCCAATTTATCGTTTAGCTTGGCGGCCCGTTCCAGCAATCGAGAGTGCAGGTAAAAGACGTCGCCGGGGAAAGCTTCGCGACCCGGCGGGCGCCGCAACAGCAAGGAAATCTCGCGGTAAGCTTGCGCGTGCTTCGAAAGATCATCGTAAAAAGTTACCGCGTGCCGCTTGGTGTCGCGGAAAAATTCGCCCATCGCGCAAGCGGCATACGGCGCGATGTACTGCAGCGAAGCAGGCTCCGATGCCGTGGAAGCCACCACAATCGTGTAGTCCATCGCGCCCGCGTCGGTCAACGTCTTCACCACTTGCGCGATCGTCGACCGCTTCTGCCCAATACCGCAGTAAATACAAATGACGTCGCCACCTTTTTGATTAATGATGGTGTCAAGAATCACCGCCGTCTTGCCGGTCTGGCGGTCGCCGATAATCAATTCGCGCTGGCCGCGGCCGATAGGAATCATCGCGTCGATAGCCTTGATACCCGTCTGCAGCGGCTCGCGCACCGGCTGCCGGTCCAGCACACCCGGCGCTATGCGCTCCAGCGGATTGCGCTGTTTTGATTCGATCGGACCCTTGCCGTCGAGCGGCTCGCCAATAGGATTCACCACCCGCCCAATCATCGCTTCGCCAACCGGCACGGACATAATCGTATTGGTGCGTTTGACGACATCGCCTTCCTGCAATTCGCTCGATTCGCCCAGCAACACCACGCCGACTTCCTCTTCCTCAAGGTTCAGCGCAATGCCGAAAATGTTTTTCGGGAACGCCAGCATCTCCCCAGCCATTACTTTTTCCAGCCCATGAACGCGCGCGATTCCGTCGCCCACGCTGATTACCGACCCAACCTCGTCGACCGAAACGGTCTGCTCATAATTTTCGATCTGCTCGCGCAGAATCTTGCTGATTTCATCGGCGTTAATTTTGGCCATTCTTGCTCCTGATTTCTTTTGAATCGTTTGGATTCAAGTCTTCGCTTAGGTTCCTGATACTTAATTTAGTGCGAAGCCGACTGCCTGCTGCCAATCATCCCCAAAAGCCTGCCGCCAAATCCGTCCCAGAATTTATTCTTCCGCGAGCCGCGCGCGCATTTCCGCCAAACGGCTCCGTAGCGAGCCGTCGTAGATAGTATCGCCAACTCGCGCTATGGCCCCGCCCAGAAGTGCCGGGTCAAGAGAATATTTCGGCTCGATCCTCTTGCCTGTCAACCGGCTAAGCGTCTTGGCCAACTCCGTTTTTTGTGCGCTCGACAGTTCCACTGCGGAAGAAACTTCCGCCTCGGCAATCCCCTGCCGCTGGCGCACCACTTCCTGCACGGCGGCAATAATTTCTGGCAGCATGTGCGCTCGGTGATGATCGAGAATCACAAAAAGAAAATTGCGAACGATTCTGCCCGCGCCTAGCTGCGCCACGATTTTTTCGATCACCCGGTGCTTGACCTGGGTGTCCACCGCAGGACTGCCCAAAAAATTGCGCAACTCCACGGACTCCGCGAAAGCTTCGCCAAAGTCTGCCAACTGCTTTACCGCTGTTTGTGGCGCGCCCTGCGCGATAGCGATATCCGCGAATGCCTTCGCGTACTGCATGCTCGCTGACTTCAATTGGGCCGCCCGTCCAAAGTCTTGACGAAATTATTGATGAGCGCTTCCTGTGCCGCGGGCGTGAGCTGTTTCACCAGCAGCGATTCCGCGCCACTCACAGCCAGATTTGCGGCCAAAGTCTTCAGTTCAAGCCGCGCCGCGCGCTCCGCTGCATCCACTTCCGCCTTTCCAGCTGCTGCTATTTTTTGCTCGTCCGTTACCGTGAGATTGCGTATGCGGTCTGCTTCCGCCGCGGATTCGCGCTGCGCGGAAGCGCGCAGATGGGCAACCTCTTTCTCCAGATTTCGCAACTTCGTTTCCGCATCGTTAAGCCGCTGGTCGGCCTGTTTTTTCGCTTCGGTGCTCTTCTGAATATCCGCGCTGATGACATCCGCCCGGCGGCCGAAGAATCGTGGCCCTTTTTTAAGACACAGCCAGACAATTACTCCGACAACCAACGCGAAGTTAATCCATTTAAAAAGATTTTCGGCCGATTGTTGTGACGCGGAGGCAGCCTCTTCGGCGTGTGCGCTGAGCGCCACAAAAAGCACCGAGAGCAGCAGCGAGCCCACAATTCTGGCGTACAGTTTTGCGCTTTCCGCGAGCTTGGAGTTCATCGGGATTCTCTCGGTGTAGCCGGCGGCCGCGTCGATTGCAACACGCGCCGCGCCACCAGCGCCGCAAACGGAGTAATACCGGATTCAAGTTCACGGCGCGCGGAAACAACTTCCGCCGCGATTCGCTCTCTCTCCGCGTTAACCATGGCGGCCGCTTTCACCCGCGCTTCTTTCAGCTTCGCGGCACGCTCGTCGAGAACTTTCTTGCGCGCCGCTTCCTGTTCTACGTAAATCTCCGTGCGACCTTGCTTCAGCGCGTCCTGGTACTGTTTCACTTTCTCTGCGGCCGCTTTTTGCGCCGCTTCAGCGGCTTTTTGCGCGCCGATAGTACGAGCTTCTCGCTCGGCGATAACTCTCAATAATGGCTTGAAAAACAGGACTCTCAGAACTGCATAAAACACCAGCAGTATCAAGACTATAGGCACAACTTGAAAGAACAGTTCTCTCATGATTGGTGAGAATTGACCTGCATTAAATTGTGTCGCCTGAACCCCAGGTTGGCAGCCACGCCGTTCCCCGACCCGGGATGGGGTTGACGGTGGGCTATGTGGTGCCGACTAGAATAATGATTTATATCATCCGTGCTAGCATGCGTCAATGCGCGTGTCTTTCCGGCACGAGAAATGACCCTTGTGACGCGCTGACCCGTTACTCCTTCGATTCTCCGTTTTCATTACTTTGGCGCTTTCTACCATCACGCATGCCACAGTCTATTCATGCTGGCTGAGGGCGTGTGGGCTGAAGTTAAAGTCGGTAGCGAACATATCCATTTGTTTGCGGAACATAATGCTCAGGGTGTGCAGTTTTCCGTCTATAACGTCAACACCAAGAACTGGATTGCGCCTTCCGAATTTGTGCGCGACATCCAAGAGGGCAAAGACAGAGCCGCGGCGCTCGCCGAAGCGCACCTACATCGTACCCTCAACGTAGAATTGCCCGTCTTGGAATGGAAGAAAGCTCGTTCGGTATAAAACACCAGTAATCTACGCCAGACCAAGCCATTGATTCGTCCAACGCTTGCGTTGCCAGCAGCCCTTAAAATTTTCAATTCGCAAAAGCGCACTTAGCGGCGACCAACCAGCCACTTATTCAGCGCCGTGGCACGCGGCAGCAGCGCCAGCGCGCCTAATTTGCGAAATGCTGCGGCCCGCGCGCGATATCCGTGTTCACCCTCCGCAATAATAGCTATGAACGGCACGCCCGCATCTCGCGCCGCCAGCGCATCGTCGATATTGTCGCCAACATACAGCGCCTTTTCCGGATCGCGCCCAGCGAGAATCTTCTGCAGCCCCTCCGGATGCGGCTTGATCCGCCTTACATCATCCATGGTGATCACTGTCCGAAAGTGCCGCGCGGCGGCCCAGCGATCAAACGTGAAAGAAAACTCGCGCCGGTTGCGCCCGGTAAAAAGATTCAGCTCGTAGCGCTTCGCCCAGTTGGCGATCTGTCGCGGCGTGATCAGCAATTTTTCATTCAGGACATTTCCCCGCCGCTCTGCTGTGCCCCAGTAAAATGCATTAAACACCGCTTGCGCCTGTTCATAGGTGGTCGGCGTGCCCAACGAAGTAACCCAGTCCGCGGTCATGCGCCAATCATCGTTGTAACCGGGCTTAGCCTTCCAGCGATGCAGATTCGCGTAAGTAACGCGCCTGCCGCTGAGATGGCGAACAGTTTCCAGCGCCGACCGCCAGTAAGTTCCGCGCACATCGACCAGCACGCCATCCACATCAAAAATCAAAATTTCCGGCTGCGTGTAAAGCGTGCTGCGCACTCTTGATCGCCTTGTTGCCAAACCGTAGTCCTCGCTTATTTCGCACCTTACTTGTCAGTCGTCACAACCCGGCGCGCAATTCCAATTAAAATCATCTCGCTCGATTTGATCAATGGTCCGTGGTCCTTGACCATCACCCCGGTTTCGGTTTAGCTGAACGTATGCGCAGACGTTTAACGGTGGGTATCTCTCTCGTAGTAATCGTTGCTTTACTCGCCTGGTGGCTGTGGCGCGCCAAGCGCGTAGCCGCCCCCCCGAGCGTCAATGAGACTTCGAGCGCCGTCCCCGCCTCCGGTAACCCGCGCGACGTAGCCGCTCCATCCAATTCCGCTCCCACAAATATTTACGCTCACAACCTTATGCTGCGAAAAGGCCCAACCGGCTTTCGCATTTATGTGCGTTGGCTCCGCGGCCAGATGGCCCGGACCTCCTGGATCGTCAACCCTTCATTCGACGATCCCGATTCATTTGTCATCGACGTAAAAGCAGGCGTCATTCACACCAACGTCGGCGATCTCGCAAATTTTCTCAATGAAGGCATTCCCAATTCACCGCTGAAGAATATCAAGCTTTCCGGCGACGGCGACCAGCTCCGGCTCAACGGAACGCTTCACAAAGTAATTCCGCTGCCCATTGAAGTGATTTCCACCATTGGCGTGGCTCCCGACAATCGTATTCAGATACACGTCACAAAAATTAACCTTTTGAAAATCCCCTTTAAAAAACTGCTGGGTGGCGTGGATGTTACCGTTTCCAGCTTATTCCACCCCGGCGATATCCCCGGCGTTGAAGTCAAAGAAAACGACATCTTCCTGGACACTGCAAAGGCTGTTCCACCGCCGCACATTCGCGGGCAACTCACCAGCGTGCGCATCATCAATCCTGACTTCCAGCAGATCTACGGCAACGCCCAGGAAGATGTAACACGCGTCGAGCAGTGGCGGAATTATTTGCAACTCCACGGCGGCACTATTGATTTTGGAAAACTCACCATGCGCCAAGTCGATTTAATGATGGTGGATCTTTCCAATAACGCCTGGTTTGATCTGGACTTGGCCAACTATCAGGACCAACTTGTGAACGGCTACACCAGGATGACTGCTCAGGCCGGTCTGCAAATTTTTATGCCCAGCCTCGATCAGATTCCCCCCGACAAGAAGAACCACAGCATCAGCATGGAATGGCTGAAGCATCGTAACCTGCCCCCTCCCGCCGATGTGACCTCGCGCTGAACGCCTCCAAAGCAAAAGCCGCGTAATCGAACTTATCATCGCCTCGGTTGCTGTCATTGGAAACCGCTTGTTACACTTGAATAGTGCTCGTGATGGGAATACTTTCCACTTGCACGGACCCAAAGACCCCACGGAACCATCCGGTACCGTTTTTCTGATGACTTTGTTTAGATCGACCGCAATACCGCGGCAAAAGCGGTGCGCACGAGGAGAGCAGTATGGCCGGATTCGCCGGAGTGGATTACATCGATTTTGATTCGCAACTGAATGATGAAGAAAAGCTGGTGCGCCAAACCGCGCGCCAGTTCGTCGACAATGAAGTCATTCCCATCATCGAAAAACACAGCCGCGAAGGCACCTTCCCCAAGCACCTGGTGCCGCAACTTGGCGAGCTGGGATTTTTTGGCGCCAGCCTGGAAGGCTACGGCTGCGCAGGCATGTCCAACGTAGCGTATGGATTAGTTACTCAGGAACTGGAACGCGGCGACTCCGGCCTGCGCAGTTTCGTCTCCGTGCAAAGCGCCCTCGTGATGTATCCCATCTACACCTACGGCTCCGACGCGCAGAAAGATAAATGGCTGCCCTTGTTGCAGCAGGGCAAAGCCATCGGCTGTTTTGGATTGACGGAACCGCAGTTCGGTTCAAATCCCGGCGGCATGTTGACCAATGCCGTAAAAAAAGGCCATGGCTACGTGTTAAACGGCGAAAAAATGTGGATCACCAGCGGTTCCATCGCGGATGTCGCCGTCGTCTGGGCCAAGTGCGAAGACAAAAAAATTCGCGGTTTCCTGGTGGAGAAAGGCCGCCCCGGATTCAAAACCTGGGATGTGCATGGAAAATGGTCGCTGCGCGCTTCCGTCACCTCCGGGCTCTCCTTCACCGATTGCGAAATCCCGGAAGAAAACCTGCTTCCAAACGTGTCCGGCCTGAAGGGTCCACTCGGCTGCCTGAACCAGGCCCGCTACGGCATCGGCTGGGGCGCTCTGGGAGCGGCCATGGCCTGCTACGACACCGCGTTGCAATACGCGAAAACTCGCAAGCAGTTTGGGAACAAGCCCATCGCCAGTCACCAGCTAGTGCAGGAAAAACTCGCCTGGATGATCACCGAAATCGTGAAGGGCCAGCTCCTCGCCCTGCACGTTGGCCGCCTGAAAGATAATGGCAAGGTCGACCCGGCGCACATCTCCATGCTGAAAATGAACAACGTCGCCATCGCCCTCGAAACCGCCCGCAAAGCCCGCGATATTCTCGGCGCCAACGGCATCGTCGACGATTACCCCATCATGCGCCACATGAACAACCTCGAAAGCGTATTCACCTACGAAGGCACCAACGACATTCACAAGCTAGTCATCGGTGAGCGCATCACCGGCATCCCCGCATTCAGCTAGTTCAACCAGCGGAGGTGCGTAGGCCGCAAAGTTGTGTCGCGCTTCATAACAATTGTGTTATAGCAACTGCACAACGGAGCAATGGTCGACTGTAGCCCACAGTTGCCCTATCATTAGCCCCGTTTACGTAGCCTCAAAACTTCGCACCATCAGGAGAATCATCGATGGAAGCGCAGCTCAGTCTCGAATTCCTTCGCGTCGTCGAAACGGCCGCCATCGCTGCCGCACGCACCATGGGTTTCGGCGATGGCCACAAAGCCGATGAAATAACGGTCGAAGCCATGCGCAAAACCATGGACTCCGTACAGATGGACGGCACCATCGTCATCGGCGAAGGCGAGCGCGACGAAGCTCCCATGTTGTTTATCGGAGAGAAAGTCGGCCTCGCCACCCATGCGCCCAAAGCCCTGTTCCCCCAAGTAGACATTGCCGTCGATCCGCTCGAAGGCACCAACCTTTGCGCCACCGGAGCTCCCAACGCCATCGTCGTCTTAGCCGCCAGCGAACCCGGCGGCTTGCTCCACGCTCCCGATCTCTACATGGAAAAAATCGTCGTGGGACCGTCTTGCAAAGGTGTCGTGGACCTTGACGCACCCGTAGCCACCAACTTGAAGGCCATCGCCAAGCGCCTCGAGCGCGACGTCGAAGACCTCGTAGTGATCGTGCTCGACCGTCCTCGCCACGAAAAACTAATCGCCGATATTCGCGCCGCGGGAGCCCGCATCCGCTTGATTGGTGATGGCGACCTCTCGGCCGGCATCTCCGCGGCCGTGATTGGAACCGGCGTCCATGCTGTCATGGGCATAGGCGGCGCGCCGGAAGGCGTGCTTACTGCTGCGGCGTTACGCTGTTTGAACGGTGAAATTGTGGCGCGATTGGTGGTCAGCAAGCCAGAACATGAAGAGCGCCTGGCGAAAATGGGCGTGAAAGATCCCAAGCGCATCTACCACACCGAAGACCTCGCGCCCGGAAAGAAAATGATTTTTGCTTGCACCGGCGTGACCGACGGCAACCTACTGCGCGGCGTGCGCTTCTTTGGTGAAGGCATCCGCACCCAGTCGATGATCCTAACCCTCGACGACCGCCAAGTCCGCTTCGTAGACTCCGTTCATCTCGAAAAACGCTCCGACATCAAAGTCCGCTTCGCGTAATCCGTACCTCGCCGATCCACATTAAACGCAGTTCCCCCGTTGCGAGGTCGCGTACATAACTAAATCAAAACACACAAAAACGCGAAGGGTGCCCCATCCTTGCGCTTTTTGCAAGGGAGGTCCGGAGGGATTTCGCAGCCAATCCCCACAACAGGAAATACGAATCTGGCAGCGTGAATAAAACTCCGAATACGCGTAACAAGTATTGTGACGGCGTACGAATCTTCGCGCGTTCTGGGACCTACTTATCAGACTTTGTAATCGCCAGAAAAACGCGATCGTCAATGCTTACCGAACGCGTAAAAAGCGTCGCCGCCTGCCCCGCAACCGCGACACTCTGACCATTCGCACCCATAGCTGGTCCCGCCCGTTTCGCCGCCGTAGATGTCCCATCTCCAGGCTGCATCGAAATCCGAGAAGTCTTAGGCGTACACCCGGACACTCCCAGACACGTATCGCGCACGAACACCTGCCGGTACCCACTATTTTTCGCCCCCGCAGCAACGCCCCCCGGCTGCTGAACCGCATGACTCTGCGTAACAGCGAGGAACGCCACAAACCTGCCGGAAGCGCTAATCGATGGCAGCAAACTCTCCGTGCCCGTCAACGCGCCATTCGCATCTAGCGAAACAATCTGGGTCGAAGGCGAGCAACTGCCTTCGGCCCCTGCGCACGTATCGCGCAAATAAACTTGGTGCCCCGCCGCCGTATTTTCCACCAGATTGGTCGCCGCCGAACTGAACGCCACATACCGCCCATTCGCCGAAATCGAAGGCGAGCTGCTGTCGTCATTCGCAGCGCTGCCGTCGGACGCCGCGGAAATCAAAGTCGTCTGCGCCTTGCATCCACTTGCAGCTCCTTCACACGTATCGCGCACAAAAATCTGCGTGTGCTCATTCTCCGACGCGCCGTAAGCCACATACCGCCCGTCTGCGCTCACCGAGGGAGTCTCTTCCACCACCGTTTGCGAAGCTGCATGCGCTAGCCCGGGACCTGTCGCGGTAATCGTAAATGTTTGCGCCGTGCTCGTTCCACCGCCACCACTCGACGGGAGTGGCGTCCCGCCCGGCGGAGTTGTTTGCGGCGCAGGTGGATTGAAGACCGTCACCATCGCCGTCCCTGCCGCCGAAATAAGAGAACCCGGCACGGTCGCCTTAATGTCCGTGGCCGTAACACTGCTCGTCGCTAAAGTTGTCGCCGTCGCTCCCGCCGTCCAGCGAACCTGCGATACCTGGGTTGGATCGCTCGAGGTAATGAAATTTGTTCCCTGCAGATCCAACGTGAAATTCGTGCAGGAACTTCCGCATGCCGCCATCGTTGCCGGCGCTATTGCCGTCAGCGTAGGAACGGGATTGGGCGGCGGATTGATAATGAACGTAACGGGATTGGACAGCCCATTATTCCCCGCGCCCGAAAATGGATTCTGCGTAATTACGGTAGCCGTGCCGGGCTTGGCGACCAGCGCCGCGGTCACCGTTGCGGTGACGCTAACCACCTGTGTGCCGGTAGAGTCCAAAGTGACCGTGGTATTGAGTTTCTGGCCATTCCACGTGACGTACGTTTGTTTCACGAAATTTCCACCGTTCACCGTCAAGATGAAATCCGCGCTACCTGCACTGATGTTCGAGGGAGACAAAAACGATATAGTCGCCCCAGTATTCGCTTGAAAAGTATTCCCGTAATCATTGCAACCGGCGACTGCCAAAATCGATATCAATGCGACAGCCAAGGCTGTCCAGGACCGCTTCATGAGACTCCTTCATCGCTGCAAGAGAAATCAGGCATACACCGGAATCAAGTTCGACGTCAGCGAACCACGTATTTGCTGCTACACACAATAGGCGTGCAGCCAATTTGCTTTTGGGATGTGATGCCGATTCCCCGCCACGCGTTGACTATCCATCCATGCGCCGAGCAGCCAAACTCGAACAACCAAACTCCGGCACACGGCCAAATTCGCTACGCAGCCCCGCGAGGAAAGCTGCGCATGACCCTTCATGATTATCACCCTCCGCACGATAAGGTCAATGCGACCAACACGGGTCACTCCCGCACGCCAATCCTCCGGTTGCCCGTTTGATTGTAGGAGTCGCGCTGCCCATTTGCTATTCTCTGCGGACCGATGACGCCGCCACAGAAATCCCCTCCGACAAAGGGAGCAACTGAAGGCACGACTTCAACACAAGCCAGTGCGACGCAACAGGATCCCGGCTTGGTCCGCGGCCTCGGCCTCAAAGAAGCCGTCGCCTTGAACATGATCGACATGATCGGCATTGGCCCCTTCGTAGTGAGTCCTCTGGTCATCCGCGCCATGGGTGGACCCCAAGCTTTGCTCGCCTGGACTGCCGGCGCCGTGCTCGCGTTGCTCGATGGTTTCGTCTGGTCCGAGTTGGGCGCGGCTCTTCCGCGGGCTGGCGGCAGTTATGTTTTTTTGCGCGAAGCCTACGGCCCCGAAAAATGGGGACGCCTCATGTCCTTCCTCTTCGTGTGGCAAACCCTAATTCAGGCCCCGCTGGTAATCGCTTCGGGCGCCATCGGATTTTCACAGTACGCCACCTACCTCCATCCCTTCACCGCGTATCAGCAAAAAGCCATTTCCGGCGCAGTCGTTACATTGCTAGTCGTGCTCTTATACCGCCGCATTACCACCATCGGGAAAATATCCGTGCTGTTGTGGATCGGCGTCATCGGTACCATGATCTGGCTGATTGGCGGCGGCATCACCCACTTCAGCCCTGCGCTCGCATTTTCTTTTCCCCCGGGCGCGTTTCATCTCTCCCATCTTTTCTTCGTCGGACTCGGCGCAGCCATGGTCAGCACCACCTACACTTACTGGGGTTACTACAACATTTGCCACCTGGGCAGCGAACTGCGTGAACCAGAAAAAAATATTCCCCGTGGAATTTTTATTTCCATCGTCGGAATCGCGGTTTTGTACCTCGCCATGCAAACCAGCATTCTAGGCGTGGTGCCCTGGCAAAAAGCCCAGAATTCGCCATTCCTGGTAAGCACTTTCGTCGAGACCATCTCCGGTCCATTCGCGGCTCGCGTCGCCACCCTGCTGGTCTTGTGGATCGCCTTTGCATCCATCTTTGCGTCGCTCCTCGGATATTCGCGAGTTCCCTACGCCGCGGCGCTGGACGGCAGCTTTTTTTCCATTTTTTCGCGCGTACACCCAGAAAAGAAATTCCCGCACGTCTCGCTATTATTTCTCGGCGCGGTAGCCTTCGTGTCCAGCTTGCTCTTCAGGCTCTCCACCGTTATCGCCGCGATACTCGCCACCCGATTACTTGTCCAATTTATCGGCCAGGCTATCGGCTTAATCCTGTTGCACCGCCGTTGGCCTCCCGAGCGCTTCCCTTTCAAGATGTGGCTTTACCCGCTTCCCGCCGTCTTCACCATGTGCGGCTGGGCCGCGCTGTTCTGGGCCACCGGCTCAGCGCGCAAATGGGGCTTGCTTCTCATCGGCCTCGGCATCCTCGCATTTCTGCTCCGCGCCCGGGAAATGCGACAATGGCCTTTCGCGGCCGCGGAAGCGCGCCCCGAGCCGGAGGGTGCTTGAGACTTTCAGCATTGAAGCGATTCGCAATTTCCATCCTCACAATGTTTCTCGCAACGCCGCTGTTCGCCCAGTTTGCACCCGCTCCCGGCACCGGCCCGGGCCTTAACGAAACCGTTGAAGCCATCGACAGCGCGCGTGTCACCACTCGCATCTTGTATATCACCGCGCACCCCGACGACGAATCCGGCGCCGTGCTCACCTACCTCGCGCGGGGCCTGCATGCCGATGTCGCCTTGCTTTCTCTCACTCGCGGCGAAGGAGGCCAGAACGTGCTCGGCCCCGAACAGGCTCCGCAGCTTGGACTAATTCGCACGCAAGAGTTGCTAGCCGCCTCGCGCGGCTACGGCGTAAAGCTTTTTTTTACCAGCGCCAAAGATTTCGGTTTCTCGAAGACTCCAGGGGAAACTGAAAAAATCTGGGGCGATCAAGTCCTCGCCGACATGGTGCGTGTCATCCGCACTTTTCGACCAAATATTGTCATTAACAATTTTGGCGGCGTGCATTCCGGCCACGGCCATCATCAAGCCGCGGGATTGTGGACTTCCCAGGCTGTAAAACTTGCAGCCGATCCGTCCTATGGTCGTTCCGTGATTGCAGCGCGAACTATCGATTCAACAAACGATTCATCAACAGAATTAGAAACGCCTTGGGGAGGTCAAGATCATCCCGTAAAAATTCTAGACATCGACCGCAGCGGCGGCAGCGCCACCAACCCAGCCAGCCTGCAACTTCCCCTCGACGACGTCTCGCCTCTATGGGGAAAAACGTGGCGCGAAATTGGCCTCGACGCATTTGCGAATCATCGCACCCAGGGGATCTCCGGCGTGCTGGGCTCGCCCTTTCTTCACCGCCCCATCGCCTTAGTCTCCGAAAGCGGAGAAAAACTCGACCCCGTCATCTTTGCTCAGCCGCTTCACACCTTGGACGGCGATGCCGCCGAAAACGGCTGCGCCCAGTCTTCATTTTTCTGCCCTGTTTTACAGCACGCGGAAGAGGATCTGGCCAAAGCCCGCGAAGACGCATTGTCTCTTCGCTGGCAGCAGTCCGCTTCCGAGATTGCGCAGGCGGCGAAAGAAATCACTTCGCTGTATCCCGGCGGAAGTCACGCCGCGCACTGGGTCGCCGGCGATCCGCGTTTGACCGATCTGCACTCCGCACTGCGCCGCCTTGATCGTGCTTTGGCCCTGGCCGCTGCACTCGAAATTGTCGCGGAATCGGACAGAAGTGACGTTGTGGCAGGCGAGCCCTTCACAGTAGACGCCGAGGCTCATTGCAGAAAGGAAGCTGGCTGCGAGCTGGGTAAAATACAATTGGTGTTGCCCGCGAAAGCCACTCAATCATCCGACGCGGCGGATTCGACGAAAACTCAGAAAAAATTCACCGAATTGATCGACGCGCCCCCAACTCCCTTAACTCCCTGGCAACTGCAACAACCCGATCCTCCACCGCTCGCCATCGCCAAACAGGAAGTAACCGTCGCCGGCTACACCATCGAGGTGGAGCAACCGGTCACCCACATCGCCGCAACCTCTACGCGCATCGATCGCGTTCCCGTGCGCATGGTCCCCGCCTACACTCTCGCACTTGAACCGGATCAAACCGTCGAATTATTGGCCAAGCGCAAAAAACCGTTTGACGTGCTGACACGCGTCCATTCTTACGCCACCAAGCCCGGCAAAATCGAAGTGGGCCTCACCGTGCCACAAGGTTGGACCGTCAGTTCGCCCGTAACTCTGCAATTTTCCGGCGCTGGCGATCAATACGCGAAGTTAACCGTCACGCCTCCCGCAAAATTATCTGCCGGCACATATCCGCTGACAGCATTCGCCCAGCGCGGTGATGAAAAATTCTCCACCTCGCTCGCCCCGCTTCCGTCCATGCCTACGCTGCTCTGGAGCCAATTCGCGCAATGCCGCGTTTTCGCCTTCGACGCTACTGTGCCTGACGATTTGCGCGTCGGATATATCTCCGCCGAAAGCGAGCCGATCCCGCAAGCTCTTGAACGCCTG
Organism: Candidatus Acidiferrales bacterium; assembly: GCA_035603415.1. Lineage (GTDB taxonomy): Bacteria > Acidobacteriota > Terriglobia > Acidiferrales > UBA7541 > Acidiferrum. The sequence goes on from DATNKL010000056.1 coordinate 16,944, forward strand.
GGCATTCAAGTCGAAATGCTGGACCCCGCGGCCCTCGCTTTCAGCAATCTCGCCCGCTTCGACGCCATCGTTGTCGGTGTTCGCGGCTATGAACTTCGCACCGAATTGGCTGGCGCCAACCAGCGCCTGCTTGACTATGTTTCCAACGGCGGCACTCTCGTCGTGCAGTACCAGCGGGATTTCGCGTGGGACAAATTTCAGTACGCGCCCTATCCGGCAAAAATCTCCTCCGAAAGGCCGAATAGTCCCTTGCCGCGCATCACTGACGAAACTTCGCCCGTCAAATTCTTGAAGCAGGACGATCCGTTACTCAACAAGCCCAACAAAATTACCCCTCAGGATTTCAACGGATGGATTCAGGAACGCGGCTTATATTTCTGGAGTCAATTCGACGCTAAATATACGCCGCTGCTTTCCATGAACGACCCCGGCGAGCCGGATCTAAATGGCGGCCTCGTTTATGCTCATTACGGCAAGGGAACGTACGTCTACACTGGCCTCGCGTTTTTTCGTCAACTCCCGGAAGGCGTGCCGGGCGCATATCGCCTGTTCATAAATCTGCTCAGCGTCTCCCGCGAAGCCGGCCGAAACCCCGCGCAATCTTTAAAAGCTTCAGCCAGCGGGAACAGTAAGTAGACGAAACAGCAGGTAAACCAACTGGACACAGCCTCCGCGCCCAAAAATTGACGTGCTATTCTCTAGCAGTTCTCTCGAAAATCGATTCGTCCAAAGGAGTTTTTGTAAGGAATGAAAACTCTGTTCACAGCCCGTGAAATCGTACGCGCGTTTCGCTTGACGTTGTCCGCGGCATTGATCGCGATGTTGGCATTCGCCTGCGTTTCTCCCGCCGCGGCGCAGAAAGATAAAAAAAAGAAATCAGAAACACAAAAGCCCGCCGACAGCACCAATCCGCTGGTCCCCATGTCCGATGAAAACCAGATCGATTACATGATTTCTGAAATGCTGGGCGCCTGGCAGGTCGCCGACGTTGAAAAACTTCACAAGGATTACGCTGATGACGTAACCGTCGTCAACGGCGCGTATGCCCCGCCCATCATGGGTTGGACGAATTACCTGGCAATTTACCAGCAGCAACGCACCCGCATGCAGCGCGTGCGCATGGATCGTTCGAACACCGTTATCAAAGTCGCGGGAAACGTCGCGTGGGCTTGTTATCAGTGGGATTTTGAGGCCACGCTGGACGGGGTGCCCGCGACCTCGCAAGGCCAAACTACCTTAGTGATGGAGAAAAGAAATAATCACTGGATCATCGTGCACAACCACACTTCGATGGTGCCCTCACCGAATCCGGGCTCGACCACCGGCACAGGCACACCGCCACGTGCTCAGCAGGATCAGAGCAAGCCTCGCTCAAACTAGAAGCCGCCCTTCGAGCGCGGACGAAACTTACCCCACCCCCAGGTTCGCGCGCTGCGGTTAGAAATTCTTCAGCCCCTGATAAATCCACATCCCCGCAATAACCAACAACAGAGTGC
>DATNKL010000090.1:0-2059 GCA_035603415.1 Candidatus Acidiferrales bacterium
CCAATCGTCGTGGTGAGCCGCCGGTGACCGGAACGATCCATTCCGGGACCTCGACTTCCGACCCATTAAAGCCCTGCACCAAGAGTTCGGAGCCGTCAGGCGAAATGCCCATGAGTTGGAACCCGGCATAAGGTAGGGGCAAATGGATTGGGGCAGTTTCGCCGCCGTTTACTGAAACTTGCGCGGGGGTAGGGCCCGCTCCGAGGCTTGCGTCTACTGTGAAGTATAGTCGCGAACCATCGGTAAATAATCCGGAACTGTTCACAGGCGGCGGCCAACCGAGGCCGCCCTTGGAATGGCGATCGTTTGTGAGTTGTACGAACTCCGCTGCCGCTCGCGTGGGTAGTCGCAGCCATAGCGTGGCCAGGAGTGCCATCAGAAGAACCGCTGTTGCCAAGGCCCACAATTTCCAGTTGCGCTCCCAAGAGTGACGCTTCGTTTCAAGTCGGGGAGATTCCGCCAGCGTGTCCGTTCTCGAGCTTCCGGAAAGACCTTCCAGGGCGAATGCCAAATCGCGCGCCGATTGAAAGCGCTCGTCGGATGCTTTTTCCAGGCACCGACGCATGACCCGTTCCGTGCCCGGAGAAATCCTGCCGTCCTTGGTAGGAATTTCAGGCGGATCTTCTCTTAGGATGGCGTGCATGGTCTCAACGGAAGAATTGCCCTTGAAGGCACGCGTGCCGGTGAGCATCTCGTACAAGATTGCGCCAAAGCTGAAAATGTCAGTGCGCGAATCCGCGGTATTTCCACGAACCTGCTCTGGCGACATATATCCCACGGTGCCCATCACCGTGCCTTGTTCGGTCAGGGAATAACGCGAACCTGTCTTTTCTGAGTCGCCGGGAACGTTCTGTTTGGCAAGCCCAAAGTCGAGAATCTTGATGCGGCCGTCTGCGGTTACAAAGATATTTTCCGGTTTAAGGTCACGGTGGACGACACCTTTTTCGTGAGCCGCCGCTAATCCTTTCGCAATCTGCACCGCATAGTCCAGCGCCTTGCGTCCCGGAATTTTTCCTTCCTGTATGCGATGGCGGAGCATTTCGCCTTCGAGTAATTCGGACACTAAATAGTGAATGCTGTTCTGCGAACCGACGTCGTAAATACTCAAAAGGTTGGGATGATTGAGCGTGCTGAGAATGCGGGCCTCGCGTTCGAACCGGTCGAGGCATTCGGCGTCATCGGAGAAAGCGGGGGGCAGAATCTTAATCGCAACATCGCGGTTTAACCGCGTGTCGCGCGCACGATATACTTCGCCCATCCCGCCCGCGCCAAGCGGTGCAACAATCTCATAGGGCCCTAGCTTCGTGCCAAGGGAAAGCGTCATTGTTTGCAGAATTATACAGATTCACTGGCTACATGAAGTGATAAGTGTCGAGAACAGGGATTCGCACTACCTATCTCATTTCGAGATTGATGGTGCGAAGCGGATTTCTCGACATCTATCCATGAGGTCGCGTGATCGGTTACGGCGTCGACGCGGATTGGCGACACCTCGGCGTCAAGTCCACAAAAACTCGGCGTCCTTGGCCGCTATGTGGATGAACGAGTTCCAATCGTGAACGAAAAAACGGCAACAGAAAGCGCCGACAGGTAGGGTCGATTTCAGGCGCTCGAATAGCGGGAAGTTGGCCGAGTCTTCCGGGAGCCCATCTACAGTTATTTTTGAACCCTGAGGGTGAAGATGGTCCGCGTCAGGCGCCTCTATCGAAAAGTAATAAAATCCCCTGACAATGAGAGTTGCTCGTCTATATTCTTGGGCATCAGGGCTCTCAGGTCGACTGCCCCGCATATTCATCTGCAACTCTGCAGTGCGTTCTCGATAGTTAACCGTCAGCCCGCTTATCTCCGCGTCGTCAAACCCGTTTGGAAATCTCTGGTCCAGTTCTTCGAAGGTCATAAGCACCTCTTGAGCCGACCGATTCTATCAGGACGGTCGCAATAGGTGTCGAGAACAGGCGAGGGCTCAACCGGTCGATGCAACACCACCTGGTATAAATCTTTTTTCTAAAAGGTGGTGTTTATGATCCCAAAGAAACGTATACGGCTTTCTGCGATGCAA
>DATNKL010000122.1:0-2696 GCA_035603415.1 Candidatus Acidiferrales bacterium
GAAGCACGTTGGCGGGAGTCAGTAACACTACCGCCAGCGCCATTCGCGGCGGTGCGCGAGTGGATGTAAATTTACGGGGCCGTTCCTTTGCCTTTGGCTTGGCCGATTTCGAACACGACCGCTTTCAAGCCCTGGATCTACGCAGTGTTCTTGGCGGCGGCTTGGGTTACCACCTGATCAAAGAAAAAGACCGCACGTTCGACGTGTTTGGCGGCGTCACTTACAACCAGGAATATTATTCGCAGCCCTTCAGTCCCCCGAATCCGTCCACAACCCGCAAGACCGCCGAGGTCGTGCTCGGCCAAACACTCGCAACCAAGCTGGGAAGCCGCACAACTTTAGGCGAGCAATTCAGCTTTTTCCCCAACCTTTCTGATACCGGAGACTACCGGCTGCAACTGGACGCCACTGCGGCAACCAAGATCAAAAATTGGCTCAGTTGGCAGGTGACGCTCAGTGACCGCTATGTGAGTACCCCGCTCCTCGGGCTGAAAAATAACGACCTGCTGTTTACCACCGGCTTGAGATTGACATATGGCAAGGGCGTGTTCTAGAACCTAACCTGCATGTTCACCGTTGTGCGTGAAAGAGCGGCTTAAGAGGAGGTAGCGATGCCAAGTGGCGGAATAATTTGGTGGATCGTCGTAGGTTTAATCGCAGGTTGGCTGGCGGGTCAGGTGATGAAAGGCGGCGGATACGGAGTACTTGCCGATATCGTGCTGGGAATCCTGGGAGGCATTCTCGGTGGATGGATATTCTCAAGAATGGGTATGGGAGCCAGCTCAACGATCGGCGCGATCGTCGTGGCCTTCATCGGCGCGGTGATTCTGGTCGGCCTTACGCGGCTCGTCAAACGAGCCTGACGACTAACCATATTTAAGCAGTAATGGCGGTTCAAAACTCATTTGTTTGACCTGCCGGGGCAAGTAAAATTGCCCCGGTTTTTTATTCGCGGTAAGTTGTCTTGAGCCAGTTCAACGTGTTCTTAACGTGACCTCAACGAGTTCGTCTGGGAGGAAGTCGACGACTACACGATGAACGTCTTGTTATTTGGAGCCACCGGCATGCTCGGTCGGGGTGTTCTTCGTGAAGGCCTTGGGGATCCCGGCGTGACCCTGGTGCACACGGTGGGCCGCACCGCTACAGGTGTGCAGCATGCGAAACTCGGCGAACTTGTCCACAACGATTTGTGTCATTACAAGGCCCTCGGTGCCCAACTTTCCGGTTTTGACGCCTGCTTTTTCTGTCTCGGTGTGACCTCTTCTGGGATGACCGAAGAAAACTACGAACGTGTGACTTATGGAATCACCGTGGCGGCAGCAGAATGCTAAGCGGCCTCAATCCCCAGATGACCTTCATCTACGTTTCCGGAGCCGGCACTGATAGTTCTGAGCGCGGGCGGATAATGTGGGCGCGAGTCAAAGGAAAAACAGAAAACGTGCTGCCGCGTTTGCCATTCAAGGCCGCATACATGTTCCGTCCGGGGATCATCGAACCGCTCCACGGGGCCAAATCCAAAACGCCGCTCTATCGCTCTATAATGTCTTCTATACCCTCGGGAAACCTCTGTTTCCCTTGATGCGCTTTGCATTTCCTAACCAGATTTTAACCACGGAGCAGATCGGCCGCGCCATGTTGGCGGTAGCCAGGCACGGTTTTCCCAGAAAAATTTTGGAAGCGAAAGACATCCGGGCCGCGGCTAAAACTTAAAGCTGTCGGTTCGGTTTTGGCAATGAGTCGGAGAAAAATTCTAGCGGGTAATGCCGCCGTTTTGGCTGGCTAGATACCATTCCACGGTTGGCGCCCGTTGATATTTCAATTGATTGGTGGTCTCTCCGGCGGCGGATTGATAGCCCAATTTTTGTTGGGCAACAGCCAACTGTTGCACCGCCAGCGGGGAGAGCCGGTTAGCGCTTAGCTCATCCACGGCGTTGGCAAGATCGCCTTGCGATAACAACAGGTATCCCCGTGCTGTCTCATAAGGATTTTCCACTAAAAGGTTAGCTGACTGCGCGGCAAGCCGTTCTAATTTACTGATTGCCTGCTCGGCGGCTTCCGGAAGGCCGTTTTGAGAGGCAACCCGTGCCTCTTCGCAGAGAACGTTTGCTAATATGCCACTGCGGTCCGATGCGCTCATCCCATCCACGGTAGTTTGAAGTTTTTCCTCGAGCGCACGAAGCTGGTGGAGTTCGCTTGCAAAATCGGGAGCCAGCATTGCGGAGCCAAACGCGATTTCGAACTGCCCATTAGGCTCATTTTTTTGCGCCGCGTCTGCAGCAAGGTTGGATAGCGCGGCCCGCCCTTGCTCGGCTCGGCCCTCCCAGAAATAAACCAACGTTTTTTGATAAGACGCGTGCAACAGGTCCCGATTGTTTTCCGAGACCAGCACAGCCTTGTCATACTCCAATCGCGCGTCATCGTACTTGCCCATCAGCGTCAGCGTATCTCCCAATCCAAGTTGGGAGCTAAAGAACGTCGGATCGATTTGCAGCGCCGCACTGTAATGCTCAAGGGAACCCAGATCATCGCCGGTATAACGTAACACTTCGGCCATTGAATCTTCGGGATTTGGAGAGCTCGGATCCGCAGCAACGTAGCGCTTCTCAGACGCCACCGCCCTGACTGGATCAGGATGGGCGGACTGGATATACGAATATCCCAGCATATTCAGCACTGGCGGAAAGCTGGGATCGATC
>DATNKL010000080.1:0-2035 GCA_035603415.1 Candidatus Acidiferrales bacterium
GAAATGCTCCTTGCCGGCCGTGAACGTGAGTTTCTGGGAAAGTATGCCTTCCCGTCTATGAACGCGAATCCGGGGAAAATCACGGATGCCGATGTCAACGAATTTGTCCGCACGTACTCGCGCCGGGACGGCTGGCGTGGAACCATTGGCCTGTATCAATCGATGTTGAAGGAAGGTCCTGAGATCAAGGCGCTGGCCGATACGCTTGGACTGAAGGCACCGGTGCTCGCGGTTGGAGCAGGCGGTGGTCCCTTTACGTCCGGCACGATGTCGCGGGCTGCGGCGAGCGAAGTGCGCTCAGTGATCCTTGAGGGCGTAGGTCACTACGCGGCAATGGAGGCTCCGGACAGACTTGCGAACGCCATTCTTGGATTCGTCAAAAGCGTCGATGCCATATAGCTCTTCCAAACAGGCGACGTGGAGCTTCCGGATAAATCGTCGGCCATACGGAAGCAATCGCAAACCGATGACTTTTGACCTCGCACGCTGCTTATGCCACCAGCCGGATCAATTCCAACCTAAAAGGCAGGACTAAACAATTCGGATGGTTGCAGGCCGCCGCAACCGAAGATTCTTTTGTTTCAGTAATTTCTATGAACCCTGCAACCATCCGAATTTGAACGCCGTGATAATTCTTGGGTTGCGAGTCGTCCGACCCTCGGTAACGGTCTCTCCCAACCCACGTGCCTCGTCTCTGGAAACGGAACGAAGATAGGGCTTGCCATCAGCATACTTGCCACGTATTATTGAGTGTGCACTCAGTGATAGAGAAGCCCAGTGGCGCGTCCTAAGAGCGAAGACAAACGGAATGCGATCCTCGACGCCGCGACCCGCTTATTTGCGGAGCGCGGTCTTACCGCTGCCCCAACATCAGAGATATCAAAACAAGCTGGCGTCGCCGAGGGGACTCTGTTTACGTACTTCAGAACCAAGGATGATCTGATCAATGCCCTTTACCGGGAGATTAAGCTGGAACTCGCAGACGCCATGATGTCGGATTTCCCCCGAAAGAAGAATGTTGGTACCAGGATGCGACATGTTTGGGACCGCTATGTAAATTGGGGCATTGCGAATCCCAAGCAGCGCAAGGTGTTGGGGCAACTAACGGTTTCGGAGGTACTCACCAAAGAGTCTAGAGACGCTGGCAGCGCGCCGTTCGTTGAATTCCAAGCCATGATTCATGACGCGATTGAGCAGGGTCTCTTTCGTAACGATGTCCCGGTGGAACTCATCTCGAGGTCGTTAGCAGCTTTGGTAGAGACGACGGTAGACCTTACGGCGTCGAATCCATCCAAGGCAAAACACTACCGGGATAGCGGCTTTCAAATGTTTTGGTCTGGCGTAACTAAATAACGAGTCATTGCATCTAATAAATGAGTGAGTAATCACAATAGACTCGCGCTCGAGGCCAACTGGCCGAGTCTAAGCTCGCATCGTCTATCTAAGAAGGAGAGCGGAGGATTTCATGTCTAAGGTCTGGTTGATTACGGGAAGCGGAAACGGGTTGGGGAGAGACATCGCCGAGGCGGCGTTGGCCGCAGGGCACAGCGTGGTAGCCGGTGCGCGTCGGACGGAAGAACTGGCACCTCTGGTGGCGCAGTACGGCGAGCGGGTGAAGTCCGTCGGGCTGGAAGTGCGCGATGAGGCAGCCGCAAAGGCAGCCGTGCAGTTGGCGGTGGACAGCTTCGGGCGTCTGGACGTACTAGTCAACAACGCTGGTTACGGGCAGATTGCGCCGTTCGAGCAAATGAGTGCGGAGGATTTCCAGGCCGTCGTGGACACGTGCTTTTACGGGGTGGTGTACACCACGCGAGCCGCTGTGCCGGTGATGCGCAAGCAGAAGAGCGGCCACATCTTTCAGGTATCTTCGGTCGGCGGTCGCCTCGCGGTTCCCGGCAATACTCCATATCACGCCGCCAAATGGGCCGTCGGCGGTTTCAGCGATTCGCTCGCGCTGGAAGTCGCGCCATTCGGCATAAAAGTCTGCACGCTTGAGCCCGGAGGAATTCGCACCAACTGGGCGCGCCGCGCTGGT
>DATNKL010000205.1:0-41727 GCA_035603415.1 Candidatus Acidiferrales bacterium
TCGATACCCTTGGAAGACTCGACCAGACCGTATCGCGCGCTGCCTTTGTAAGTGAAACGGCAATATTTCATTTATTTTGTTCCCCTCATCAATACGAAAGTTCTCGCCAAAAGTGCGGAAATATCAGGCGCTCTGATACAGCTTGGTCATCACGAATTCGCGGTGACCCAAAGCTTCGGCGCAGGTCAGACGGCCATTGCAAGTTCTGATCATGATATCGATCAGTCGATCGCCGGCTTCGTCGAGAGACATCTCGCGACGTAGTATGCCAGAGACATCGAGATCAATGTGCTCGGCCATGGTGCGCGCAGTTTTCGGATTGGCGGTGAGTTTAATGACTGGCTCGATAGGATTGCCGATTACATTTCCCTGTCCGGTGGGGAAGAGGTGCACGACGAATCCGGCAGCCGCTTGTAGCGTGACGCACTCCGCGGCGGCAGAAGAAGTGTCCATGTAATACAGCCCGGGACCTTTGGCAGGCGACTCCGCGGGCTTCAGCACGTCAATGAATTTCGTCTTGCGACCGATTTTCTGCAAATTGCCAAAGGCTTTTTCTTCGATGGTAGTTAAACCGCCGGCGATATTTCCTTTGGTGGGTTGAGACTCGGAAAGGTCGCTGGTTTTGTGGCGGTCAATCACTTGTTGATAGGCGTTAAAAACCTGCATGAATCGTTCTTTGACTTCGGGAGTGGCAGCGCGGCTGGCGCACACGATTTCCGCTCCGGTTAATTCCGAAGTTTCGCCGAAACAGGTGGTGGCACCGAGCGGATCGAGTTTGTCGATCAGATTCCCGACGGTGGGACAGGAAGCGAGTCCGGAGGTGGTGTCGCTTTCACCGCACTTGGTGGAAACGAAAAGTTCTTTGATGGAGCAAGATTCGTGTTGTTTTTCGGAAGCCCACTGCACAAATTCCTGCGCTTTGCGCGAAGCTGCGGCGATAGTGTTGATATCGCCGTGGCCCTCGATGGAGAAGCCAATTACCGGTTTGCCGGTTTTGGCGATTCCTTCGACCACGCGGCCAGTCCAGCTCGGCTCGATGCCGATGACCACGCAAGCGGCCACGTTGGGATTGCTGCCGGTGCCAGTGAGCGTGCGGAAATGCAGCTCCAGGTCTTCGCCAAACTGCAAACGACCGTACGCATGAGGAAGCGCGAGCGTACCCTTAATGTTATTGGCGACGGCTTCAGCGCTGGCGTTGGACAAATCGTCGAGCGGGAGAATGACCACATGATTGCGAATGCCAACTCGTCCGTTCTCACGCCGATAGCCGAAAAATGAATGCTGCGGCACGTTTACCACCTCTTGGTTTTCAGATTGTGTACGTGAACATGGCGGCCCTGCCCAACATCCGCAACGATGCGGCCAACATCATGTCCATACTTCAGGACTGTGTCGCCAACTTTCAGGTCACGGAGAGCAATCTTGTGACCGAGCGGCACGGCGTCGAGAGACTTGAAGCGGATGGTCTCATCGGTCTCCATGATCCAGCCGGTGACTTCTTTGCCGGGCTGGACATCCTCGACAACGACGACGCCGACGCAGTCGGCTTTGTCGTGCACGATGAAATCAGTGTGCATGAAACTGTTCCTCCTCGGGGGAATTGCATGTAGCAAAGCGGATGCATTCGCTTACTGGCCGACGTCTTTTTTCATCAATAAGCGCATAACTTCGGCTGCTGCTCTAGTAACTTCATCGCGCAAAACACTCTCCGCCGATGAGGCGTCGCCTTTGGCGACGGCCGCAAGCATCGCTCGCAGGCCGCGAATGCTCTCTTTCCAACGCTTTTCAGAACGTCGAGGATGTCCCAGGCCGAGCGCACGCCATCGCCAGATGCGCACGTGCAGGGTGCCGATCATGGAAGAGAGCGTCTCGCTCCCGGCGCCCTGAAACAGAACGTCGTAGAAGCGATTTTTCGCTTCAAGAATAGTTGTGGGGTCACCGTTTTCGTAGGATTGCGCGGTGGCCTTCAAGGCTTGCTCAAGAAGTTTCTTCTGTGCGGCGCTGGCATTCTCCGTGAAAAGTCGCGCGGCCAATCCTTCGAGGACCGCTCGAATGGAATAAAGATCTTTTGCTTCGGCAAGCGTCAACTCGCGAACGACCGGGCCTTTGTTGGGGATGTTGGCGACCAGGCCTTCCGATTCCATCTGGCGAAGCGCTTCGCGTATCACGGTACGCGAGACGCCCATCATGGCGATCAGTTCGCGTTCAATCAAACGCGAGCCCGGCGCGAGGCGCCCGGCAATGATGGACTGGCGCAATTCATCGAGGACCTGGCGGCGCAGCGGGGCGGCGGAGCGCTCGATAAAGGATAGTGGCGCGGCGGGTATTTGGCTTGACTGCTGTATCATCCCGTAATACGGTACTATCAGATTTGAGAGTTTGCAAGAAATTGTTCGTTTTTCCTGAGGGATTTCGTGAGCGGCAAATTTTTTGAAGGGGCGGGCGATGAGTGACAGGCCGGTAAAAGCAGGAATAGTAGGGCTGGGGCGTTGGGCCAAGGTGCTCACCAAGGCGTCGAAGAAATCGAAGCTGCTCGAGATTGTCGCGGGCTACAGCCGTTCGGAAGAGAAACGAGCAGCTTTTCAGCAGGAACTCGCCGTTCCAGCGGTTACAAGTATGCAAGCGATACTCGCCGATCCGGAAATTCAAGGTGTCATCCTTACGGTGCCCAACGAGCAGCACCTGCCAATGGCGCTGGAGGTGGCGAAGAGCGGGAAGCACGTGTACACCGAGAAGCCCATCGCCAGCACGCTCGAAGATGGATTAGAAATCGCGGCGCTGCAACAGAAGTACGGGATCACTGTTACTGTCGGCCACAGCGCGCGGTTGATGGCCGGAATCCGCAAGATTGGCGAGGCTATTGCGGCGGGGGAATTGGGACGCGTGGCGTTCATTGAAGCCAACTTTTCGAACGAGCGCGCGCTGGAGCTGACTCCTGAGACATGGCGCTGGTACAAAGATAAAGCGCCGGGCGGGCCGCTTTCGCAATTGGCCATACATCAATTCGACGTGATGCAATATTTGGGCGGGGAAGTGATTTCCGCCAGTTCCATTGCTTCGAAATTGTCTCCGGTGGGCGCCGAAGTAGATGATCAATCGATGACCTTGCTGAAATTCGCGGATGGAAAAATCGGGTACGTGGGTTCGTGCTGGACTTCGCCGGGAGTTTTTGCGGTGCGGGTGTTCGGGTCCAAGGGATTAATGCACTATGAGATTGATTTTGGCACCTGGGACACGCCGGATAAGTTGCATGAGAGCTCCACGCTGTACATTCAGCGAGGAAAAAACGGATATGGCAGCCGTGAAGAGCTGAAAGTTCCGCCTAGTGACATGTTTCGCACGGAGCTGGAGCTGTTTGCCGAAAGCTGCCGGACCGGCAAGCCTAATGAGTTAACGGCGGAAAATGGAAATGCTGCGGTGGCGATCGTGAATGCCGCGCTGCGCTCCATCGAACGCAGAGGGCAAGAGGTCGCAATATCCGAAGCGATGGAATCGGCGCTCAAAGCTAACACGAATAAGGCGCAACATGTTGCCTAGCCGCTATTTTGTGGAGTTGACGCAACCGGAAATTGCCGAACAATTAATAAAGAACCCGCTGGTGATTTTGCCGGCCGGTAGCGTGGAGCAGCACGGTCCGCATCTTCCGACGGGCACGGATATTTTTGCCGCCAATGTGATAGCGCATGCTGTGGCGGAGCGCATGGATGGATTGGTTTTGCCGGGCGGGCCGCTGGGCGTTACACCGCTGCACATGCCGTTCGAGGGCACCATCACATTAACGGCGGAGACCTTCATGCGAGTGGTAACGGAGACCGCCGCGTCAACAGCACAGCATGGCGCGAAATATCTGCTGATTCTGAATTGGCACGAGCTAAATATTCCGCCGCTGGGCGTCGCCGCCGAAACGCTGCATCGTAATTTTGGAATGACAGTGTTGACGGTGCAGGCTTGTTTCGTGGCGGAAGAGTTGTTTGGGAAAGAATGCAACGGGCTGACGCACGGCGGCGAGATCGAAACGCTGGCGGTGATGGCGCACCGTCCTGAATTGGTGCATCTGGAGCGCATTGATTATTCATCCGATCATGCGCACGGCAAAAAAATTGATGGCTTGCGGCGCACGCGTAGTTATCAGCCGGTGCTTACGGATGTGCGTTCGATAGCGCCGACCGGCTGGTACGGCAGCCCGCAGCACGCCACCATGGAAAAGAGTGCTCGCATGTTGCAAGTAGTGGCCGATTCGATCGCGAAAGAAGCCAAAGAAGTGTTTCGGCAACTGGACATACTTCAAGGTGGCATTGCGGAATTGAAGAACGCGAAAAGGACCCAGTAATGGCGCGCGTTTTCACCGAGGCGGCGGCAAAGTCGCTGGGCCTGCCAGGGCGCACGGCGCTGGAGATTGTTTCTGGCGACGGTGGCGCTTTCGGCATCACGCTGCGCAAGGTGAAGATTCCTGTTCCGGTGCCTGGCGATTCGCCGAGAAGCCGGCATGTGCACAACGAGTTTGAAGAATGTATTTATGTGCTTGCCGGTGAAGGAATGACTGAGGCGGACAGCGGGAACTATGCGTTGAAAGCCGGCGATGCGATCGTGATTCCCTCCGGTGAAAAACACGCTACGCGAAACACTGGGAGCGAACCGCTGGTGCTTTTGTGTTTTTTTCCGGTTGGCGATATCAGGCAGGGAACCGCGGAATCGGGCGAGCCACCGAAGGACGCCAGCAAGCGATGAGCGTGGATGTCCTTTGCCTGCGTCCGCGGATTGATTTTGAGCGTGCCAACGCATTGCCGGCTGCCGCATTGACGGTCGCTTATCATGCGCCGAGTGATTCGGAAGTGGCTTTGCTGATGAAGCAAGCGCGCGCGCTGGTGATCCCCGCAGTTGGACCGAAGCTTAACCCTGAAATTTTCGAGAAGACCACTGTGAAACTGGTGCAGGTTACGGGCGCGGGGTTCGATCGCCTGGACTTGCCGTTGTTGAAGAGCATGGGCATCGCCGTAGCTAATATTCCCGGCGGTAGCAACAGTGCGATTGCGGAGTATGCGGTAACGGCCGCTTCGGTCTTGTTGCGGCGATTTGCGTGGGCCGATGCGGAAATCCGCGCCGGGAATTATCAGAGTTTTCGTGCGCGCATGGTGAACGACAATCTTTCGGGGCTGGAAGGGTTGTTGGTGGGCGTAGTTGGTCTGGGAACAATTGGATTAGCGGTGGCGCAAGCTTTCCATCTAGCAGGCTGCTGCATTTGTTATTTCGATCCTGCGCCGCGCGATGCTGCTGCGGTTCGGACGATGAACGCAGAATCTTTGTCGCTGGACGAACTGCTGAAGTCGGCGGATGTGATCACCGTGCATGTTCCGTTGATACCAGCGACGCGAGGACTTATCGGTGACGGCGAGCTCAAAGAAATGAAACGGGGAGCGATTTTGATTCAGGCTTCACGCGGCGGCATCGTGAATGAAGCGGCTTTGGCGCAAGCGCTGAGTTCCGGATACTTAGGCGGGGTAGCTATCGATGTGTACGAAACAGAGCCGCCTTCGGCGGAGAACGTGCTGCTGTCGCTGTCCGGAGATGCGGCACGCCGAATTTTATTCACGCCGCATATCGCCGGTGTTACGCGTCAAGCGACCGAGACACTGTTTCGTTCTGCCTGGCGCAATGTTGAGCGCTTCATTCTTGAAAATGAGCTGCCTGAGAATTGTGTGCAGTGACGGGTGATGCGCTGCTGCATCCGAACCGAGGAAAAATAAGGTGAGCGACGCAGCGCCCCCATCCGTGGCCCGACGAGGGCACGGGCCGTGGTACAGCACGCTGTACGTACAAGTCCTCATCGCTATTTGCATTGGAATATTCATCGGGCGATTTTTCCCGCATGCCGGCATCGCGCTAAAGCCTCTGGGCGATGTGTTTGTGGCGCTGATCCGCATGATGATCGCTCCGGTGATTTTTTGCGTGGTGGTGCAGGGCATAGCGTCGGTCGGGGACTTGAAAAAAGTTGGGCGCGTGGGAGTGAAAGCGCTGGTGTACTTCGAAGTAGTCTCCACACTGGCGCTGATGACGGGAATTCTTGTCGCGGTTATCGTGCATCCTGGCAGCGGTCTGAATCTCGATCCACGTTCGCTGGATCCCAAAGCCATCGCCACCTACGTGGGACGCGCCAAGGACGCGGGCATCGTTCCATTTTTAGTAGGAATGGTGCCAAGAACTTTCGTAGATGCCTTTGCTGGCGGCGACGTTTTGCAGGTGTTGTTAGTTTCCATTCTGACGGGCTTTTCGATTTCGCGGCTTGGCGCGCTGGGAGAACGGATCGCGCGCGGCATAGGCGCGATGACCAAAGTAGTGTTCGGCATTATTCGCATCATTGTAAAAGCAGCGCCGCTGGGCGCGCTTGGCGGCATGGCGTTTACTGTTGGCAGCTATGGTTTGGGATCGCTGTCGAGTCTCGCGAAGTTGATCGGCACGTTCTATCTCACCAGCATTGTTTTTGTGATCGTCATTCTGGGAAGCATCGCGGCGCTCACGGGGTTTTCCATTTTTCGGTTTATTGCGTATATCAAAGATGAGCTTCTTATTGTGCTGGGCACCAGTTCGTCCGAAACGGTTTTGCCGGACATGATGCAGAAGCTCGAAAGTCTGGGCGCGTCGCGATCGATCGTCGGATTGGTGTTCCCGACCGGCTACAGTTTTAATACCGACGGCACAAATATTTATTTGACGCTGGCAGTGATTTTTCTGGCACAGGCTACCAACACGCATTTGGCAGTCGGGCAGATTGTGGGGATTTTGTTATTCGCGATGATCGCTTCGAAGGGCGCTTCGGGAGTTACCGGGACGGGATTTGTTACATTAGCGGCAATTCTTACGGCGGTGCCATCAATTCCGATTCAGGCGCTCGCAATTTTGGTGGGCATCGACAAATTCATGAGCGAATGTCGCGCGCTTACGAACGTAATCGGCAACGGAGTCGCTACGATTGTTGTGAGCCGCTGGGAGGGCGAACTGGATACCGCAAAATTGCGCAAAACGATGGCGAATCCAGCGGAGAGCCAGGAACCATAAAGCCAGGGCTTAAAAGCCCCGCGTGCGGGCAGTTCTTGGCGTCGCGGCTGAAGCCGCGACCTACAAAGCCGCGGCGATGGTAGCGGAGTGGAAGTCCGTCACGATGCCTAGCGACAATACTTGGCCACTTGGCCGCGACGGCCTCGCACGAGCTCGCGTACGAATCGACCCGCGATCTGATTTATCGAGCGTAAATTTGGCGCTCAACAAGCTACTGCGCGGCTTGAGCGTTCAGGTTGCGTACGAGCCAAGGAATAATCACCTGCTTGAAAATCACGGGATCGGGCCACACTTTGACCTGACGTCCAAGGTGCCCGCCTTGCGGATTGATCCAAGCTTCTTTAGGGACGTCGCCGCTGCTCAAAATCATGTAGGCGTCGGAGATGGGCACCTGAGTGTCTAAAGCGCCGGCAATGATCAGCATCGGCGAAGTCGGTTTGCCGATGAGATTTTGTTTCACCAGAGACATCTTGGGGAAAATTACCGATAAGTCTTCAATCGAATTTGCGCCTTCGTAAATGGACATCAATGCGGGAACAAGGCCAAATAAATATTCGCGGTTACCCAGAGTTCTGTTTACGAGAAAATCTTTTTGAAAAGTTGCGTCGGCGAGCGGCGATTGCGCGACTACGCTTTTCAGGCGCGCATGCTCAATAATCGCGAGTTTGGTGGCCCAATACGCGCCGAAACTCTGGCCGTCCACGCCGATTCTGGTTTTGTCCACTTCGGGTCGAGTTTGCAAATAATCAATCACGCGCGAAAACATGCGCTCGGAAGTTTCGCTGGCCTTGATGGGAGCTTGTCCGGTGCCGGGCGAATCGATGCCCATGAATCCAATTCCAAATGGGAGAATCGCGCCAAAATTCTCGGAGAGATCTTCTTTGCGACTATCCAGGCCACTGATGGCGATGACAACCGGGACTGGGCCGTTCACATTTTTTGGCAAGCGGAGATAACCGATGATTTCCGAGCCTTCGAACGGAATGTGGACTACCTCGAGCGGATTTTCTTGCAATTTGGCGTGAGCAAGAAATGCTTCCAGTGCTTTGGCGTAAGCGCGTTTTTTTCCGGCAGAAGCGGGCACGGGCCAGCGGCCGAAGGAATAAAGCCGCCAGGCGCGTACGTACAGGGCGCTGGCCTCGGCTGGATCGGAAGCTTCCGCAGCTTTGGCTTGCGCCATGTAGCGGTCGGCAACGGCGCTGAATCCGGCGGCCCACTCGTTGTTGTCGGTGCTGTTGATTTTCGCGAAAGCCTCGCGCACGTCGCCGGGATCGAGACCGATCAATGGATACATGCCGTTTTCGGCGCGTTTTACGGCTTCGGCTTTGATCTCTTCGAGGGTGCGTTCCTTCTGTTGCGCGTGAATGGCGGCAGCGCCAAATAAGCACGTGCAGAACACCAACCCTAGAAACGCGGCTCGTCGTCCGCATTTTTCTACAATACTCATATTTTTGGCATCCTTTGTCGACGTATCGATTTTAGATATTCAGCTGGCTCGGCGCCTCTGCAGCAACTACTTCTTATTTGCGCCGGACGCTTTTTTCAACGCATCGTTATAGACCGACGGGTCGTAATATTTCTCCACGCCGGGAGGATGACCACCCCATTGGCCTTCCATTTCGGCGCGCAATTGTAAAACATTTTTAAAACCATCTATGTCCAGTGCCGCATCTTTCTCGAATCCTCCAGGAGCGTTCACGCTAGATTCATAGGTGGCCGCGGCAATCTCCGGCTTCATATGAAATTCGCTGATCCAGAGATCGATGACCTGCTGTTTGTTTGCGGGGTCCATTAGCCAGCGTTGCGCCTCGATAATGGCGGCCAGATAATTTTCGACATTCTCTTTATTGCCCAGCGCCCATTTTCGTTGCGCGAAATATCCCGCGGCCTGATAAGGTCCGATGACGTCCTGGACCTTGGCGAGGCTTACAAATCCCTCTTTTTTGGCAGTGATTAATGCGGGAGGGCCGAGCATGGATCCCGCGTATTCTTTGTGCTCCTGCATAGCAATCAGCCGCTGGGGGGTGCCGCCGATAGGTTTCATTTCGTAATCGCGCACGACCTGTAGTCCCTTCGCCAAAAGAATTTTCTTCATTTGTAAAGCGTATGCGGTGTTGGGAGCATCCACGATCAGCGTTTTGCCGCGGAGCTCTTCGAGCGATTTAATTTCCGGTTGCACTACCAATTCATTTTGCGAGCCTTCGCCACCCGTGAGGATGACCATATCCTGGTGAGCGAGTTCGACCATGGCGACGGCGTTGTCCACCGCCAGATAAGCGAGATCTCCATTTCCATTGGCCAGATTGGTGCGTAGAACATCGGAGCTGGGCAGATTTTCAGTTTCCGCGGCGACACCATGTTTTGCGAAATAGCCTTGTTTCTCGGCGATGACGAATTGCACCGGCTTTCCGAGCAGCGTCAACAATTTAATTTTGTTGGGGGCGGTGGTTTGCGCCGTTAACGACATGCTTATCAGAAGGACTGCCGTCACTAATGTCACAACCGCCACTGTCGCCAAGCCAAAGCGCCGTTCCATGTGCATCAAAATCCTCCTTGCGTCGCGTTATTCAGCGCGCCGATTTTGTGACGTCAACTTTGTAACTCGGCGCAACATTTGCCAGAGAGGGCTGCGCTACGCCGCGCCTTCATTCAACTTATTCAGAGACCATTCCGCAACGGGCAGGGGATCCAGAATCGGCTTGCCTAGATTCGGACAGCTCAGCGCGTACAGCCCGGTGTCGGTAGCTACCCAGATTATGTTGCGGTCCCATTCAATGAATACATTGTCGACGGTGCGGTCATAGCTGCCGAACTTTTCGAGGTCGCCGCCTTGTGGGGGAACGAAGTAGGCCACTTCTTCGGGACGATAAAGGTTTCCGATGTCGTAGCAGCGCAGCCCAGCAATGAAATAGGAATACGCAATAAAATCCTGACGCGGTTTGCCGGGCGCCTTCAAATGCGGCGGATTGTGCGCGCCGAAGCGTCCGCGCTTGAAACAAAAATCGCGGTAGGGAGCTTCGGGCGGAGGAACTGGCCGGGGAAGTTGCGCCACCGGCACCGGATGCTCTTCGTCGCGAATGTCGATAATCCAGTTGGGAAGAAAAATCTGGTTGCAATCAGAGTTGGTGGTTTCACCGTTGGTGAGCACGAAGCCGCGGTCGAGAACGCCGCAATAAATGGTGTGGAAGGCGATGCCCATGCCGGAATATTGCGGGGGCGGTTCGAATCGGCCGACTTCGCGCTGTTTTTTTGGATTGCTCAAATCAAGAATGATGAAACCGTTGCAGCCAAAAGCTCCATATCCCCGATTGCCACCATCCTCCAATTTTTTGGGAACGTAAACGGGGCCGTGCAGGCCGGCAAAGGGCGTCTGGTCCTTCGCGACTCTTGGAGGAACCAGTTTCGACCAGGTCCACTTGTTGTATTCGGCTTCCTCGCCCTTCCGCGAGCCCGGCACCCACCACATGGAAACTTCGGAGACCTTGCTGGGATCGCTGGCGTCCACGATCATGTTGCCGTTAACCAGTTGGCGGAAGTAGGACGGTTGATGAATGAAGGTCTCGTCTGGGGCAGTGTCCAGATAGGCGTACTTGCCGCCATCATAGTAATTGCGATGGGTACCCTGTCCGGTGGCTCCGGTGCTGAATTCCGAGAGCTTGACGATTTTGGCAGGGTCGGTAGCGTCATAGAACCGCACGCCGCGCAGGCCTTTAAAATTCTTACGCTTATCATCGAGGTGCGGGTCGTCGTACTTGCCGTTGGGGGCCTCAGGGGTAGAATCTGTGATGGGAGTCTGCGAACCAGTCATCAGGATCCACTTTTTCAGGTCTTTGTTGAAGGCGATCTGGACCTGGCCACCCTCAAAGCCACCTTTGTTGTACATGACCGGTTTTCGGACGTCACTCAAATCAATGACGTCACCCTGCTGGAACATGTAGCGCCGGTTCCCGACGGACATCAATTGCATCTTGCCATTGCGCCGCTGGCCGGGCAAGAAGTGAGCAAGGATCTCCATGTTGTGGATATACATTCTACGATCGAGATAATAAAGGCTTTGCGGCGTAGGGTGGCCATGGTGGTCGGCCCAGGCGACCACGTTCGAGCCAGCAAACAGCAAGGATGCGCCGGCAGCGCCACGAATGAATTCCCGGCGGGTTGGCTGGACCCCTGCTTGCACGTGTCGCTTTCGTGGTCTGACCGGACGGGTTTCCACCGCCTTTTGAGGCTTTTTCATTTACGCTCCATGGAGTGGCCAATAGGTCTGACCGCTGTACCACCTTTCTGGGGCGAGGGTCAAGAACTTTAATCGTTTGTATGAAAGTTCCAGTTCGTACTTTTCCTGCAGGAGCTATTGGGGTATAGTGGTCGGACCTTGTGCGTCGAGTCACACGTGTCCCAGCATCAAAAAGTCGGTGCCAACTAATTTCTCCACGCAAGTGCGCGATTCAGCGACTGTTCCCGCCCGTGCAGATTTATGTTGTCGCCAAATCTTGAGAAATGGGGCTAGTGTTTATTGACAAACGTTGTCCCTGGCTTCAGCTTTTGGGTTGGTACTGAGGAGATTTCGTTTGGAGATCGGCCATGTATAAAATCGTTCAAACTTCCCGTCTTTATGAACAAATCGTCCAGCAAATTGAAGCGTCCATCACCAGCGGTCAACAGAAGTTAGGTGACCAATTACCCGCCGAACGCGAATTAGCCCATCAGTTTGGCGTAAGCCGAACGGCTGTCCGGGAAGCGGTTAAAACGTTACGAGAAAAGGGCTTGGTGGAAGCGCACCCTGGCCGCGGCACTTTTATCACAAATGGCAGCTCGCACTCCATCTGGCAGTCGCTAGACCGCATGATCCGAGACGGCCAGCCGGAGGCAATGGTGCACTTGGTGGAAGTGCGCGAGATTCTGGAGCCGGAAATCGCCGCGTTGGCGGCGGCGCGCGCGGAAAAAGATGACCTTTCGGCCATGCGTGAAGCCGTCGAAGCGATGGACAACAGCAGGACTGAACCAGAAGCATTCATTGAAGCCGATCTCGATTTCCATCTCGCGCTCGCGGAGGCCGCTTCCAATCCACTCATTCTGTCGCTGATCGACTCGATCGTAGGAGTGCTGCGCGAACAGCGCATGGGCATCTTCGCCGTTGAGGGCGGTCCTGAACGCGGACAGTATCACCACAAGAAAATCCTGGAAGCGGTGGAGCATCGCGATTCAAATGGCGCGCGCGACTCCATGCGTGCGCATCTCCGGCAAGTACGCGAAGATTCAGGGCATTCAGCACGCGGAGGCGGTTCGAACTTTACCAAACTAAATTTGTAAGCAGGTTTTGCAAGCAGGGGATCGGAAACTGATGGCAAATCTGGGATTCGTCGGACTAGGAGTGATGGGCAGCGAGTTGGTGCACCGCCTGCTTGGCATGGGCCATTCCGTGGTTGGCTACAATCGCACACGCGCAAAGGCCGAGTGGCTGGTTAAAAAAGGGATGAAATGGGCCGATTCTCCCCGCGCTGTTGCAGCATCGACCGATGTAATTTTTTCGATGGTCACAAATTCCGCGGCGTTGGCGGCCATTACAGATGGGCCTGATGGAATCCTGGCCGGTCTCGCGCCGGGCAAAATTTATGCGGACATCAGCACGGTAAGCCCGGCATTCAGCCGCGAAGTAGCAGCCAAAGTGCGTGCGAAAGGGTGCGACATGGTGGACTGCCCGGTGTCCGGCAGCGTCATCACGCTGCAAGAAGGGAAGCTTTCGGTAATGGTGGGCGGAAGGCCGGAAACCTTTGAGCGGATAAAGCCGGTGCTGCTGGATATCGGGCCGAAAGTTACGTACGTTGGCGACAACGGCTTGGCGCTGGTGATTAAAATAGCGTCGAATCTAAGCCTCGCCGTGCAGATGCTGGCCTTCTCGGAAGGCGTGCTGCTGGCGGAGAAAAGCGGAATCAAGCGCAAAGTAGCGGTGGAAGTGCTTACCAACAGCGCTATCGCTTCGCCAATGCTTAAATATCGCGGGCCGTTTGTGCTGCAATTGCCGCCAGAAGCGTGGTTTAACGTCAACATGATGCAGAAAGACATGCTGCTGGCGCTGGAACTGGGGCGCCAAGTGGACGTGCCGATGCCCACTACGGCGATTTCGAATGAGTTTTTGACTGCAGCAAGAGCGATGGGATTAGTCGAGCAGGATTTCGCGGTAGTGTTCGACGTTCTGGCGCACATGTCCGGAGTGAAGCGATGAGTCCTGTAACCGATAAGGCGAAGAAACGCGACGCCAAGAAGCCTGAAGCGAAAAGGGCCGAAGCGAAAGCAGTTGAAACGAAAAAGCCTGAAGCGAAAAATTCAGACGGGATGAAAGCGCCGAAGCCCGAGGCGGAACGATCCCTGCGCATGTACCGGCGGATGCTGATGATTCGTCTGTTCGAAGAACAGGTAAATGAACTGTACACGCGTGCGTTAATGCCCGGACTTGCACACCTGTATGTTGGTGAAGAGGCCGTGGCGGTCGGGATTTGTGAAGCGCTGCGCGACGACGATTACATTACCAGCACGCATCGCGGACATGGCCATTGCGTCGCTAAGGGCGCGGCTCCAAATCGCATGTTCGCTGAACTGCTGGGCAAGGAAGCGGGTTATTGCAAAGGAAAAGGCGGATCGATGCACATCGCCGACCCTGCGACTGGGAATCTGGGCGCAAATGCAATTGTTGCAGGCAGCGCGGGGATCGCGACGGGCGCTGCGTTTTCCGCGAAGCATAAAGGTAAAGGGCAAGTAGCGGTGTGCTTCTTCGGCGAAGGGGCGCTGGGCCAGGGCGTGGTCTACGAAGTGATGAACCTGGCCGCGCTGTGGAAGCTGCCCGTGATTTATGTTTGCGAAAATAATATGTACAACGAATACACGCATTTCCTGGAGACGACCGCGGGCGACATCGTGAGCCGCGGGCCGGCTTTCGGAGTGCCTTCAGAAAGCGTGGACGGACAAGATGTAACCGCGGTGTACCAAGTGGCCAGCCGGCTGGTGAAGCGTGCACGCGATGGGGAAGGCCCGTCGTTTTTGATGTGCAACACCTACCGCTACACCGGCCATCACGTCGGGGACATCAGCCGCGAGTATTACCGCTCCAAGCAGGAAGAGCACCACTGGAAGACCGAGCGTGATCCCCTGAAATTGTTTGCTGAAAAATTAATCGCGCAAAAACTGACTGATGCACCGTCGCTGGTGAAACTGGAAGATGAAGTTCGCGTCGAGATGAAGGTGGCGGTAGATTTCGCGATAGCCGCGCCATATCCGAATGCCGACAAAGTGGAGCAAGACGTTTATGCCTGAGCTGGCGGAACGCGCAGTGGAGCGCGAACTGACATTCGCGCAGGCGGTGCGTGAGGCGCTTGCGGAAGAGATGCGGCGCGATCCCACGGTGTGCATCATCGGCGAAGACGTCGCGGAAGCGGGCACGCCATTTAAAGTGCTCTCCGGACTGGTGGAAGAATTTGGCAAGGAGCGGGTAATCGACACACCGATTTCCGAAGCGGGATTTACGGGTGTGGGCGTGGGCGCGGCGATGACTGGAATGCGGCCGGTGGTGGATATTATGTTCGGCGATTTTTTGACGTTGACGATGGACCAGATGGTTAATCAGGCCGCCAAAGTTCACTACATGTCGGGTGGGAAATGGAAAGTCCCCATGGTGTTGCGAACAACATTGGGAGCGACGCGACGCTCGGCGGCGCAACACTCGCAATCGTTGCATGCGTGGTTCAGCCACGTGCCGGGCTTGAAAGTGGTGCTGCCTTCGACGCCGTATGACGCTAAAGGCTTGTTGAAGACAGCGATTCGCGATGATAACCCGGTGGTCTTTTTCGAAGACAAGATGATGTACAAAACGAAAGGGCCGGTGCCGGAAGGGGATTACACCATTCCGTTCGGTGTCGCCGACATCAAGCGCGAAGGGACCGACGTCACCATTGTGGGGACGAGCAGCATGGTGCAAGTGGCGCTGGGCGCGGCGGCGCTGCTAGAAGAAATCGGCATCAGCGCTGAAGTGATCGATCCGCGGACTACGTGGCCGCTCGACGAGGCGACATTGATCGCGTCGGTCAAAAAAACGTCGCGCGCGATTGTGGTCGACGAAGGCTATGGACGTTACGGAGTCACCGCAGAAATCGCTTCGGTGATTGCCGAGGGCGCGTTTTTCAATCTGGAAGCTCCCGTGAAACGCATGGGCGCGATGCATGTTCCGATTCCTTTTTCTCCTCCGCTGGAAGATGTAACCGTTCCCACCGAACAAACGGTATTCGAAGCCGCGCGCAAACTTTGCGGCAAAGCCTGAACCGCAACATAGGAGGGACATCGTGGCGCTGAAAACTTATGGGGCGATGGCAGTCGATTGGGAAAATCGCATTGATTTCGAGCGCTTGCGCACCGAGCGGCTCGCGCGCGCGAAGGCCCTGCTCGCCAAATCCGAAATGGGCGCGCTGCTGTGTTTCGACATGAACAATGTGCGCTATCTTACGGCGACGCACATCGGCACCTGGGCGCAAGACAAAATCAGCCGCTTCGCTTTGTTGCCGCAGAATGATGAGCCCGTCCTGTGGGATTTTGGTTCTGCAGCCCGCCACCACCAACAGAATTGTCCTTGGCTGGGCGAGCGTTCGCGGCCGGGTATTCCGCTGCTGCGCGGCGCGATGTCGCCGGAAATGGGCCGCGCCGAGAATGTGGCGAAGAAAATAAAACTTGAGCTGGAGATGCGCGGGTTGCTGAAGCAACCGTTGGGTATCGACGTGGTTGAGCCGCCGATTTTGTTCGCGCTGCAAAAAGAAGGAATCACCATCGTAGATGGTCAGCAATTGATGTCTGACGCGCGGGTGATCAAAACACAGGACGAAATTTCTTTGCTGAATCATTCCGCGATGATGGTGGACGCGGCGTACGACGAGTTGTATCGCGCAATGAAACCGGGCATGAGCGAAAACCAGGCGGTCGGTCTAGCGAGTAAAGTTTTGTATGACCTGGGCTCGGAGTATGTGGAAGCTGTGAATGCCATTTCGGGCGAGCGCTGCAATCCGCATCCGCATGTTTTTTCCGATCGGGTGCTGCGGCCGGGCGATCCCGTTTATTACGACATTTTGCATTCCTACATGGGCTACCGCACGTGCTATTACCGGTGCTTCACCATCGGCTATGCATCGCACGCGATGATTGATGCTTATAAACGCTGCCGAGATTATCTGGATGCTTCGATTTCTCTGATTCAGCCGGGACGCACTACGGCGGAGATCGCGTCGGTGTGGCCGAAAGCGGAAGAGTTTGGTTTCCCGGACGAAGAAGCGGCCTTCGCGTTGCAGTTTGGTCATGGAATCGGCCTCGCAATTTGGGAAAAGCCGGTGATCAGCCGCATGGTTTCGCTGGAGCATTCGCACGAAATAAAACCTGGGATGGTTTTCGCGCTGGAAACATTCTGGCCTTCGAAAGATGGGTGGAGCGCGGCGCGCATCGAGGAAGAAATCGTGGTGACGGAAACTGGTCACGAAGTTATTACGCGCTTTCCCGCGGAAAAATTAATGGTGGCGGGCGCGCACTATCACACGGTGGAGGGTCCGCTGGCCACCACGCGCGAGAACGAAGCCGCCCCAAGTAAGCAAGTCGTGAAAATGGTGGAAGCCAGCGCAAAGAGGGAGGGCGTCGCCGCTACGGACTGACGGTCCGTCCAAGCAGCCGAAAAATTTATGGCTATCAGTGTGGTAATGCCCGCGCTTGAAATGGCGCAGGAAACCGGGAAGCTGCTGGCGTGGCGAAAAAAAGAAGGCGAAGCGGTAAAGAAGGGCGAGCCGCTGCTGGAAATCGAAACTGATAAGGCGGTGGTGGAAATTGAGGCGCCGGGGGATGGGATTCTTGCCGGAATCACCGCGCATGAAGGAGCGGTAATTCCGGTGGGTGAAACGATCGCGTGGCTTGTCGCCGCTGGGGAGAAAGCGCCGGCGGTAAAACCGGCAGCGATGCCGGCAGCGAGGGCCACCAGCGCGGCGCCGGCGGCAGAACGTGGCGGGGCCGCTGTGGCTAGGGGCGCGGCAGCGGCGACGGCAGCAACGCAAACGTCGTCACAAATTTCTCCGAAGGCTCGCCGGCTCGCGAAGGAGTTGGGAGTCGATACCATTGGATTAAGCGGAACTGGGCCCGACGGAACGATCACTGCTGATGACGTGCGGGCTGCGGCGGACGCGAAGAAATCTGCTCCCACATCATCGATTGCAACGCCCGCTCCGTCATCCACTTCACAGGCTGGTGAACCGCTGAGTCAAATCGCGCGACTGATGGCTGAACGAATGACCCAGAGCTGGACTACCATTCCGCATTTCTTTTTGACGCGCGAGGTAGATTGCACCGAATTGATAGCTGCGCACAAACGTCTAGGGCCTGCCGTTGAAAAATCGAATGGTGCGAAGCTCACCATTACGGATCTGCTGATCGCCGCGGTCGCACGCGCCATCACTAAGCATCCGATAATGAATGCGAGTTGGACGGGGACGGGTATCCGCGACAATCCTGAAATAAATATCAGCTTGGCCATGGCCGTGAAAGACGGCGTCGTCGGCGCGGTGATTCACAAAGCAGATTCTGTAAAGCTTGGTGACATTTCTACCCAACGGCGCGATCTCGCGGAGCGGGCCCGCGCGAACCGCTTGCGGCCCGCGGATATCAGCGGCGGTACATTCACAATCTCAAACTTGGGCATGTACCAGGTGGATGCGTTTGTGGCGATCATCACGCCGCCGCAAGCTGCGACGGTTGCGGTGGGGACTATTGCCGACCGCGTGGTGCCCGTAAATGGCAAGCCCGCGATCCGGCCGATGATAACCATGACGTTATCGAGCGATCATCGCGTGCTCGACGGCGCGCGCGCCGCGGAATTTCTGGCCACGTTAGCCGAAGCAATTCAAAAACCCGACGGATGGCTCGGTGAGTAGCGCCACAAGACGCGGACCCGAGACCCTTTCTCAAGCTGCATTGCAACCGGACGCGCCGGTGACGGAGGCCGAATCGCGCAAGAAACCGTTCTACACGAGCCTGTCGTTCCAAGTACTGTTTGCCATTCTGCTAGCAATTCTCTTGGGCCACTTCAGCCCCGCGAGAGCCGTGGCGCTCAAACCACTAGGCGATGCGTTCATCCGCTTAATCACTATGATTATTACGCTGGTGATTTTCTGCACGGTGGTCACTGGCATTGCTGGCATGGAAGACATGAAAAAAGTGGGGCGCGTCGGCGGGAAAGCGTTGTTGTATTTCGAAACGGTATCAACAGTGGCGCTGTTGATTGGCTTGATCGTCGGAAATGTGGTGCAACCTGGGCGCGGGTGGAACATCGACGCGAAAACGCTGGATCCCAAGGCAATTGCCGATTACGCGGGACCGGCCAAGGCGCAAAGTGTTTCAGATTTTATCCTGCATATTATTCCGACTACGGTGACGGATGCCTTCGCCAAGGGGGACATTCTGCAAGTGCTGTTCATCTCCATTCTGTTTGGTTTCGCGCTGTCCATGACGGGGACGCGGGGCAAGCCGCTTCTCGATTTATTTTCCGCGTTAACGCAAGCGGTGTTTGGAATTGTAAAGATTCTCATGCGTTTCGCACCCATCGGCGCGTTCGGGGCGATGGCTTTTACGGTCGGGAAGTACGGCATCGCGGCGCTGGGTCCACTGCTCAAATTGATTGGTTTATTTTATTTAACCTCCATTCTATTTGTGATCGTAGTCCTTGGAGCCGTTGCGTACCTGGTGGGCTTCAGCATTTTTGAATTTCTGCGCTACATCAAGGAAGAGATTCTTATCGTGATAGGCGTGAATTCCTCGGAAGCTGCGCTTCCCACCTTGATGGAGAAAATGGAAATGTTGGGGTGTTCGAAAGGCTTGGTCGGCTTGGTGCTGCCTACTGGGTACACCTTCAACACCGACGGGACCAGTATTTACATGACGCTGGCTGCGCTTTTTGTGGCGCAGGCTACGAATACTCATCTCACGCTGTTACAGCAACTAACGATATTTGGAGTCGCAACGTTGACTTCCAAAGGCGCCAGCGGCGTGCAGGGTGCTTCGTTCATCGCGCTGGTGGCCACGCTAACGGTGGTGCCGACAATTCCAGTAGCAGGGATGGCGTTGTTGCTGGGCATCGATCGCTTCATGAGCACGGCGCGGGCGCTGGTCAATATGATCGGCAACGGCGTGGCTACATTGGTGGTGTCGCGCTGGGAAAAAGAAATCGACGCGCAAACGCTGCGTCAAAATCTCACTACGCGAAATTTGGCGGCGGAAGTTTAGGGGAATAATTATGCCCAGGATTCGTCCCATCGAAGATGCCGAAGCCACCGAAACGCAACGTCTGCTGATTGAAAGCACACGCGTCAATGGGGCTCCAGATTCATTGTGCGCCAGAATTTATGTGCGCAGCGAAGCAGGGCGCAACTGGCTGCGCATGTGGAACGAACTGCTCAATGGCGGCATCCTGCCGATTCCGCTGAAAGAAGCGGTGCGCGTGCTGATCTCTACGAAACATTTTTGCGGCTACTGCTCCACGGTACGTTCGAACGTGGCCATCGCGCGCGGACTGACCGAAGACAAAGTGCTCGCGACGATGAATTTCGAAACCAGCGATCAATTCAGCGAAAAAGAGAGAGCGGCGCTGCGCTTCGCCACGCTCTTCAAAGCCGGCGACGACGCCATCGATTCCGACACGGTATATGACGACTTAAAGAAACATTTCACGGAAGAAGAAATTATCGAGCTGGCATTGCTGTGCGCGCAGACGGACGGCGTGGGTAAATTCGCGCGCTCGCTGCAGATGCGCACCTGGGAAGAGGCTTGCGATCTGCAACCTTTATTGCGCGCTCGCGCGGGAAAATCCGCCGCCAAGTAAACGAAATGGATAGTCATCGTGGCTGACCAATTCGATATTGTGGTCGCGGGCGCGGGGCACAACAGCCTGTTGGCGGCGGCCTACCTGGCGAAAGCTGGTTTTCGCTGCATGGTGCTGGAAGGCCGTCCTATCGCAGGCGGCGGAGTCAAAAGCGCGGAACTGACGTTGCGCGGATTTGTTCATGACGTTTGTTCTTCCGCGCACAATGGCATCCATGGCAATCCGGTGCTGCGAAATGATGAATTGAAGCTCGGGGATTACGGCCTCGAATACATTTTTCCCGACCCGGTTTTTCATATGCAGTTTCCCGACGGCTCTTACCTGACGCAGTGGCGCGATCTGGACCGCACTTGCGAGGAGTTCGCAAAATTTTCCAAAAAGGATGGCGCCGCATACCGGCGTTTCATCACCGAATACGAAACTGTTCGGCCGATTTTAAGCGAGGTGACTTTCAATCCCATCGGGTTCGGGAAGCCGCTCAATGAGCGTCTTGCGGAACATCCGCAAGGGAAACTGTGGCAACGGCGGCTGGCCATGTCCGCTTGGGAAATTCTGCGCGACACCTTCGAAGACGATCATTGCCGCGCTTTCATGATGGGCTGTCCGTACGCGTTGCAACCGCTGCAGGATCCCGGGAGCGCGCGCGCTGCATATATACCGCTGCATCAGCAGCGCGAGAGCCGGCCGTTGCCGAAGGGCGGCTCGGGGGCATTGACGAAGGCATTGTCGAGGTTCATCGAAGCTCACGACGGAACGATTCTCACGAACAAATGGATAACTTCTCTGATTGTCGAGAATGGCAAATGTGCTGGCGTGAAGTGCGCTGACGGGTCGTCTTATCGGGCTACAAAAGCGGTGCTCTCGACTATTCACATCAAGCAGCTGGTGGACATGGCGCCGCGTGAAATGTGGGGTCAGGATTTTATCGATGGCGTGGATACCTGGGACGCGGGGCTGACGTTATTCGCTACGAACTACGCCATGAAAGAGCCGCCGGAATATCGCACTGATGCGGGGATTTTATCGCCGGTGCATTCGGGAATGATGGCTAGCGCCGATCGCGCTTTACACATGAGTGTGGATTACGCGTCTGGCGCTGTGGATCTGGCAGACCCACCGGTGCACGTGATCTGTTGTAGCCTCGCCGATCCTTCGCGAGCACCTGCTGGAATGCACACCGTGAAAGTGGTGGCTTACCAGCCTTACATGCTCAAGGAAGGTCCGCAGCACTGGGACGCCATCAAAGAAAAAGTTTCCGATGCCAATCTGAAGTATGTGCAGCGGTTCGCTACCAATTTAACCGACGACAAAGTGCTCGCACGCACGATTGAGAGTCCGCTCGATCTGGAGCGCATGAATCCGCACAACTGGCACGGCAGTTGTCACGCGGGCGGCTCTAGCCTGGCGCAGAGCGGCGCCATGCGGCCGATGCCCGGATGGGCGCAGCACCGCATGCCTATTCCGGGTCTTTATCAAACAGGCGCGACAACTCATCCGGGTGGTTCGGTCACTGGCGGCCCGGGCCGTAATGCCGCCGCCGTGATGCTCAAGGATTTTGGAACCAGCATTGCGGAAGTGATAAAGAAAACCTGAATTTCAGTGTGCGGCGGGGTAGCGGGAGGCATTTAATGAAGAACATCACCAGACGCGGCTTCGTAAAAGGAGCGGCCATTGCTCCGCTAGCCGTTTCGCATTTGGGGCTGGGCTCCGGCGAGCAATCAACATCGACCCGAGCGAGCCAATCACAAGCGTCGCCCAGCGACCGATTTGACATTGTTGTCGCGGGCGGCGGCCACAACAGCCTGGTTACTGCGGCGTATCTTTCGAAAGCCGGCTATCGATGCCTGGTTCTCGAAGGCCGTCCGCTTCTGGGCGGCGGTGTAAAAACCGCGGAACTCATGTTGAAAGGTTTCCATGACGACGTGTGTTCTTCCGCGCATTCCTTCCTGATAGATAACCCCATGATGCGCGACAACGAACTGCGGCTGGGAGACTACGGCCTGGAGTACATTGATCCCGATCCCATCTTCCATATTCCGTTTGCTGATGGCAGCTATCTGACACAATGGCGCGACATCGACCGCACCTACGCGGAATTTGCAAAATTTTCCAAAAAAGATGCGGATGCTTACCGGAAAATGCTGGCGGAGTTCGATGCCATTAAACCTGTTTTGATGGACGCCATTTTCACTCCGATCGGTTTTGGGAAGCCATTGAACGATCAGCTGGCGACTCAGCCACGCGGGAAGCTTTGGCAGCGGCGCTTGGCGATGTCCGCGTGGGAAATTATTCGCGACACTTTTGAAGACGAACACACGCGCATCTTCATGCTGTTCCTCTCGCATCTTGCTTCAGAGCCGGCCGATGCGCCGGGCACCGGGCGACTGGCGTACGCGACGGCTCGTCACCAACACTCGGGCCGCCCTATTCCGAAGGGCGGCTCGGGGCAGCTAACCCAGGCGCTGGCCGGTTTCATCGAAGCGCACAACGGCGTCTTGCTGACCAACAAGTGGGTAGAGCGGCTCATCATTGAAAATGGAAAATGCGTGGGCGTGGAATGCAGCGACGGAACTTCCTATCGCGCGGAAAAAGCCGTGGTCTCCACGATTCACATCAAGCATTTGGTGGATATGGCGCCGCGAGAACTGTGGGGGCAGGACTTTGTCGACGGGGTGAACACCTGGCAGGCGGAGAACGCCATGTTTGTCACGCACTACGCCACAACGGAAGCGCCGCAATTCAAAGTTGCCGGCGGCACGATATCGCCGTGCGAATCAGGAGTGCTGGCTAGTTCGGAGCGCGCCTTGCGCTTTGGATATGACGATGCCAGCGGCGTCGTCAATCTTAAGGATCCACCGTTACAAATTATTTGTTGCAGCGTTGCTGACCCCACACGCGCGCCCGCGGGCATGCACAATTTCAAAGTCGTGGGATGGCAGCCTTACCAGTTGAAAGAAGGCCCGCAACATTGGGACAAGATCAAAAAAGAAGTTTCCGACGCCAATTTGAAATATCTCCGCCGGTTCGTACCGAATTTAACTGACGACAAAATCCTGGCGCATTTTATAGAAAGTCCGCTGGACATGGAGCGTATGAATCCGCATTTCTGGCACGGCAGCGCTCATGCTGGTGCGCAAACTACCTCGCAGACCGGACCGATGAGGCCGATGCCTGGATGGGCGCATCACAACATGCCCATTCCCGGGCTGTATCAAACGGGAGCAACTACACATCCGGGGGGCTCGGTGACCGGCGGCCCAGGAAGAAATTGCGCCACGGTCATGCTCAAGGATTTCGGCACGAGCATTGAAGCGGTGGTGAAGAAAATTTAGCGGTGGATAGCGGCAGAGCATAGCACGGACAATTCATCTATGGGGGAGTCGGAGTTCATGGAGAGAAAGAGATCCACGGCGTTAGTGATCCTTGCATTGACACTGCTTGCACTGCTTGGCATTGCAACGCGCGGAACCGCGCCGCCGCCGCCGTCCAGCCAGGCGCCGGCGCACAAAACCACCAGCGCCAGCGCGCACACGTCCGCAAAAAAATATATGGTGCCTGAAAATCCGAGCCCGCACCCCGCGCCGGAACAGCCTATTCCTTATAGCCATAAGCAACATCTCGCCTTCGGTCTGAAATGTGCGGAGTGCCACACCAATCCCGAGCCTGGGAAGCTCATGACTTTTCCCGACACGGCCAAGTGCATGCAGTGTCACGTGACCATCGCGAAGGACAAACTGTCCATACAAAAGATTGCGCAGTACGTCGCATCCAACCAGCAAATTCCCTGGGTGCGTGTTTATAAAGTGATCCCGGGAGTATCGTGGACCCATCGCGCTCATCTCGCGGCGGGAGTAAAATGTGAGACGTGCCACGGAAATGTGTCGCAGATCCAGGCGATGTCAGAGGTCACCAGTGTAGTGACCATGTACAGCTGTTTGAACTGCCATGAGATGAATCATGCCAAGACTACGTGCGAAACGTGCCATGCACGCCCAAGTTTCGAACACTCCTCCGTCGCGGATGTGCGCAAAAATTAAAATGCGGGAAAAGTTATGGCCATCCCCTTACAACTTGAAGTAAACGGCAAAGGCTATGCGGTGAAGTATCCTGGCGACACGCCACTGCTTTACGTACTACGCGATGAATTAGGACTGACTGGCACGAAATATGGCTGTGGCGAAGGGCAGTGTGGCGCGTGCACGGTCCTGCTGGGCGGCGCACCGCGGCGCTCGTGCCAGATTCCTGTAAGCGCAGCCGCAGGCCGGCCAATCACCACCATCGAAGGTCTTGAACAGCATGGCAAATTGCATCCGGTGCAGCAGGCGTTTCTAGACGCCGGGGCGTTTCAGTGCGCGTACTGCACCTCGGGTATGATCATGAGCAGCGTCGGACTACTAAAAACAAATCCAAACCCGAGCCCCGCGGACATTGTACAAGGATTGCAAGGCAACATGTGCCGTTGCGGGACGCACCCGCGGATCATGGAAGCGGTACTAAACGCTGCGAAACTTTCGCGGGAGCGAAGCGATGAGTAAGCGAGCCGAACAATTCGTTCCCGAACCAGAGCGCTTTGAATTCAGCGAAAATCCGATTCATAAATTCGAATTGGCGCGGCGGGACTTCTTCCATCTACTAGGCGCCGGCATTGCGATTTTCACTTCTGCAACAAATACTTTCGCGGGACAGGAAACCGCGCCGCAATCCAAGGGCTTCCATCCCGAAGAGCTTCCGACAGACATCAGCGCGTGGTTGCATATCAGCGAAGACAGCACGGTCACGGGGTTCACAGGCAAAGCAGAAATAGGACAGAACATACGAACATCATTGGCGCAAACCATCGCCGATGAACTGCGCGTGCCTTTCGAAAGTGTGCGCATGGTCACTGCGGATACCACGCTAACGCCATTTGATGCGGGAACGTTCGGGAGCCGGTCAACTCCCAGCATGACTCCGGAATTCCGGCGCGCCGCGGCCGCAGCACGTGATTTGCTGGTGGCGGAAGCGGCCAAAAAATGGAATGTCGCGCCAACTGGGTTGGTAGCCGCGGAAGGAAAAGTTACCGATCCAGTCTCGCACAATTCCGCCAGCTACGGCGAATTGGCTAAAGGCAAAACGCTCGCGCAAGTTTTGCCGGCCGACGATCCCACTAGTCCGGCGACGCAATGGACCATTGCTGGGAAAGAAATTCCCAAGGTGGCGGGGCGAACTTTTGTGACCGGGGCGCACCAATACACTCCCGACATGGGCCTGCCCGGCATGCTGCACGGCAAAGTGCTACGGCCGCCGTCATTCGGCGCGACCATCGTTGCTTACGACGACAGCGCGGCAAAAGGAAAACCCGGCGTGACCGTCGTGCGTGACGGAGATTTCGTCGGTGCAGCGGCGCCAACGGTATACGAAGCGCAGAAAGCTTTGGATGCCGTCAAGGTGCGATGGAAAGAAGTGCCACAGATTTCGAACCGCGAAATATTCTCTTATCTGAAACAGAACGGCGCGGCGGGCTCCGATAAACACCCGATCAAAGAGGGTTCGCTGCAAGACGGGTACGCCCGCGCGGCACATCGTCTGGATGCTACCTACACGGTGGAATATATCGCGCACGCGCCTCTTGAACCGCGGGCGGCGCTGGCGCAATGGAAGGATGGGAAACTGACGGTGTGGACTGGCACGCAACGTCCGTTTGCGAACCGCGATGAGCTTGCGGCGACCTTTCACGTGCCGGAGAGCAATGTCCGCGTCATCGTGCCAGACATGGGCTCCGCGTATGGCGGAAAACATACCAGCGATGCCGCGCTCGAAGCCGCTCGCCTGGCGCGTGCCGCGGGGCGTCCCGTTAAAGTTGTTTGGACTCGCGAAGAAGAATTCACCTGGGCGTATTTTCGTCCCGCGGGCGTAATTGAAGTGAAAAGCGCGATCGATTCTGACGGCAAGCTGACGGCTTGGGAGTTTGACAATTATCACTCGGGCAAGTCGGGCATAGAAACGCCGTACGTGGTTGCGAATCAGCGTGTGGAATATCACGCCGCGCCTTTGGTGCTGCGCAGCGGATCGTATCGCGGGCTGGCCGCCACCGCCAATCATTTCGCGCGCGAAACACATATGGACGCACTGGCGCGCGCCGCGGAAATTGATCCGCTGGCTTTTCGCGTGAAGAATCTTTCCGACGCGCGGATGCGCGCTGTATTGCAGGCGGCCGCGAAATCTTTCGACTGGCCGCGCAAGAAAACGGCCGACGGCCAGGGATTTGGCGTGGCGGCGGGCAACGAAAAGGGAAGCTATGTGGCCACGTGCGTTGAAGTCGCGGTCGACGCCAAGGGTGAAGTGAAAGTGGTGCGCGTTGTGGAAGCGTTCGAATGCGGCGCGATCGTTAATCCCGATGGCCTGCGCAACCAAGTAGTAGGCGCCATCATTCAAGGGCTGGGTGGCGCGTTATTCGAAGCTATCCAATTTGAAAATGGCCGCATTCAGAATCCTCACTTCGCCGCCTATCGCGTTCCACGCTTCCGGGATGTTCCAGAGATTGAAGCGGTCCTGCTGGACCGCAAAGACATCGCGCCGGCAGGCGCCGGCGAAACGCCGATCATGGCTATCGCTCCGGCGACCGGCAATGCCATCTTTGACGCTACCGGCAAACGGCTAAACACCCTTCCGTTAGCTCCCAACGGAGTTCAGACTTAAATTCCGTGGTGTTGATTGACAGCAATGCCGTTGCACTCTAGGATTATCTCGATGCGGTCGTGGCGGAACTGGCAGACGCACTAGCTTGAGGTGCTAGCGCCGCAAGGCGTGGAGGTTCGAGTCCTCTCGACCGCACCAATTTTCTGCGGCAAATTATTTTTTGTCTCAATTTAGTGGTCAGCGGGCGTAGTCCGGTTCATAGGCGCGTTGACCTGCGATTTTTCCTCTTCTCTCCATTATTTTGAGCCGAGCCGAGGTTACGGTGCGATCCACCAGCGATGTTCAAGAAATCGAACTGATT
Source organism: Candidatus Acidiferrales bacterium (assembly GCA_035603415.1). GTDB lineage: Bacteria > Acidobacteriota > Terriglobia > Acidiferrales > UBA7541 > Acidiferrum. Next base: position 26,919 of record DATNKL010000205.1, read on the forward strand.
ATTGAAAACGTTGGCGGCGGTGGCGGAAAACCTCCCGCGAATGACGGCGGCGGAGATGACGGAGGTAAAGGGCGTCCCTCCAGGCGGTTCTCGCCAAAACGCTATTTCACCGGCATCGCCGTAGCAATCGTATCCATTTTGATGTTTTTTATGGCGCTGGTGAGCGCTTATGTGGTTCGCAAGGGAAGCGCCAACGATTGGGCGACGTTTCATTTCCCGGGGATCATCTGGTTGAACACTGCGATCCTGGTCGCCAGCAGCGTGACACTGGAATTGGCGCGCAGGCGTTTAACGAAATTGGACCTTTCTGGATTTCGCGTGTTGTGGTGGGCAACTACAGTTTTGGGTTTTGTTTTTCTTGCCGGGCAGATTTTTGTTTGGCGTCAGCTTCTGGACCAGGGCGTCTTCATGGCCACTAATCCTGCCAGCAGTTTTTTCTATGTGTTTACCGGCGCGCACGCGGTGCACATCGTGGCGGGTGTAGGCGCGCTGCTGTTCGTAGCTTTCCGCAACTTCGATCGCGCCAAAGTCACTCGCGCCACGGCTGCGGAAGTTACGTCTTATTTCTGGCATTTTCTTGACGGTTTGTGGGTTTTTCTGGCCGTCCTTCTTTACCTCGGTCGATAATCGGTAATAATTAATCGGCGATTGAGCGGCTTTTCTCGCCGGTCATGCTAACCTTCGGCGAATGTTTTCCGATCGCACAGCGTGGAACCTGGAGTCGAACCCATTAAGTAAGGCATTAGCCGATCGCATCACATCCGCTAAACAGGTAATCGACTTAACCGAATCCAATCCCACGAAATGTGGTTTTCATTTTGCGGCCCAGCAGATTTTGGAGGCGCTTAGCCATCCGGCAAGCCTGAATTATGATCCTGTTCCTCAGGGTCTGCTCTCGGCTCGCAACGCGGTCGTTGATTACTATCGATCGCACGAATGTGCGGTTAACGTCAATGACATTTTTCTGACCACCGGCACCAGCGAATCGTACTCGTTCTTATTTCGAACGCTGTGCAATCCTGGCGACGAAGTGTTGATTCCGCAGCCGGGCTATCCGCTCTTCAATTTTCTCGCCGATATTCAAGACGTGGCCACCGCGCCTTATCCGTTAATTTATGATTACGGCTGGCAGATTGATTTCCACGCTTTGCAACGGGCCATTAATCCCCGCACCCGCGCTATTGTCATAGTAAACGCAAACAATCCCACTGGGCATTTCTGCCGAAGCGACGACATGCATCACTTGAACCAGATTTGCCTGGAAGGCGACCTGGCCATCATTGCTGACGAAGTGTTTCTGGATTTTTCACTCGGCAAAGACATGCTGTCGAGCTTCGCGTCGAACAACAAAGCGTTGACGTTCACCATGAGCGGCCTGTCCAAAATTTCAGGTTTGCCACAAATGAAAGTTGCTTGGCTAATCGCGACGGGGCCGGAAACGCTGAAACAACAGGGGGTCGCAAGGCTGGAGATGATTGCGGACACCTATCTGTCGATGAATACTCCAATGCAATTGGCCCTGCCAGCCTTGCTGGAACTGCGTCACAATTTCCAGCGGCAATGTATCGCGCGCACACGGACCAATCTCGCGCAACTCGACAGGCTGCTCTCAACGCAGAAATTGTGTTCCCGGTTAAATCTGGAAGGCGGGTGGTACGCGGTAATCAGAGTGCCGGTGACCGGAGGTGATGACGACCTCGCGCTGGAGTTGTTAAATTCGCGCGGGGTGTACGTACATCCCGGCCATTTCTACGATTTTCCCGCCGATGGATATTTAGTTGTGAGCTTAATCACGCCCGAGCCAGCATTCACCGCTGGCGTCGAGGCTTTAGTTGCCTTGGTCGGCGAGAAATTTAGGAAAGATTCTTGAGATGCGCAAGGCGGAATGGCGAGCCCAGATTTTCGCGCAACTCGACCCAGTGTTCCTCCGGAATGTCCATAAACACATCTACAACTTTGGGATCGAATTGCGTGCCGGAACAGCGCTTAATTTCTCCGCGAGCATGGGACAGCGGGAGAGCCTTGCGATAGGGCCGATCGCTGATCATGGCGTCCATGGAATCGGCGATCGTAAAAATGCGCGCCCCGAGCGGTATGTCTTCACCTTTTAAGTTTCTCGGGTAGCCGGAGCCGTCAAAAAATTCCTGGTGGGCCAGCACGATTTCCGCGGCATCGCGCAGGAATGGTATGCGAATGAGCATGTTGTAACCGATATCGCAGTGCTTCCGCATGATTTGCTTTTCTTCGTCATTCAGGGGACCGGGCTTGCGGAGAATCCTGTCGGGGATGGCCATTTTTCCAATGTCATGCAAAAACGCCGCTCGGGCGAGGATGGGAAGATAGCCCGCTGGTACGTCCATGGCCTTAGCGATCGATATGCAAAACGCGGTGACACGCTGGCAATGGCCCTCCGTTTCTGCGTCTTTCAAGTCCAGAGCGCTACCAAGCGCTTCAAGAGTGTCATCGTAGGATTGCTCCAGCTGTGCAATTGCGCCGGTAAGTTGCGCAGTGCGCTCCTCAACCAGTTGTTCAAGGTTCCGCTGGTAACTGCGATTCTCGGTGATCAGCCTGCGATGCTCCAGGGCTCGTCCCACGCCGAGAAATAACTGATCCTTTTCGAAGGGCTTCAAGATGTAATCGTAGGCGCCCCTGCGAATAGATTCGAGCGCAGTAGAAATATCATGAATGGCGGTAACCATGATTACTGGAACTTCAGGATCGTACTGGCGCATCCACTCCAGCAATTTGAGCCCATCCATCTCGGGCATAATCATGTCGCTTAGCACGAGATCCGGCGTAGAACGCTTTACTTGTTCCTGAGCGGCTCGACCATTAGGCACGGTCATGCAGTGATAGCCTCTGGACTCCAGCATGGTCGAGACAACTTCCCGAATTGCTTCCTCGTCATCTACAACCAGGATATTTTCCATCTCCACGTAGGTTGGCTCCCTATAGTCATTATATGGGACGGCACACCCCGAATTGCGAAGGCTTGCCTAGTCAGAAAATAGCGTGTTAGCGTCGCGATAGGCTTCTCTCTGATAGCTTTTGTGGTCCATTCATGAGTCTTCCGCCGTAGCTGCCCAGCTCGCATTACGGCATCTCTGCGTGGAAAGGGCGCATCGTGTTACCAAATCAAGGCCTCTTAAGCATCGCGTTCTTTGAAGCCGCGTCCTCCATTGTGCTGCTGGTGCTGTTCTTTCTTTTTCGCAGGGATCATCATTCCAATTATTTCCGTTCCTGGCTGATCGGTTGGTCGGTCTTTACTTTGACTTCCATGAGCGAAGCAGCGCTGGCAATCACGCCGGTGCGGGGCATTGGGCTCATGCTGATCGTGGGGCATGTGGCGAGCTCGCTGTTATTTCTGATTGCCGTCATTCAGTACACGATGGCATCAGACCGGTTACATTGGCCAATTTTTCCGCCCTTGGCGCTGATCCTTATAACCGTTTTCTATCTTGAGGCCAACGGGCTGCACGTAGGTGTGGCTCGCTGGGCCACCGCCATGATTGAGAGTGTTGTTCTCCTAGGGGCCGGCTGGATACTCTGGCGCGGCCGCGCGACCCAAGAAAGATACGGTTCGGGGCACGGTGCGGAATTGCTCGCCGGCCTGCTTTTGGCATGTGGTCTCCACGGATTGGACAGGCCGTTGTGGGCTGAGTCGCCCGTATTTTTACTGCGCATGGCCTTTGACGATTTGTTAGGAGTGGCGATGGGCATCGCCATGATCGTGGTGGTGCTGGAGAGCGGCCGTGCGCGCACCGATGAATTGAATGACAAGATGCGCAGGCTCACGCTACTGACAACGGCCAGCACCCAGAGCCTTTCCGTTCGCGAACTCCTTGACAGCGTACTGATTCAAGTGGTGGAAAGCCTGAGTGCAACACACGGCTTGATTCGCTTGATTGAAGGAGAAGGAGCTTCAGGGCAGCTGGCGGTGCGTGCTTCCGTGGGATTCAGCGAATCTTTCCTTAGCGAATGCGCACTATTGCCGGTGACCGAGCCATGGCTGGCAAAATTATTTCACGAAGGCTCCTCAGAATTCCTGCGTTTATATCCCGAGACCGATCGAGAGATATGGCCATGTGTCGCCGAGCCGGCGGTAAAAGAAATGGTTACGATTGTGCTTCGCGGCAAGACCGGACCATTGGGAATTCTCAGCGTCGGCACTACGCGAGAAAAGCGCTTCCAACCGGACGAAATCGCATATCTAGTTAATATCGGCAATCTTCTTGGTTTAACGCTGCAAAACGTGCGTTTCTTCGAACAGCTCACCACGGTTCAAAAGCAGTGGGCCTACACGTTTGACTCCATCGGCGATCCGATCCTGGTGCATGACGGGCAAGGCCATGTTTTACGCGCGAATCAACGGCTGAGCCATTTGTTGGGCAGGGACATCACCGCGCTGGTAGGCCGTACGGTCACCAATCTGTTGCCTCGCAATGGAGCGACCTACGACATCTGTCCTTTTTGCGAAGGGGTGGCCGGCGAAGGAGACGATCCCGATCCTTGGTTGCGAGGTTATTTCCTGGCCTCCAATTCGACTTTCTCTGATTCCGCGGGAAATCCCCTGGGTATCGTACACGTTCTTAAGGACATTACCGACCGCAAACGCGCGGAAGAAAAATACCGCACCCTGGTTTCCAACGTACAGGAAGGCGTATTCATTTCCACGCCGCAGGGACGTTTTCTGGATTTTAATGACGCGCTGCTTAGAATGACCGGCTACGATTCCCGCGAAGAACTCTTGAACGTCGACATTGCCCCTACTCTTTACGTAAACGCGTCGGAACGCGATCGGCTGAAAAGACTGTTGCAGGAACATGGTAGCGTCGCGGACTTCGAATTCGACATGCGCCGCAAGGACGGGGAAGTGCGAAGCGTGCTCGAGTCCTCCGTGGCCATCCGCGATAATTCCGGAAGTGTCACGGCTTACCAAGGATTCGTGCTGGACATTAGTGAACGAAAGAGGGCTGAGCACGAAATTCGGCGCAGAAATCGCGAGCTCATGGTGTTGAACTCCATCGCTCAGACGCTCACCGAATCCATGGACCTGACCGATTCGCTTCGCAGAACATTGACGCAGCTGTCCGAGCTGTTCGGCCTGGATACTTCTTCGCTATTTCTTTTCGATGAGAGTGGCACGACGCTGCGCCGCGTCGCGGGCGTTGGCCAGCGGTCCGAGTACGCGCGACACCTGCCGGCGGTCGCGCTACAACCGGAGTTGCTGGAACACATTAAGGCGGTACATGCGACATTTTTATCGGCTCACGGGCTGGCACTGCCGCCCATTTTTCGCGACGCGTTAACCAAAGAAGGGATTGTTTCTTCTTACGTGGTGGTGCTGTGGTCCAAGGGCCGTCCTCTAGGCGGACTGGTGGTTGGCAGCCGTTCCCCGCGCGAATTTTCTCCCGCTGACGCCAACTTGCTCATCGCCGTCGGCAGCCAGATCTCCAACGCTACGGAAAGAGCCCTGCTATACGACGAGTCGCGCCAGGCCTACCAAAATCTTCGCCGCACTCAGGAACAGCTTTTGAATAGCGAGAAGATGGCAGCCGTTGGCCAGCTGATATCCGGCGTTGCTCACGAATTAAATAATCCGCTGACCGCCATCCTTGGATACAGCCAATTACTCAGCGCCAGCGGCCAAATGGGCCCGCAGGGGATGGAATATTCCGAAAAGCTTTACAAGCAGGCGCAGCGCACTCATCGCATCGTGCAAAATTTGTTGAGCTTCGCCCGCCAGCACAAACCTGAACGCCTGCCGACCATGATTAATCACATTCTCGAAGACACCCTGGCGCTACGCGATTACGACCTGCGCATGAGCAACATTCGCGTGCACCTGAATTTAGCTCCAGACCTTCCGGTTATGTCCGCCGATCCACATCAATTGCAGCAGGTTTTCCTCAATATGGTAAACAACGCTGTCGATGCCATTTTGGAAAGCTCCGCCGACGGCGATTTGTGGGTCACCACGCGTTCGGACAAAGCCAGAGTTTTCGTTGAATTTACCGATAGCGGGCCAGGCGTTCAGGAAGCCTCTCGCGTTTTCGATCCCTTTTACACTACTAAGCCGGTGGGCAAAGGAACCGGTCTGGGCTTAAGCATTTGCTATGGAATTGTGACCGAGCACGGCGGCACCATTCGCGTCCGCAACCTGCCACATCGCGGTGCTTCCTTTACCATCGAATTACCGCTGGACGGTTCCCCGACGTCGCAGAGTGGAAACTCGCAGACTGAGAGCGCCGAAAGACTTGGCTTGGTGCTGTGCCTCGATTCCGACTATGCCGTTTTGCAAACCTTGAATGGAATGCTCGATGCGCACGATTATGAAGTTCACACTGCCAAAAACGGTGACGAACTCCACGGTCTTATCGACAAATACGATTTTGACGTTATTCTTGCTGACTGCGACGTCGCAGATGGTCATCTGACGAAAAGTTTCTTCGACTGGCTTATTGAACACAGGCCCGGGCTTTGTCAGCGTGTGATTAAAATGTACACGGTGGACTCACGGAAGGATGTGTTTGAAAAGGACGCCAATGCCGGATTGGCTTTGAAAAAGCCGCTGGACAAGGGGAGACTCTTGGATGCCATCAACGTGCTGTTATCCGCCCGCGTCCAACCCACCACCGTTGTGAGGTGAGAGCTCCGCGCTTAAAGCAGCCCGTTCGCCAAGTTCGCTCATGGCCGTCTCCATGCGAACGGTCAGTGCACTGACCATATTGGTGAGACTGCCTATGGCCTCGAGGGGAGCTACGCCACTGACCAATCGCAAGTAAATCAAATAATACCGGCAGGAAAATTCAAAGTTCAGCCGTAAGCCCTGGACTTCCTGCGCGACTGCAACGTTAGGTGACATCACCGCAACCATGCGTGCAAGGTGCAGCAATTTCTCGAATTCAACGCGCAAACAGGCTAGATAAACAAGTGAAATACGGCGCCGCTCCTTTCGAATCCGTTTGGCGAGCGCGGGGTGTCCTTGTTCCTTGAGATATACAAAATCCGAATTTGCCAGCGCCTGTTTGATTTGCGGCAGCCGGGAAATGTGAAGGCACTCTCGCTCCAGGGGGCCATTTCCGGCGACTTTTTCTTGGCGACGCGTTCCGGAAAACGCCAACCACGCCATGGCCAGCAGCAGCAATAGGCCCGAGCCCGCAAATATGACTAGCGAATAATTCACTGTCACGGCCCCTCTATCCTCCAGAAGTTCATCAATTGTTTGTTGATAGCCTGGAGTTGAAGATTAATCTCGGGGGAAATCCGCCCATAGATGGAAGCGGGCAGAACGGCTTGTTGCTCTCGCATGGTGGGTAACGGATGTAGTAAGGCCGCGCCCCAAAATAGAAGGACAATCAAATATGGAGAGACCGCCAGGATTTGCCAAACGGTGGCGTAAGGAGAATCCAGGTGATTCAAAAAATTGTACAGAACAGTATTCAGCAGGATTTTGACGCATGAATAAAAGCAAAATCCGACCAACAAGACTTTATATGCGTTATCAACGTGGATGAAATAGTAACGAATCATGGCCAGGCACAAGATGAGCGCGACCGCAAAAATTAGATGGTAACCCCGGTCTGCCCGGATCAGCGCCTGCCGGGCGTTCCCCCAAGAACCCACGCTCACGAATAACAGCACCACTACCGAAGTCGCAGCGAGGAGCCGCCAAGCCAAGCCCCAGATGCCCCGATAAGAAATCAGGACCAAATGCAATATTTCGATGGTGGCAAAGAGGCGAGCTAACAGAGTGATGGCTTCCGACCACCAGCCCGCAACATAAGCGACCTGAGAACGGTCGCCGTAGTGTTGATAAATGAAATACAGGAACAACGCCTGGCAGAGGTTAAGACAGACGTATAAGGTGAAAAAAGGCAATCTCCGAAAATGCCCGAAAATAACCAGAATTCCGCACAGCGCCAATTGCACTACGAAGCTGGCGACCCAGACAATTTCCACAATTGGTTGTAATTTTATGGCCACCGGTGGATGCTATCAGTTTGATACCATTTTTAGTAGGTATCAAGTGATAACTTCGGCAGCCTACTGTCGGTAATTAATTGTGGCAGGAAGTACTAAACCTACAGCAGCAGATAACAAGAAGGCCCGCAACGCTTATGCCAATTAGGCGCTGCGGACCATTCTGCTTAAGCAAAAAACGCAGCGGCTGGCGGGACGGGCGGTATTGGTGAACCCTCTGCAACCAGCGTCGGCGGCACCGGCGGTATCGGTGAACCCTCAGCAACCAGCACTGGCGGGACGGGTGGAATCGGCGAACCTTCGGCAACCAACCCCGGCGGCACGGGTGGTATCGGTGAACCCTCGGCAACGTAAACGTTGTGGTTAAAATTGACGATTGCGCTGACCGGCGCTACTATCAACGCGGCGAGCGCTAAAAGCGCTAGATAGATTTTTCTGTTCACAGTGGAGCCTCCTGGGCTCACCATGAACGGAAACAAGACAGGCTAAATTTCCGGGTTTAAAAAGTTCTGCCTGCGGAACAGCGCCGCAACCTTATGGAAGCACTGACACAACTGCAACAGAACCGGCGGATCATTCAGGATTTCACGTTGACCACGCTGGCGGGAATTCCAGGCCTTCTTTCGCGCTTGACCTATATCGCTTCGTTGCGGGATTTATCCAGCGGGAGATACGAACATGCCGGTCTCGCGGCGCTTTACCCGGATCCCGCGGTTCAACAGGCTTTGGAGATTTGTCATGAACAAGTCTTCGAGAAAATTCTGGAGATACCGCTGGCCGGTCAGGAAGCGGATTTGCGCACATGTTTAGAGGCGATGCAGGGCGGTCTCGAGGTCGCCGCGGTACATTGGCAGCGCATGGAAGTTTATCGTGTGTTGCTACCGGAACACGCTCCCGATTATCTCAAGGAGCTTTTCTATTCGAACCTGCGTGTGCTGCTGGAAATAATTCAGCCCAATTGTTCCACGGTTCGTTCAAGCGTGTAACCATGCCAGTGACGCGCCCAACGATTTCGGCTTGGTCCGGCGTTTGCCACCATTCGGGCAAACAGCGTGATAGCGGGTGCGGTTGCATAACCAGGCGTGAGCCGTCCTGATGGAACCATCCGCAGCGGTAGCCTTCGCGCACTTCTACGAAATACAGCGGGCGGTCATATTCCGAGGTCCAATCCACGTCCTGTATGCGCCGTATGGACACATCCACCATGACGATACTTCCGGGCCGCAATAACGGTGTCATGCGCCGATCATTTAAACCTATGTATCCATAACGATGTTTCTGGTTGTTGTCTAGGAGGGTGCCTTCTAAGTTACCCCACTGTTCCACCATGCGAGAAAGATATGAGGTCCGCGCCGGATCAAACGCGGGATCAAATCGCAGTGGAACGCGCAGCGACGCCGGCGGCGAGCCAAGATGCGTCTGCGGAGCAGGGAACATCGCTCCGTCCGCAAAAAACTCGTCGACCGGCACCTCGTACCAGCGAAAAATCTCCGCGGGATTTAAATGATAAATCACCGCTAGAGCATACAATTTATGCAGTCCCGGCACGACATTACGGTTTTCCATGTCCGCCAAGCGGCTGATGTGCAGTATGAATTCCGGCCGGCCGCGCTTTGCGGCGATCTCATAACTGCATCGTTCTACGTCGCGATACGTCAATCCCAAGTGCTCACGGACGCGCCGCAAGCGTAAACCTGGCAGCATTTGTTCCTCGGATCCGGGCAATTCCTACGAGCAGGGTACACTACTATTACCATCTTGTTAAGGATCCGGAACAGGAACTTTTGAGTCAAGAATTGCCGTCAGGCCCAGCCAGCGGAAAAAGCTCGTGAATCTGTTATCCTGCAAGACGATGCGTTTTTTACGGAATCCTGTTTCTCCCCGAGCGCTACTCTGGGCCATGTTCGGTCTTTCCCTCAGCTGTACCGGGGCCTTTGCGCAAAAATCTCCTGCAGTCACTGCGCCGGATCCTGCCAAGTCCGCGGCTGCTGCCGAGTTCGCCGCCGCGGCCGACGAAGTTCTCGCGCAGATGAGCCAAATTACCGGATTGAAACAGCGCACCCCAGTTAAGAAAACTCTTCGTTCCCGCGAAGAAATTCGCGCTTATGTTATAAGCGAAATGAATGAGGACAAACAGCCTGCCGAGCGCTACGCATCCGCTCGCAGCGCGGAAGCATTTGGTCTCCTCCCGAGGGGCTTCGACATCGATTCATTTATGGTGGATCTTTTGACCGAGCAGATCGCCGGCCTTTATGATCCCAAAGCGCACGAATTTTATATTGCTGATTGGATTCCTTTAGCGGATCAAAAAATGGTTATGGCCCACGAACTGACCCATGCCCTGGAGGATCAGCATTTTCAGATCGAAACGTGGGTCAAAGCTGCCAGGCCCAACGATGATGGCGAACTCGCTAGAGAAGCGGTCCTTGAAGGCAGCGCCATGGCAGCCATGATTGATTATTTACTGAAGGAAACCGGCCGATCGCTTAAGGACCTGCCTGATATTGATCCCGGTATGCTTGTTGGCGATATGGGCGCCACGCCAGCCCTAATAAAGGCGCCTCCGTTTTTGAAGGACGCATTGGTATTTCCCTATTTTGCGGGCCTTACATTTTCCGCCGATCTTTTGAAAGGCAGTGGTTGGAACGGTCTTCCTATAGTTTTTTCCAGACCGCCCATTTCCACGCAGCAGATTATGCATCCCGCGCTTTATCATTCAGGCAAGACACCCTCCACTGAAAAGTTGCCGGACCTCGACAAATTGTTGGGGCCGGATTGGACCAAGCTCGAAGAAAACGTGATGGGCGAATTCGGCTGGAAAGAAGTGTTGAAACAATTTCTTGGTGAGGATCGCGCAAAAACTCTTGCGGCTGCGTGGGATGGGGATCGTTACGTAGTTTACGAGCACAAACGTACTAAGAGGCTTGTACTCGTAAGTTTGCTTCGGCTCAGTAATGCCGCTGAAGCAGTGCGTTTTTTCGGCCAATATTCCGAGGCGCTGGAGAAGAAATATGACGAGCGCTCCAGACTGTTTCGACGGCCAAACTTTTTTTCTTTCGATTCGATGGAAGGCGGCGTTTATCTGCGATGCCTTGAGGCCGAATGCCTGACCATAGAAGGAACCGCGCGCCCGGTGTTTGACGGTGTCACGAAAGCGATCGGCTGGCCCGCTTCACCCGAACCTCCACTCGATCCCACCAAACCTGCCGAGAGAACCATGACGAGCCTGCCCAGTGGGGATTCAAACCGAGCCGCCGGCGTTGGCGTTGGCCAACTCCAGTAACCTGCCGCTACGCTTTGTTAATCGCACCTCCAGCCGTTTGATTCGTTTCAGCGACACATCTTCGCGCCGCGCAAATCCGCCGCGCGCGAACACGCTGGCCTGGTTAGCTTGTGTACGCAACAGTTTACGAGCGCGGTGAGCGAACTCCAGCGCTCGCTCATAATCCTTGACGCGCTTCTCATAGTGAATGGCGAGCTGCTCGCAGGCTTGAATGGCGTCTCCGGAATGGGCCAGAATTTTATGCCAAAGTTCCGCGGCGCGCTGATGTTCACCTCTTCGTTTGGCCATTAACGCCAGGTCGTATTGAGCGCGCGAGTGAAACTCCACTGGCAAACCGAGATCGACGGCTTGCGCGCAGGCTACTTGCGCACGCCCTTTATGGCCGCGGCGATTCAGAAACTTCGACAGACCAAAAAGATCCAGGCCGTGCATCGCCTCGTCAGGGTTGGTCTCCTCGGCCAGCAGTGCATTAATTTTTCCAAACAACGCCACCAATCCGCGAAGATCCATTTGATTGTGGCGCGCGACTCCCAGCAGCGGTTCTGGCGGACCGCCGCGAAGGTAATCAAAATAAAATTGCGGAATAAATCTCGAGGACACATCGCCTTGTCTGCACCATCCAAGCAGCATGGGATTCAAAACTTCGCGCTCCAGATCGATCAGGCGAACCGTTCCAAGGCGAAATTTCCAAAGCGCGCGGGCAGGATGAAGCAAATCCAGATGAGCGGCCAGGCTGGGCGCCGCGATTGAACGAGTCATCCTAAAGCGATTTTCCAGAAGCGGCCAATCGAATGTTTTCCCGTTGAAAGTCACCAGCACCGGACGCTCAGCCAGGCGCGCGGCGAGCTGGCATAACACCGAGTGCTCCTCCGCAAAATCGCGCATGAATAATTGCTCGACCTGCAAACCTCCGGCATCCCACCAGGCCAGACCAATCAGGAATGCATAAGTTCCGGTGCCGCCAGCGAGTCCGGTGGTCTCAGTGTCAAGGAAAAGCCACTTCTCAGGATTTTCCAGCGCAGCGCGCGCACGCCGCGAAATCACTGCGTCGCGCTGTTGGCAGAGAAGCTGTAAACAGGTCAAGTGAGGAGCCACAAATTCTGGCGTAGAAAACCAGTTTCGCACGGCAAGATGCTCGCCAAAATGGTTGGTGGATACGCCGGCGCCAAGGACTCGCGCCATGGTGTCTTCTTCGCACGGCTCGCGTAGCGTTGTCGATCGTACCGCCGGGGGACGCACAGGTTTTAAAGCCGCCAGGCGCGAAAATTTGTGATCGAGCGCAGCCATCTAGCGAGCCTCGCCGTTCGAATTGCAAAGCCGGTCTAAAATAGCCAGCGCTGCTTCCTTGGCTCGCTGAGCGAGATCTCCCGCAGGCCCAACACACGAAGGACAGCCCTGAGAGCATGCACACGCGATAATCAACTCGCGCGTCCGCTGCATCAAAATTTCATGTGCGCGGTATAGCGGCTCAGAAAATCCAATCCCGCCAGGGTACGCGTCGAACAAATATAAATTTGGCTCAAAGAATTCCTTGGCGTTCTGAGAAATCCGGTCTCGCAGTTGCACCGCGTCCATGGCCGCCTCTTGATCATTGGGATACGGCGGCTTCTCCCCGATGGCGGTGCCCAGATCGCGCCGGTCGCACATCAACAGGAGCGTGGCAACCGAAGCGAGAGCGTGCAGCAATCCAAACATTCCACTCTGCCGCTCGCTAATCGTAAGCGGCAGTGATTCCAGTAGCGGCCGTTCGAGGGTGATCCAATACGAGGTGGTGTGCATTTCGTTTTCAGGTAATTCCAGATTTCCAGCGCCAATATTTTCGTTGGTAAAAAACTTGATCTTCTTGAATCCAATGACTTGCGATCGCACCAGCACGTCTCCGAACGAACGCAGCGCTGGAATTTCAGGAAGCGAATCGTTCATCCGCGTTTCCGCTGCGCATTCCAGGATGCGGACCTGTGTGTAGCGAATCGCGTCAGTGTAATAATCCACATCCACACGCTTGACGTAGGCTTTGCGCTCTTTGAAATCCAGATGCTCCACGTGATATTGCTGCCCTCCGTGGATATAAATCGCCTTTTCATGCACGGTAGTCAGCGCGCTCGAAAAATCAACTTCTCCAATTACCGTTGGTGCGCCGGTAATATCGATAATCGCGAAATTGTCGCTGGTCACTGAACGCAAACTCACGGTATCGGCGGGATAGGCTTCCTGAGTCCAGTGGTAACGTTCGGCAGCGCGGTGTAAAAAGCCTGCTTCGGCCAGGCGGGCGCAAAGGTCCTGAACATTCACATCTCCGAAGCGATCCTTTGGCCCAATAGGCAATTCGAACGCCGCACATTTCAGATGGTTGATTAGGATTTCCAGATTGTCGGGCTGGATGAACGCGTGCTCCGGCGTATTGCCGAAAAAATAATCGGGATTTCTGACGATAAATTGGTCCAGTAGCGCAGAGGAGGCCACTAACACGGCGCACGAACTGCCGCTGCGTCGGCCCGCTCGTCCGGCGCGCTGCCATGTCGCGGCAATCGTTCCTGGATAGCCCGCCATAACCACGGTATCCAGCGATCCGACGTCGATGCCCAGCTCCAGGGCGCTGGTAGAAACCAGGCCTCGAATCTGCCCGTCGCGCAACCCACGTTCGATATCCCTACGCTCGTTCGGCAGATAGCCGCCGCGATATCCGCGAATGTTTGTAGGCCTGCCGAGCTGCTGCGGATTGGCCTGCTGCAAATAGGTGAGCATCAGTTCGGTGTGCAAACGCGAATTGGCAAAAACCATGGTCTGCAGATCGCGTTTGAGAAATTCCTGCGAAACGCGGCAAGCTTCATTGATGTAGCTTCGCCGAATCCCCAAAGCCCGGTTCACCACCGGCGGGTTGTAAAAGACAAAAGTTTTTTCCGCGGCGGGCGCGCCGTTGGCATTCAAAACCTCGACTTCCGTTTCCAGAAGCTTGCCGGCTAGCTCGTCCGGATTGGCAATCGTCGCTGAGGAACAAATAAATTGCGGCTGGCAGCCATAAAAAGTCGCAATGCGCCGCAAGCGTCGCAGCACATTGCAAAGATGGCTGCCAAATACGCCGCGGTAGGTATGCAGCTCATCCAGTACGATGTATCGCAAATTTTCAAACAGCCGAGTCCACCGCGTGTGATGAGGAAGAATTCCGGTATGCAGCATGTCCGGATTGGTCAGGACGATATGGCTTTTTTCGCGTATGGCTTTGCGTGCGTCGCTGGGGGTGTCGCCGTCGTAGGTGAAGACGCCAAATCGATTGTCGAGGCGTTGATTTAAATCATGAATTTCGGCTAATTGATCCTGTGCCAACGCCTTGGTGGGGAACAAATACATTGCGCGAGTATCGGAATTTTCCAGGATTGCGTTTATGACTGGCAGGTTGTAACACAGCGTTTTTCCCGAAGCCGTGGGTGTAACGATGACAATGTTTTTCCCGTGATGTGCAGCGTCCGCAGCCGCGGCCTGATGGCTGTAAAGCCTTTCGATACCTTTGGCCTGATACGCCGCGCACAAATCAGCGTGAACCCA
>DATNKL010000093.1:0-2247 GCA_035603415.1 Candidatus Acidiferrales bacterium
CCAATCATCAGAACGACTAGCAACGCCACCACCACCGTCGCATAACGCTTCTGTATCACCCGCCAGTATTCCAGCAGGTCCGGAACCGCCTCGCGATCCTCGACCGGATAAGCGCCCGCGCCATGATTTACGCGTTCCAGCGCACTCTGTCGCGGTTCGTAAAGTTGCAGTCTGTTCTGTTCGTCCATATTTTTACGGGTGAAAAATCGCTACCCCGCTCGCCGTATTCACGATGGCATCCGTACTTCTAAAAAGCACCGTCTTCCCAGTGCTGTTCGGCACAAACACAATATCCGCAGCCTGCAAATTCATGTCCGGGGCTTTTCCATCCAGAATCTTTCCCAGTTCTACCGGTATTTCCGAGCGTTTGCCGCTGCCCTCGTCGGTGCGGATTATGCGCGTGTGTCCCTTCGACGACGTGCTCGACAATCCTTCCGCTAGCGCAATCGCCTTCAGTAGCGACATCTGCTCATTCCCCTTCACGGTAAAGCCCCCGGGCTTTTTCACCGCTCCCACCACGTACACAATTCCCGCTCGCGACACCTTAACAATATCGCCTGCATAAATCGGCACATTAAATCCCGGGTCGCGTGAATTCAACAAGTGCCGCAAATTGATCGCTAGCGTGTCGCCTTGTTGCCCGTCTGTAGCGCCCGCATCATTTGTTTCTGCAGTCGACGCCGTCGCATTATTTTTCCGCGCGCCTTTCTTTCCGCCGTCATCTGCACCCGTCCCACCTTTAATTCCTGCCGTATCCTTGCTGCCCGTCACTCCACTTCCCGTTTGCGCTGTCTGCGCGCCGCCGTCTTGGCCGCGGTTATATCCCGCATTCCTCATCACCAACACTTCATCGCCCGCATCAGGAGCCAATCCCTGCGCCATGGAAAGCATCTCCAGCAGCGTCTTCGATCCTCGCACCTGAAAAACTCCCGGCTTGTTCACCTCTCCGATCACCGAAACCGGATGGCTCTCAATCGCGGTCACCATCACGCTCACGTGCGGATCCTTCAAAAACTCCCGCAACTTCGCCGCCAGTTCATTTTCCAGTTCCCGCGCCGTCAATCGCACCACGTGCATGCCTCCCAGCAGTGGCAGCGACACCTCGCCATTTTCAGAAACCCGCACGGTGCGGTTCAGTTCCGGCGCTTCAAAAATATTTATATCCAATAAATCCTGCGGCCCAATCCGATAATCACCCGTCTGTCGTTCTCGCGTTTCCGCAAACTGTTCCCGCAACCGTTCCAGCTTCCGGTTGTAATCTTCAGTGGACTCCGCAGTCGCCGCGCTCTCTTCCGCACTCTTCGATTTCGGCGCAACTTGATAATCCTGCGCGCGCACATCGACGGAAGACAGCATGCCGCCGTTAAAAAAAATGCCGAGCGCCAACAGCCTCGTAGTTTTACTCACGCTGAATTGCCTCGCCCTCACACCCGATCCCGTTACGCGTCCTTACAAGTGCTAAGAAGTCCCAAGCAAGCAGTACCAAGTCAATGTTGTATTCCCAGCTTACCGCCCATGGGCTAAGGCAGTTTTCCCCCATTTATTAGTCAAATCCTACACCCAGCGGCACCCGTATTTCAGTGTTTTCCCGAACGCCAGAATGGCAGGGGGCAGAAATTCAAGGCATGATTCGTGCCGCCCTTGAAGGCGTTCGCACCCATTTCTATAGATGCCGGTTTTAGCGTAAACTGTCCCCTATTAACCCGCTGGTGGGCGTAGCTCAGCTGGTAGAGCGTCGGTCTGTGGCACCGAATGTCGCGGGTTCGATCCCCGTCGCCCACCCCAGATATACTCTGGGCTTCCTTTCACTAGAGGATCCATCTTTAGCCGCCAATACTAGGAAGGACGTACCAGTGACGGCGTACGCCCCAACCGGTAATCTCCCTGAATGGACTCCACCCCCGCCAAGCTGCCAGACAAACCCCTCCCATCCGATATTCAGTCCGTGATGGACCAGCACCGCCAGGTGCTCCGCATCTCTTACATGGAGATTGCGTCAGGCATAAATCGGCTCTTGCGTCAGGGAATTCCCAAGGAAGTTATCACCCAGGTTTTAAATCAAACCGTCGAAGCCCTCGCCAAGGAATCGCCCCGCGCTCCACGCCCAAATCCAAGCCCTACCGCGCGTCCGTAATTCCGTCACGTATTCGCTCAAGCGAGAGTAAAATTTCCAATCGGCTCCGGTTGCTGCATTGTTTTCCACGTGAATCCACTCAGCCGAATAAATTTCCACAGTTAGTACTATTT
>DATNKL010000102.1:0-3155 GCA_035603415.1 Candidatus Acidiferrales bacterium
CGCCGCGGCGGATATTCAGGTCATCGCCAAACAACTGTCTATCCTACATGCCAGGGACTATCCCCAGCATTTCCAAATGACGGCGAGACCGATGAACGAAGTGATCGTCGACGACTTCAAGCAGACTTTAGTTTTGCTGATTGCAGCGGTGGTTCTGTTGCTGCTGATTTCGTCGAGCAATGTAGCCAGCCTTTTGTTGACGCATCACCGTGCGCGTGCTCGAGAAATTGCGATGCGCAGTGCGCTGGGAGCAAGCCGGGGGCGGCTGATTCGCCAACTTTTTCTGGAAAGTCTTCTGCTGGGACTGGCGGGTTGTTTGGCGGGATGTCTATTGGCGTACTTAGGATTGCAAGCAGTGCGCCTCGTTCCAGGGATCAACGTTCCGGGAGAAGCAGACATGTCCCTGAACGTCCCGGTACTTATTTTTGCGGTTCTGTTGTCTTTTCTCACGACGCTGCTTTTTGGATTGTCGCCAACTTTCCTTGCGGTAAAAAAAGATTTGCGCACCAGCCTGCAAGGTGCGGGCGTGAATGCAAGTGGTTCACGCAGCGGGGGGCGCATTCGCGCAGGATTGGTTGTCGGTCAAGTGGCGCTGTCGATGGTGCTGCTGGTGTTTGCGGGACTGATGATCCGGAGCTTTATAGCGGTGAGCAATTTTGACCCGGGCATCCGTACGCAAGGGCTGCTTCACGCAGCCGTACATTTTCCGGCACACCAGTACGAGTCGGCAGATAGCAAACGCGCCTTTTTTGAGCGGCTATTGCCCGGCATTTCCACGCTACCAGGTGTGACGGCTGCCGCAGAATCTATTGGTTTCCCGTGGATGGGAGGGCCACGCTCCGACGACATCACGATTCCTGGTAAACCGCATGACAAACATTGGAAGACCTCGTTCGACGCGGTAAGTGAAGGCTATTTTTCGGCTCTTGGTTTGCGAGTCCTTCGCGGGAGGCTGCTTTCACCCACCGATGTTTTCGGCGCGCGCCGGGTAGCGGTCGTCAGTAATACATTGGTGAAATTATTTTTTGGAGACGATGACCCCATCGGGCAGCAGATCAAGTTCAATGTTCTAGACCAAATGCCGGAGATGCCACACGACGCCTATTTCGAAATCGTGGGAGTGGTCAGTGATTTGAAAAGCTTCGAGGCACGCGAGCCGATGTTGCCGCAGGCTTACGTGCCGTACACGTTCTCTGGTTATGGCGATCGTTCGTTAGTGATTCGCACGGTGACTAACCCAGCGTTGCTAGCCAATAACCTCCGCCACGTTCTAGCCGACGTTGATCCAAACACCATTTTAAGACGTCCCGAACCGCTTGAAGATCAGTTGAACAAGTTAGTGTATATGAAGCCAAAATTCCGGCTGATTTCGTTCAGCGTTTGCGCGGGGATTGGTTTGGGACTTGCGCTGATTGGACTTTTCGGGGTGATGATTTACTCGGTGACGTTGCAGACTCACGAATTGGGCGTTCGAATGGCGCTGGGGGCGCACGCGGGCGACATTCTCAGGCTAGTTCTTGGCAAGGGGTTATTTCTTGTGGGGGGCGGAATCTTGCTGGGTTTGCTTACTTCGTTCCCGACGGTACGGGTGTTGCAGTCAGAGTTGTGGGGCGTGTCGGCATTTGATCCGTGGGCGCTTATTCTGGCTCCGGCTGCTTTACTGGCGACCGGCTTGTTGGCTTGCTATCTGCCGGCGCGACGCGCTACTCGGGTGGATCCGATGATTGCGCTGCGTTACGAATAGATTAACGGCCAAGTCAAAATCCGCACCTTGAAACCGCAGGGTGCGGCACCCGCGCTTTAGACAACGACGCGAATCGCTCGGGTCACTTCCTGGTGAGCAGACGCAACTGGGGGTAGCCGTTTTCTGAAAAATCCTGCAATACACGAGTCTTCACGGATTGAAAGAGATCTTCTTTTTTATATCGTTGGATAATCCCCGCGGTATTGTCGGGAAGGCGCTTGAGTATGGAGGCGAATAGTTTTTCGCGCCCATCGTAAGCGGCCTGGTTCTTGTATTCGGTCATCAAGAGTATGTCCCAGTCGTCGTTGCTCGACTCTTTTGCTGGAAAGAGCATCTGCCTTTCGCCGGCGATGCGGTTATAAGTCAAGACAGACCCTTGGCGCTTGGCTTCCGCGCGCACTCGCATCCAGTTATCGTCCAGATAAACCATGGTGGGCCCGAAGGTCCCGGGTTTCACCTTGACGAACTCAAGGGCCCATATGGGCTTATCAGCAATTGAAGGCACGGCGGGGGGAGCTTCCTGAAGTTGGATTTGCTGGGCGTTTGCGCTGAGGGCTATCACAAGGGAGAACAACGCCATAACTAGAAACTTGGTTTTTGTCATAGTCAGGCCTCCTTTTGGTACCTGCGTTTTTAGACGATTTATATAACGAAAGAGTTTTGGTGGCTATGGTGCCGCGACCAGAGGCAGGTCGATAAAGGTGGCTTGATCTGGGGCGTGGTAAATGCGCTGAGTGGCTTTGCGATAGTCGCTCGGTTTAGCCAAAAAAATGTTGGGTACGAAGGTTTGAGGGTTGCGGTCGTAGAGCGGAAACCAGGTGGACTGGATCTGGACCATGATGCGGTGACCGGGTAGAAACACGTGGTTCGCGTTTGGCAGCGCGAAATGATATTGCAGCGGCGTGTCAGAGGCAATCGGTTTTGGATTTTCGAGGCTTTCGCGGTAACGGCCGCGGAAGATATCCGCAGAAATCATCAATTGGTAGCCGCCCATTTCCTCCTGGGCTCCTACTTCGTCGGGATATAAATCGATCAGTTTGACAACCCAGTCGGAGTCCGTGCCGCTGGTGGACGCGACTAAATTGGCAATGGGTTGACCGCTGATTTTCATCGGCGAAGTTAAAGTGTCGGAGACGAAGACGAGAACATCCGGGCGGCTGGAAACTTCGCGCTGATCGTCAACCAGCCAGTTGGCCCAAGGGACATTATTGGCAAAGCCCATGGGGTGGCTGGGGCGTCCGCTAAATGGAATAGGCTTGGCGGGATCAGAAATGTATTCGTCGAAGCCCGGGCCATCGGATGCGGCAGGCGGAGTGAGACTGAGCTTGAGTCCGGCGTTGAGATAAAGCGGAGTGCGGCGAACGGTGCAGCCGCTGGGGCATCCAGAGGGCCAGGATGATAGACGATGCCA
>DATNKL010000089.1:0-23022 GCA_035603415.1 Candidatus Acidiferrales bacterium
TGCTGTTGTGCTTGTTCGCGGGCATTGCGGTGTTGCTTGCCGCAGTGGGCATCTACGGCGTCATCGGTTTTCTGGTGGTGGAGCGCACGCGAGAAATTGGTGTTCGCCTGGCGCTCGGCGCGACGCCACAGAGCATTCTGAAAATGGTGCTGTCGAGCGTGGCACGTTGCACGATTGGAGGCGCACTGCTTGGTTTGCTGGGTGCCTGGTTCTGCACACGCTTGCTGGCGTCGTTGTTATTTGAAGCTCGCGCGCACGACCCGGTGGTATTTGGATTGGCGATTTTCGCGCTGGTGGCAGTAGCGCTCTGCGCTGCGTGGATCCCCGCACGGCGAGCGATGCGCGTTGATCCCATGATCGCGCTGCGCTACGAATAAGAATTTTCGTGCCGACACTATTTTCTTTCAGAGGCTAGGGCCTGCCATTGCGGAGCAGTGCGAACCCGATGTGCGTGCCAAAGCCCAACACGCGGCCTAAATGAATGTTGAGCAGGGACAAAGGTTCCAGATAGCGCGCGTTCTGCAGCGGACCGGCATCGACAGGATCGAAGCCCATGCGCTCGATCAGTTCTCCAACTCTTTCTTTTGCTTCCACGTCATCGCCCGCGAAAAAAATGCTGATCGTTTGCCCGCCGATTTTCGGATTCTGACTAACATACACCTCGGCGAACACGGCGTTGAAAGCCTTGACGACATTTGCGTCTAAAAAAAGCCTGGCGATTTCCTCAGCGCCTGAAGTGGTGTGCCCCAAAGCGAGTGATTTGTGGTCGGGAGTAACGGGATTGGTGACATCCACGAGTATTTTGCGTCCAAGATGTTCACGCATGGGACCAAGCGCCTTTTTAACTTCTGCGTAGGGAAGCGTGAGCAGGATTAGTTGCGATTCGTCGATGAGTTCGCGCAGCGGCAGCGCTTTTGCGCCATGGCCTGCGTGTTGCGCGGCGTCGCGAGCGTGGCTTTCATTTCTGGAAGTAAATGCCACCTGGTAACCGGCTTTGGCTGACCATGCGCCTAACGCGCTGCCAACTTTCCCGCTGCCAACGATGCCCAGTTTCATAGCGCCTCGCGGTTTACGTTAGAGTTTACGTTACAACGTAACGAAACCGGGCAGCGTACCTGCTTCTACTGAATTAGCGGCGGCGGTTTGCTTTACTTTCAGCGAGCGCAACGTTTCCGTAGCCAGCGACGGCGCGAATCACCAGTAGAGTTTCAAAGCAAACTGAAACTGCCGCGCGTCGTATGCCGCGTTAGGTTGACCGGCGGCGCAGGTGGATCCAGCGGACGGGTCGCAGAGTTGATTGACGGCTGCCACGTTGGTGCGATTGAAGAGGTTGAAGGCGTCGGCGATCAGTTCGAGGCTGAAGCGTTCGCCGAATGGAATGCGCTTGGACACGCGCATGTCCCATTCAAAAAATCCGGGAGTGGTGAAACGATCGCGGCCGAGATTGCCGTCGCATCCCAACGGCGGGCTGATGCCAGGGACGCTGAACGTCGTGAAGGAGTTGGTAAGGCACACATTCGCGGGAGTAAAGCTGAAGCCGGGAATAAATGGCGAAGTAGTGCCGCCGCCAACAGACGGGCGCGCTTGCGAGGCGCCTAGATCGAGACGGGTATCCTCGCCAGTAATGATGTTGTAGGGGCGGCCGGCAGAAAGCTCAACGATGGGCGCAATGGTGAAGCCGCCGAGGAAATGACGCGCGAAACTATCCCCGCTATGTGGTGCGGCGGTTTGAAAAACGGCGCTGGTGACCCAGCGGTGACGCTGATCGTTAACAGAGTTGGCGCGCTCGAGGAAAGGGAAGCGGCTGTCCTGCGGCTCAAGCGGGGACTGCAGGTCGGTGGAGTCGTCGATGGAATGCGACCACGTGTAGCTGGAGAGAAGTTCGAGCGCGTGCGAGAAGCGCTTGGTTAGATTGATGGTCAGGCCATGGTAAGTGGAATTGCCGCTGGACTCTTGCGCGTCCACGCTGTTGAACGGGACGGGAACTCCGAAACCTGTCGGGTAACCCGCGGCTTTTGCGAGCGCCACCTGCGTGGCATAACCGACCGCGGCGTTGCCTCCACCAGTAGCGGCCGCGAAGGAAGGATTGGGCCCCGACCGGCGGAAGAAATTAAAAAATGCCGGTGTCCCAACAAATTTGCCGTTGAGCGCGGCGACCGGGCAACCGAATAAGACGCCGAGCGCTTGCGGCGCGACCACTTGCACGCCGCAGGTGTTGGGGCCATTCGTTCCCGGAGCAAAACTTGCGCCGGGAGCGACGACGGTCACAGGGTTCGTGAATCCCAAACCGGCGGCGTCGGCGAATTCCAGATTGTTGGCGAGCAATTGCGGGTCGGTAGAATTTATGTCCACTGGGCGATTCAAATCCACGCCACGCGTGTACTGATAGCCTGCGCTGATTTTCCACGTGCCGAAGATTTCGCGCTCAATCGTAAGATTGCCTTGCTCGGCGTAAGCAAACTTGAAATTTTTCGTGATCGGAAGAGTGAACGGCAGGATGGGAAGCGGAAATCCCGCGGCCAGATAATTTTGATTGGCGAAGAGCGAACCTGGCAGCAAGGGATCGAAACGCTGCTGGTTGGGCAAATAACCCATGTTGGGGAGCGCGTTCAGCACGCCCTGAAAAATCGAAGAACCATTCAGATTGTTGGGCGTATCGAGGCCGTTGCCGCAGGCGGGGGTGACCAGTCCGCACGCCGAGGGAGTTCCCCCAGCGGACAACAATTGAACGGAGCGGCCGCCTTCCGCGGTGACGGAGTCAAAAGCGACAGCGAGCAGCGGGTGATCGTAAAAAAGTCCGTACCCGGCGCGAATCACCGTTTTGCCGTCGCCGCGTGGATCCCAGGCAATCCCCAGGCGCGGCGCGAAATTTTTGCTGTCACGTGGAATTCCTTCGACTACTCCTAGAGCGTTTTCGGCGGCGGCGTTTACCGCGGTAGCCGGCGCGAATAACGGGGTGCTTTCGTAGTCGTAGCGCAGACCATAATTTATGGACAGATGTTTGTTGGCACGCCAACTGTCCTGGATGGAAAACGAGAAAGGCAAATTGTCCAAGGGAACGTTCGAATTGCCAATGCCCTGAATGTACGTGGTCGGGATGCCCAAACCGTAGGACTGTAAGCCGGTGGTACCTGGAAGAACGATGGATTGACCGTTACCGAGCGGTACGGCGTCTGGGAATCCAAAGGTGTTGGCATCCAGGCCGCCGAAGTTTACGACGCCGCCAAAATCAAGCTGGAAGATTTGAGATTTATTGGTCCGTAATTGCACGATGTTAACGTCGCCGCCCATTTTGAAGGTGTGGTTGCCGCGAATGAGCGTGACGTGATCGGTGAATTCAGTGCGCCGCTCGATGCGATCCACGGTGGAGTACGGTTCGCGTCCAAAATAAGCGTAGCCCGGAATGTTGACGCCAATGTCGGAGCCGCCGGGTAACTGCGAGAAACCGAAATGCAGGCCGCGCCGCGCATACTGCACGCGAAATTCATTGAAGGCCGTGTCGCTGACGATGGTGTCGTGCTGCCCAACGATGGAGAAATCGCGATATTGGTTCACGCCCGCGCGGGTTCCCGCGTTTTGTCCGAACACCTGATTTTGCGAAGTGGATTGCACCCCGGTAACCAGAGACGGGGAAACGCCGACACGCACGAAGGAAGTGTTTTGATTGCTCCAGCGCTGGTCGAGACGCGCGGACCACAGACTGGTTTTTTCGGTAACGGGAAAATTGCCGCGAATGGAGTTCAGGCCTACGAAGGACGCGGGCAGCGGAGCGATGCCTTCGCCAATCACCGAACAGTTGACGGCGTTCACGGTTTGACCTGGCGGGCAACTCACGGGTAGCGGAAACTGAGCGCCCGGGCCGGGACTTAGAAATCCCTTGGTGAGTCCCGCGGAGACTGCGCCGAAATCCAGGCGGTTAAGCGCCACGCTGGATGCCGAGCCGTACAGCACGCCGTATTGCACCGCCAATCCCTGCAGCGCAGGATTACCAGTCGCCAGCAACGAATTTACCGCCGTGGCTTGCGGGCCTGTTAATTGGACCGACAGGGGACCGCTGGGAGTAGGCAGGGTTACCGGCTGTAATCCAAAATTGTCGATGCCAATGCTGGAAAATCCGGTTTCTTCACGCAGCGTGTCTTCGTAGGAGAAAAAATAAAACGTTTTATCTTTTTTGATCGCGCCGCCAAGAGTTACGCCTGCTTGCACGCGGGTGTAAGCCTGCTTCACCGGATCAAGCGCGCCGGTGATGGGATTAATCTCGCCGGAAAATGCGTTCCGGGCCTGGAAGGCTTTATTGCGAAAGAAGCCGAACGCGTCTCCGTGAATATCGTTGCCGCCACTCTTGGTGACGATGTTGATGACGCCGCCGGTGGCGCGGCCGTACTCGGCGTTGTAATTACTGAGGATCAACTGAAATTCCTGGACAGCTTCCTGGGATACGGTGGAGCGGATGCCGTTGACGGAATTGTCGACCGCGTCGGCGCCGTCAACACTCACCATGTTGGATCGCGCGCGCGCACCATCAATGTTTATACCGCTATTGGGAGCCGGGCCGATGGTAGGAGAAACGTCGCGGGTGGCTTGAGAGTTGGTCAGCGTAAAGTTGATGTAATTTCGGCCATTGATGGGCAAATTGTTGATGCGGCGCTGCTCGATAGTCTGCGAGACTTCCGTTTTAGTGGGCTCGATGTCCGCGGTTTCCGAGGATACCGTGACGGTTTGGGATACGCCGCTCAGGCTTAACTGCGGATCGAGCGTGGCGTTTTCCCCGACGGTCAATACCAACGAAGGATTTTCGTACTTGCCGAAGCCCGCGCCTCCTTCGACGGTGATGCGATAACTTCCCGGTGGCAATCCCACAATGTTGTAACGCCCGGATTCGTCCGTCTCAGCGGTCCGTTGCGCGCCATCCGCCGAATTTTCTAGCGTTATCGTCGCGCCCTTGACTCCTAGTCCTTGCGGGTCGCGGATGGTGCCAGTCAGGGTGGCCGTGTTGACTTGCGCCGCGGCGGAACTCGCCAAGCAAAGCATCACGGCGCAGAGTACCAAGCACATAAAAATTCTCCGTTGCATGAGTCCCCCCAGGATTATTCACAGAAGGTCCGCCGCCCCTGGCGGATCAACGCGAAAGATGTGAAGCGGCACAAAACGCACAGCGACCATCTTTGGATATGGCTGCTGCGTGATGTTGTGATTGGTGTGGCTTCGCGGAAACCATATGCCCGCCGCTATGTGGTGTCAAGCAGGTAGTCCTACAGCAGCCGCTAAATGAAACACACACAATGGAGTTTCGCGACACGCCGGGGACTCCACGGTAGACGGGGGTTCTTTCGTAAAAATCGGGGCCAGTTTATAGCTCAAAGTGTTACTGATCTTCGGACAGGTAATACGGGGCGGAGAGGGAAAATACGCGTTTATTGCCGTGAACGAGTAGCAATAATTCCAACATGCGGCCGCGCTGATTATGCAGAAAATATTCGTACCAGCGCTTCTCCACCAGTTCGGGAATTACAACCACGATACGTCGTTCGGGGTATTTCGCAGACAATTCCAGAACGAATTTCACCAGCGGAACGACCACAAATCGATACGGAGACGGAAGAACCGTCAGGCGAGGCGGCGGCAGGCCGGCTTCGCGGAAGGGCGCTTCGATATACTGGTGAAAATTCTCGGTCATCACGCACTCACGCTCGCCGTCTTCCACGTGCGCGATGATCATTTCCGACGAAATCCTGGCGGCAAATTCGACCGCCTGTTTGGAAATACAATTCCACGCGTCGAGAGGAACGACGGTGATGGGAGCCTCTTTGTAATGCGCGGGCTCAGCCGGTTCTTTACTTTCGGTGGCGATCGCTACTAGGTGGTAATGGCGAGCTACGCGATGGAAAAAGAAAATCAACAGCGGGATGAAGATGACGGTGATCCATGCGCCTTCGCTGAATTTTGCAACGAGCACTACGATTACGGTGACGCCAGTTACGAAAGCTCCCAGGCCGTTGACGAAAGCGCTCTTCCTCCAATTCTCGCCGCGGTTTTTGTACCAGTGCACCACCATGCCGGATTGCGAAAGTGTGAAGGCCAGGAACGCACCGACGGCGTATAGAGGAATCAGCTTGTCGGTAACACCGCGAAAAAGTAACAACAGCACGCAGCTCAATACGCCAAGTACTACGATTCCGTAGCTGTAAACGAGGCGCCGGCCGCGATAACCGAAAACGTGCGGCAAATAATTGTCTTGAGAAATGGAACGGCACAGCCTGGGAAAGTCGGCGAACGCGGTATTTGCGGAGAGCGAAAGCACGGCCAAGATCGCGGCTATAGTCACATAATAGAAAACGCCTCGCCCAAAAATGGCCGTGAGTAACATGGAGAGCAGGCTCTGGTAACCGGGCTGCCCCGGATCCGTTGCCGGGATGCCGTAGGCCTTCACCAGGTACGAAATTCCGGCCAGCAAAATTGCCAGAATAAAAATAATTACAGTGAGGGTGCGCTGCGCATTTTTCACCGCCGGTTCGCGGAAAGCTTTCACGCCGTTGCTTACCGCTTCGACGCCGGTCAGCGCGGTGCACCCGCTGGCAAATACTTTGAGCAGCAGCCAGAGACTAACCGCTGCGGTAATCGGAGGAGGTGGCGGAAGCGGTGCGACGGGCACGGGGTGCCCACCACTGGCCACCACGCGGGTTACACCGACGACGATCATGATCAGCAGAGTCCCTACGAAAAGATACGTCGGAACCATAAAGACCACGCCCGCCTCGCGCACTCCGCGAAGATTGAGGACGGTGATGAGTATGAGGATCAAGAGGCACAAGGTCACGGTATGAGGCTGCAGAGAGGGAATCGCGGAAACCAATGCGCCCACGCCGGCGGAAATACCGACCGCTGCCGTGAGGATGTAATCGGTGAGCAACGCGGCCGCGGCCAATAAGCCAGGACCGGCGCCCAGATTCGAGCGCGCAACGGTATAAGAGCCGCCACCGGAGGGATACGCCGCGATAGTTTGCAGGTAAGAAAAATAAACAATGATGAGCAGCGTAATAATCGCGGCGCTTACGGGGACGATGTACTGAACTCCGAGAATACCCAGCGGAATCAGCAAGCTCAGAGCGGCTTCCGGTCCATATGCGGCGGAACTCAGCGCGTCCAGGCCAAATATGGGAATGCCCGCTGCAGGGCCAATTTGTTCGCCGCGTTCATCGCTGGTTTGCAGCGGCTTCCCAAGGATCAGGTCAGAAATATTCATAGGAACACGCGTCTGACTCTACCATGCGCGGCAAAATGCGTTTGCGGCGGTGATTTAGTTGGATGGCAAGTCGACTGGATGCGGTGCATTTGTGTCCCATTTTGGCTCTGTAATTAATGGATTTGCCTGATGAAACGGGTAATCGCGGCTTTGCTATGATAGTAGGATGGTTTGGAAATCTTTGGCGGAAATGCGCACGGTCGGAACGCTATTGCTGGTGGTGTTCGCGTCCATCGTTGCGGTCGGCCTTGAAACAGGTGGCCCGGCGCGAAACGCCCCAGCGCCGCATGAAACTGCGATTGTGCCGCAGTTCGCTATCGAGGATTTTGATGGGGATAGCAAGCCTGACATTGCCACCGTGTCGGAATGCCGGCGCGGAGCGGCAGACGATCATTACCGCATCAAATTTCAACTTAGCAGTGGTCGATCACAGAATATTGATCTTACTGCTCCGGTCGGGGGTTTGGATCTTAGTTCCCGCGACGTAAACGGCGATGACTTTTTAGACGTTGTAGTCACCACTGCAGGAACGGACCGGCCCGTCGCGGTTTTATTGAACAATGGCGCGGGAACTTTTACCGCGTCAGACCCTGCGGCGTTTCCGGGAGCTTTTCGCAAGTCCTATAATTTCTGGAGTGCACTAAGGGAAGAATTGCGAGAGGCGCCCCCGGCGTTTTTCTCGCGTTTTTTCTCGAGCGATCTGGAAGCCGGCAATGGTACGTTTTCTCTCCCCATCCAGGTCACAGTTTTCGCCAGACGCTCCGAACGTCTGGAAACGCGCGACGCGCCCATTTCCTACCTCGGCCGGGCTCCTCCTCCCTTAAAACTCACTCTCTAAGGATCGCGCGTTAAGTATTTAGCCACGCCTTACGCTACAGCGTGAGCTTTCCTTCATCATTCAGTCATCTATGTGTAGGTAGGCTTCGTGTTTTACGCCGGTCGATGTTTAGGGTTTGCCGGACCATTTGGGCTCAACCTTTGCTCCAGAGTGTGGAGGCGTCATGAAGTGTTTCGTGCGGCGTGTATGTTTTGTGCTGTTCGCTGCCGCGGTTTTTTCCACGGGCATTTTTGCGCAACAAGCGCTGACCTGGCAACAGGTTCAAGAAAAATTCGCGACGGCGAACCCTTTTTTGCTGGCCGGACAAGTGGGCGTCGAGGAATCGCGCGCGCAGGAGATTACCGCGTATCTTCGGCCGAATCCGATTCTGGGGCTGACTGCCGATCAGCTGAATCCGTTCCCGGGTGGCCCTTCGCACAGCACATTCGGAGATGTGCTGTCAGTCGCAACGCTTAGCTACCTGCATGAGCGGCGGCACAAGCGCGATCTACGACTCGAGAGCGCGCAGGACAATACGAAAATTACCATTTCCGGCCAGGCGGATTTACAACGCAATTTGCTTTTCACTTTGCGTGGGTCGTTCGTGCAGATTCTGCACGAAAAAGCGGTGCTGGCGCTGGCCAAGGAAAATCTTTCCTATTACGACCATCTACTGGATGTGAATCGCGACCGCTATAAGGCAGGCGCCATTGCACAGGTCGATCTGGATCGCCTGGAAATTCAGCGCGTGCAATACGAATCGGATTTGCAGACCGCCGAAGTCACGCTGCGCACCGCAAAGATCCAACTGCTGCAGTTGTTGAATGATCGCACGCCAGTGGAACAGGTCGACGTGACCGGTCCCTACGATTTTTCTTCTGATGTGCAGGATCTCACGACGCTTCGGCAAATGGCCCTGGATACCAGGCCGGATTTGATGTCCGCGATGCAAACGGTGGACAAGGCTAGAAACGATTATCAATTGGCGGTCGCCAATGGTTCGACCGATCCTATCTTTAGTTTCGACGCGGGGCGCAATCCGCCCATCGATCAATATGTCGGCGTAGGCGTGACCATTCCGCTGCGCATCTTTGACCATAACCAAGGCGAAAAATTGCGCACCAAGCTGGACATTCAACGCAGTGAAAGATTGACGGAGGCTACCCGGGCACAAGTTTTTAATGATGTGGATTCGGCGCACGCCACTTTGTTGAGCACGGTGACATTGTTGAAGCCATATAAAGAACACTATCTACCGCAAGCCTTGCGAATTCGCGACACGATTTCGTTTTCGTATGAGCATGGCGCGGCATCGCTTCTGGATTTTCTGAACGCGCAGGCGGATTACCGGGCCGTTCAACTCAGTTACCTGAATCTCATCTCCTCCTACCTGGTAGCCGCAAGCCAATTGAACTTGGCTGTGGGCCGCGAGGTCATTCCATGAGCAAACGGATGCTCTGCGAAAGTGCGGCGGCTTTGGCGCTCTGGTGTGGATTATTTTTCTGCGGTTGCAAGGAAGAAAAGGCCGACCCCAAGGCTGAAGCGCCCGCGCCGGTAAAAGTGGAACACGAGCAGGACGTTAACGTCGTGCAGATCGATCATCCGGAGCAGTTCCCTCTATTCACTGCGATCGAGCGTGTGTCGACATCGCAACTGGTGGTCAATGGCGTCGTGAGCCCGGACATTTCGCGCACCGTGCCGGTGATTTCGCTGGCGGTCGGACGCGTCGTGGAGATTAAGGCCCGCCTTGGCGACACGGTAAAAAAGGGGCAGCTGCTGCTGCGCGTGCAGAGCGCGGATATGTCCGCCGCGTTTTCAGATTATCGAAAAGCGCTGGTGGACGAACAACTCTCACGCACGCAGTTGGAGCGCTCAAGACTTCTCTACGATAAAGGAGCGGTGTCGCTGAACGATCTGCAGATTGCGCAAGACACCGAAGATAAGGCTAAAACCGATGTGGAAAACGCAAGTGCCAAAATTCATGTGCTTGGCGGCGATCCGGGTCACGCCGACACGGTTGTCGATATTCACGCGCCGATTTCCGGAGTGATCACCGATCAGCAAGTCACCAATGCGGCGGGCGTGCAGGGATTGGCTTCGCCCAATCCATTCACGATTTCGGATCTTTCCAACGTGTGGATCCTGTGCGACATATATGAAAATGATTTGATCAATGTTCATATCGGGGATGGCGCCGAAATTCGCTTAAACGCATATCCGGACAGAACCTTCACCGGCCGCATCAGCAACGTTGGACCGATTCTCGACCCCAGTCTGCGGGCCGCCAAGGTACGCATCGAAGTGCACAATCCGGGAGTCATCAAAGTAGGAATGTTCGTCTCGGCAACTTTGCATGGGATGAAGAAAGAAACGCACACGGCGGTGAAGGCTTCCGCGATTCTGCATATTCACGATCGCGATTGGGTGTATGTGCCGGTAGGGGACAAAAGATTTCGCCGCACGGAAGTTGTGGCGGGCAGTGCCTTGCCTGATGGTATGCAAGAAATTCTGTCCGGCCTGAAGCCAGGCCAACAGGTGGTATCCAACGCCTTGGTGATGCAGAACACGGTAGAGCAATAGTGATGGCCACCTGCCATAACACGCGGCTCAAAACACGGATCAACGCACGGATCAACCGATGATCCACAATCTCATCAAGTACGCGCTCAATAATCGCTTCATTATTCTGGCGCTGGCCATATTGTTGCTGGTGTGGGGTGCGATTTCGTTTCACAACCTTCCGGTCGAAGCGTATCCGGACGTAGCTAACAATTACGTGCAGATCATCACCCAATGGCCTGGACGCGCGGCGGAAGAAGTCGAACAGCAAGTTACCATTCCCATCGAAATTCAGGTCAACGGCATACCCCACCTGGAACATTTGCGTTCGGCTTCTTTGTTCGGGCTCTCCAGCGTGATGCTTATCTTTGATGACGGTTCCGAAAACGATTGGAATCGCCAGAAAGTATTGGAAAGACTTTCACAGGTCGCCTTGCCGATTGGTTTGCAACCCCAGATGGGCACCGACTGGAGTCCGGTTGGACAAATTTACTGGTACACGCTGAAGAGCACCAATCCCAAGTACGACTTGATGGAATTGAAATCCATCGAGGACTGGGTGATCGAAAAACAATTTAAGTCCGTTCCTAATGTGGTGGACGTCTCCAGTTTTGGAGGAACCACGCGCGAATATCAGGTGCGCATCGATCCCAATAAATTGGTGGCCTACAGTCTGAGCATCGGCCAGGTCGAGCAGCAACTCGCCAACAACAACACCAACGCGGGCGGGAGTTTTGTCGAATCCGGCCTGCAACAGGTTAACGTTCGCGAGGTCGGCTTATTAAAAAGCACGCAGGATATCGGGCAAACGATGCTTAAAACTCAAAATGGCTCGGCCATTCGGGTGAAAGACATCGGGGAAGTTACCCAAGCGCCAAAAATCCGGCTGGGCCAATTCGGCAAAGCGATTCATCGCGCTGATGGGACTGTCGTTGATGACAACGATGTGGTCGAGGGCATTGTGTTGCTGCGTAAAGGCGCAAACGCCGATGAGACGCTGGCGGCCATTCACGAAAAAGTTGCGGAGTTGAACAGCCAGATTCTGCCTCCCGGCGTGAAAATCGTGCCGTTTCTGGATCGCAGCAATTTGTTACACCTGACCACGCACACGGTGCTCGATAACCTGACGGTGGGCGTGCTGCTGGTTTCCGTGATTCTGTTTTTCTTCCTGGGTAATTTTCGAGGCGCCATCATTGTGGCGTTGACCATTCCTTTCTCGCTGCTTTTTGCTTCCATTTGCCTGGACCTGAACAAGATTCCCGCGAATCTCTTGTCGCTAGGCGCGCTTGATTTTGGAATGGTCGTGGATGGAACGGTGGTGATCATCGAAAATATCGTCCGGCATTTCAGTTTGCCGGAGAGCGCGCTCAAAACGCCGCTGGACCGCATTCGCGACGCGGTGCGCGAAGTGCTGAGGCCGGTGTTTTACGCGCGGGCCATCATTATTGCCGCGTACCTGCCCATCTTTACCTTGCAGAGCGTTGAAGGCCGCTTGTTCAAGCCCATGGCGTGGACGGTGTCTTTCGCCCTTATAGGCGCATTAGTGTTTTCGCTTCTGATCGCGCCAGTGCTCGCACTGTTATTTTTCAGTCACGGAGTGCGCGAATGGCACAACCCGGTGATGCAATTCCTGAAAGACAAATATCGCATCGCGGTCACGCGGGCAATCCAACACCGGCGAATTACCGTCGGCATCGGGGCCGCGGCGCTTGCGGTTTCTCTGCTGATCATTCTCACCGGCATCATTGGCTCGGAATTTTTGCCGCACCTGGACGAGGGTGCCATTTGGGTTCGTGGGACGCTGGCGCCGAGCACCGGCCCCACGGAAGGCATGCGAGTAGCCAACCAGGCTCGCGTGATTCTCGCTTCGTTTCCGGAAGTGACGGTGACCACCAGCCAGGTCGGGCGGCCCGATGATGGAACGGACGCCACCGGGTTTTTTAATACGGAATTTTTTGTGGACCTCAAATTAAAAAAGTACTGGCGCCCGGTATTCCGTCAAGATAAAGAAGAACTGATTTCCGCGATGGACCGCGAGCTCAGCAAAATTCCCGGAGTGCTATGGAATTTTTCTCAGCCCATATCCGACAACATGGAAGAAGCGGTCAGCGGTGTGAAAGGTGAGCTGGCGGTAAAACTGTATGGCGAAGATTTGAAGACTTTGGAGGACAAGGGCGACGAAATTGTAAGTACCATGCGCAAAGTTCCAGGTGTTGAAGACCTGGGACTCTTTCGCGTTCTAGGGCAACCGAATCTGAATATCACCGTTGATCGCCAGCAGGCCGCGCGTCATGGGATTAACGTCTCTGACGTTCAGGACGCGGTGGAAACCGCGATAGGTGGGAAAGCCGTCAGCCAGGTGCTGCAAGGAGAGCAGCGCTATGACCTGGTGGCGCGTTATCAAGCTCCGTACCGTGAGACCAAGCAGGCCATTGAGAATGTGCGACTGTTGTCGCCCGCGGGAGAGCGCGTCTCCCTGGCCCAGCTTTCCAAACTGGAAGTGCACGATGGCGCGTCGGAAATTTATCGCGAAGCAAATTCCCGCTACGTGGCCATTAAATACAGCGTGCGCGGCCGAGATCTGGGCAGCGCGGTAAGGGAAGCGATGCAGCGCGTCGGCGAGCAGGTGAAATTACCCGTCGGCTATCACTTGAATTGGGCGGGCGAATACGAGAGCCAGAAGCGCTCCGAGAAGAGACTACTAGTGGTTTTGCCGATCACCATTCTGGCAATCTTCGTCATCCTTTACACCATGTTCGGATCTTCGAAGTGGGCTGGCTTGATTCTAGCGAACGTCGCGATCGCGCCTATCGGAGGATTATTGGCGCTGCTGATTACCGGGACGCACCTGAGCGTATCGTCCGGCGTAGGCTTTCTCGCGTTATTTGGCGTGTCCGTGGAAACCGGGGTCATCATGCTGGAGTACATCAACCAACTGCGGGCAGCGGGCCACACCATTGAAGCGGCAGCGGTGGAAGGAGCGGTGCTTCGGCTACGCCCGATCATGATGACCATGCTGGTCGCCACGCTAGGACTTTTGCCTGCGGCGTTGTCGCGCGGCATCGGTTCGGATTCGCAACGGCCATTCGCGATCGTAATCGTGGGGGGGCTGATAGGCGCTTTGTTGCTGAGTATTTTCCTGCTGCCGGCGCTCTACGTTTGGGTGGCGCGCGAGGGCGATCAACTGCCCGCAGCCGAGTCTGAAAGTTTGTAGAATTCTGCAGCGTCCCGCGCGCTGGTAAGCCGTCTGGTAAATAGGCGCGGGAGCAATTAGGACTTCGACATGAATAAGGCTGAAGTATGCGAGCAGATTAAGAAAATAGGAATTATCCCAGCGATTCGTGTTGCCTCTGCCGAGGAAGCACATTTCGCTGCCGATGCGGTGGCCGAAGGCGGCATACCGATCGTGGAAATCACCATGACCGTGCCGCAAGCCGTGGAGTTGATTTCGCACCTCGTGCGCGATCACGACAAATTAATTGTGGGTGCGGGCACGGTGCTGGACACTGAGACGGCACGGAAATGCCTGGACGCGGGCGCCCACTTTTTGACCGCGCCGGGTTTCGATGTGACGATTGTAGAATTTGCCGCGAAAGCAAACGTTACCGTGTTTCCCGGGGCATTCACGCCGACCGAAGTGGTCACCGCGTGGCGATGTGGCTCGGATTTCATCAAAGTTTTTCCGTGTGGGCTTGCAGGACCCAAATACATCAAGTCATTGAAGATGGCATTACCTCAGATTCCGTTGATCGCCGCGGGCGGCATAACTCAACAGACCGCAGGAAATTTTATTTTGGCGGGAGCAACAGCGATTGGAGTTGGAACGGACTTGATCCCTTCGCAGGCCATCGAGCACCGCGAAGCCACGCGAATCCGAGAACTGGCGCACCGCTTTGTCGGTTTTGTGGCTGACGCGCGTCGTCTTCTGGAGCCTCCGAAAGAACAACCCAAGAAGGCCAAGACAGATTTCTGGAAATTTCACCGCAACACAAATCCGGATAAACCATGAGGTGCCGCTGAGTCTCGTCGAAAGGACAGTAACTGCGAGACAAAAGAGATTTGTGACACGGCGCATGCCAAATCGCTTTTGGGACACGTACAGCCGCGTACCTTCCTTCGATTACCGATGTAATTTTTTCCCACCGCCTACACTATTTCACTAATGGGAATTTCCTCACGAGCGTGTATCTTTGCTTAACAGGTTTTGGAAGAGTCCCAGGGTACTTTTCCAGTTAGCGTTCAACTGGGAGCGATCGTGTTGACGAGATACCTGAATCGCGTTTTCCCCACAATGCTCGGTGTATTCGTTTTTCTGTGGGGTTCGGCATTGCTTGCCACGCAAATGCCGCCTGCGGACGAGCTGTACGTTTACACCATACCCACTCTGCCGTTGCACGAAAACTCCGCGCTTTCTGCGCTTCCTGCCGCTAGCGTAAGCGACTCGCCGGCGCAACATGACCGGGATCTCGATCCGGACGCCAACATTGCCGCGCCGTTTCAATGGAAGAATGCCTTGCGGCAGGGTTTGTTTTTCACGGGCTTCATGCACGGTTACCGGCTGGCGACTGAGCCTCAGACGCGTGACGCGCTGAACGGCCACTGGTGGCGCAATTACAGCCGTTCTATTGGAGAGTTGCGCGGCTGGGATGATGGCGACACATTTATGACCAGCTATATCGCGCATCCTTTTGAAGGCGCGATATTCGGTTACATCGCGCAGCAAAACGATCCGCGCTATCGCCGGGTAATGTGGGGTGACGGCAGGAAATATTGGATTGCGCGGCTACGAACGCTGGCCTTTTCCGCGGCAATGAGCACGCAATGGACGCTCGGCCCGGCGAGCGAAGCGTCTATCGGAAATGTGCAGCTTCGCGATTCCCCGGGATTTGTCGATCTAGTGGGCACCCCCATATTTGGCACCATGGTCATGATTGCCGAAGATGTTGCCGATCGTTACCTGGTGGCGCCGCTGGAAAATCGCACTGCGAACAGGCCCGTCCTGGCGTTTTCACGAATGTTTCTGTCGCCTACGCGTGCCTTCGCCAATCTCATGGCGTTCAAGTATCCCTGGCACCGCGACGGTCGATTGGGAATTTCGGGCGAAAATAATAAATTGCGCCGGGAAATGCTTCGCGATTACGCGGAAGGTACCGGCCCCAAGCTTTTCGAATACACGCCGCCGAAGAAACGCTCCGGAAAAGCCGCGCGTTATTCGCGCGAATCCACCATCGAACTCGAAAGCTCCACGCACTATGAAACTTTTCTCGGCGGAGGAAGCTGTATCGGTGGCGGGGGCTCCGGCGCCCTTCGAATTAAGCCGTCGTGGCAATTGATTACAGAAGTCAGCGGCTGCCTGGTCATTAATATGCCCAAGGAGCAAAGCGGAGATTCTATGTTGTATCAGGTTGGCATGCGCTGGACGCCCAGAGCGGCGCGGCGCTTTTCTCCATTCTTGCAAATGATGGCAGGCGGCCGGCGCATCACGCATGAAATCGACGACGATGCAAAACGCGACGCATTGTTGAAGGAATGGGACGATGGCGCGGGCCCCATTCATTATCCGAAGCGTGACGATTGGTCAGTAGAGCATCAAGAAAACGGACTGGCTTTATCAGCCGGCGGCGGGGTGGACATCGCGTTAGGGCGAGATTTCGCCTGGCGTATCGGAAATCTGGAATACACTCGCTCCTGGCTTGGCGATGTCGATCAGTTACACGCTGCAAATGGTTTGCGAGTTTCTTCTAGTTTAGTTTTGCGAATTGGTACTTGGTGAACTTCTGGTGGGCGCGAACCTTTGGCGGCGGCTCGCGAGCTGCACGCTTTCAGTTTGAGCCCGCTGCAGGCGTACCCTCGTGTTTAACTAATTGCTGAGGCCGGGCATCAAAGGCCTTGTCTGTGATTCGTAACGTCAACAAGGAGAACAAAAACATGACGGATGCAGCTCAACAGCCGGCAAAAGAAACCCAGAAAACGCAAACCTTTCCCGCTAAAGCCTTCGCAGCTCAGTCCGCCACTTCAGCCCTGGCACCCTATAGCATTAAAAGGCGTGCCCCGCGTCCTCAAGACGTCCAACTTGAGATTCTTTATTGCGGGGTGTGCCATTCCGACCTACATCAGGTTCGCAATGAGTGGCAGCACGCGATGCCTACCGTGTATCCCTGCGTGCCAGGACATGAAATTGTTGGCCGCGTCGTGAAGGTTGGCAGCGCGGTGAAGAAATTCAAGGAAGGCGATATCGGTGCAGTCGGATGTCTGGTCGATTCTTGCCGCAAGTGCGCCGCTTGCCTGGATGGTGACGAGCAATATTGCGAAAACATCGCCACCTTTACCTATAACGGTGAAGACAAAATTCTCGGCGGAGTAACCTACGGCGGCTATTCGGAGAGCATCGTGGTCGATGCAGACTTCGTCTTTCGCGTGCCGAATGGGTTAGATCCCGCGGGCGCGGCACCACTTCTCTGCGCGGGAATCACCACCTACTCGCCGCTCCATCACTGGAAAGTTGGCAAGGGACAAAAAGTTGGCATCGTGGGTCTCGGCGGGCTCGGACACATGGGCGTGAAGTTTGCCAAAGCGTTGGGCGCGCATGTCGTGCTGTTCACTACCTCGCCAAAGAAAACCGAAGACGGAATTCGCCTCGGCGCTTCCGAAGTAGTCATCTCTAAAAACGAAGCGGAAATGCAAAAGCACGCGGGCAGCTTCGATTTCATTCTCGATGCGGTTTCGGCTGAACACGATGTGAACGCGTATCTTAATTTGGTGAAGAGGAACGGCACCTTGACGCTGATAGGCGCACCCGAAAAACCTTTGCCGGTGGCCGCCTTCAGCCTACTCCTGAACCGTCGCAGGCTTGCCGGATCGGGCATTGGCGGGCTCCGCGAAACGCAAGAGATGCTCGATTTTTGCGGCGAAAAGGGAATCACCGCCGACATCGAGATGATCAAAATTCAGCAAATCAACGATGCATACGAGCGTCTGCTCAAGAGCGACGTGAAGTACCGCTTTGTAATTGACATGGCCTCGTTGCAATAAGCCATGGCTTAAGGTGCAGCGGCGCGGTCGCGCTGGCGATAGGGCTGGCCGCGCGGTTGCGCACGGCCGCAATGCGGCCGCTCTGAAATCCCCAGCCCAATTTTTTCCGCGCCGTCGGCGCTTTGCCCGGCGGCTAGAGTTCAGAAAAGAAGTGCGCGAGCCGATTTCAGTGCCGACCTTTCTGTATTTCGCCGTCATCCAACGTTGATAATCGTTTACTCTTGATCTGGAATTTTAGAGGAGCCATCCATGGCAAGCGAAACAGACAAATCCGTGTTAAACCACATCGACCAATTAGTGAAAGAAGAAGAACGTCTATATGGCAAGGGCCAGCTCACTGTCGACGACCAGAAGCGTTTGGCGGAGTTGAAGGTACAGCTCGACCAGTATTGGGATTTGCTGCGGCAGCGCCGCGCGCTGGAAGAGTTCGGCGAGAATCCCGATCGCGCGAAAAAACGTCCCGCCAAAATCGTCGAAAATTACGAGCAGTAGCGCATCGGTTTTCACATCCGAGTTAAGGCGTTGGAAAGAAGGGAGCAGCCAATGGGCAAACTCGACGGAAAAATTGCGCTGGTTACCGGCGGCAACAGCGGCATAGGCCTGGCGACAGCGAAGCTCTTCGTTAAGGAAGGCGCGTACGTTTTTATAACGGGCCGGTGTGAGGCTGAATTGTCGGCGGCCTCAAAGGAGATCGGACGAAACGTGACAAGTGTACAAGGAGACGTTTCCAAACTGGACGACCTGGATCGCCTCTTCGCGCAGATCAAGCAGCAGTTGGATGTCGTGTTCGCCAACGCCGGTATTGCGCAGTTCGCCCCGCACATATCGCGGAGATGTCAGCCGGCAATTCCCTTCGTCGCGGTCCACCCCGTCCCCCTGAAGATTATCCCAAATTTGGAAAATAGATTTGTCGTTTCTCGACAGGGGGAGGAAGGTGCGGATCATGAAGGCAATCGTTATTCATGAATATGGTGGCCCGGAAGTCCTGCGATACGAAGATTTCCCCGATCCGGTTCCGGGAGAAGGCGAATTACTCGTGCGGGTTACCGCCACCAGTATCAACCCCATCGACATAAAACGGCGTTCCGGTGCTGCCACGGATATTTTTCCAATTAGGTTCCCCGGCGTCATCGGGGTAGACCTTTCGGGAACGGTCAGCGCACTCGGCCCTGGAGCGAAGGGCTTTTCCATCGGCGACAGGGTTTTTGGCGTGGCTGACAAAACATATGCCGAGCTTTGTGTAGTCAAGACGGCGAACGTCGCGAAAATTCCTGAGGAGCTTGATGCGGTAAAGGCGGCGGCTCTGCCGCTGGTTACCACCACCGGCAACCAATTGATTACCGTCGGCACGGGCATTCAGTCCGGCCAGACGGTGCTTGTCACTGGAGCGGCGGGCAATGTCGGCCGCTCGGCAGTATTCACCGCAAAGGAGAAAGGTGCCAAAGTAATCGCGGGCGTGCTACGAAGACAGGTAGAGGAAGCAGCAGCCCTCGGAACGGATTACGTAGTCGCCACAGATGAAGAGAAAACGATGGCAAACATGCCGCCGCTGGATGCCGTCGCCGATACGCTGAATGGCGCAACCGCAGAAAAAATGCTGTCCAAAGTGAAAAAGGGCGGGGTCTTTGCTTCGGTCCTCGGAGCTCCTCAAAATGCCAAGGACTATCCCGACGTCAAGGTCGTGCCGGTGTACGCGCAACCAGATACCAAGGTCCTTGTGCACATGGCCCAGGCAGCAAGAGAAGGGAAGCTGGTGATTCCCATCGGCATGAAATTTCCGCTGCAAGATGCCGCCAAGGGCCACGCTGCGGTAGCAAAGGGCGGCGCCGGTAAAGTTCTATTGGTTGTAGATCCAAAGTAACAATAGGGCCACCACGGGCAGTCCGTGCACGTTTTCGTGATCGGGGGCCTCACATAGTTATCGCCTGCAAATATATCGACCGAAGCTGAGTCGAATTATTTGGGCCACATTCAAACGATTTATGAAACTCCCTGTCGTGTACCGAACTTGCGTCTTTATCACTTGTGCCCCCAGCGACATAAAATAAAACCTAGCCGAGCCCTACCGGAGTTATATTTGACGTGCGTTTAAATTAACTCGGGATGCTTGGCCGCGTACCCCACCCTCCCAGCAGGATTCCAGGCGCCCGCCTAGAGGTAACTATGACTCGCTCCCTCTCATCATTCGCGCTGTCATTCATGTGCGTGTGTTTTAT
Source organism: Candidatus Acidiferrales bacterium (assembly GCA_035603415.1). Taxonomy (GTDB): domain Bacteria; phylum Acidobacteriota; class Terriglobia; order Acidiferrales; family UBA7541; genus Acidiferrum. The sequence continues at coordinate 19,868 of DATNKL010000089.1, forward strand.
TTTGGCCGGCTGCCAGAAATCTGCCGACCAGCAAGCCACGTCCAGCGGTAACACCGCGCCGGCCGCAACGGATGCGCAAAGCGCTGCGAATCAAGCGGCAAATGCCCCGGCGCCAGCTCCCGCGCCCCAGCCAATCATTATTCCTAAGGGCACGCCCATTGAAGTTGTGCTCGATCAGTCGCTGAGCAGCAAGACCAGCACGGAGGGTCAATCCTTTTCCGCTACGGTCGTTGATCCCGTGATCGTCGATGGCCAAGAAGTGATTGCCAAACATGCCCACGCGCGGGGCACGGTAACCCGCGTCAAAGCGGCTGGCCGTTTCAAGGGCGCGTCCGAGCTTGGACTGGCGCTGCGCACCGTAGAGATAAATGGGCAGCGATATGAAATAGCTGCATCTACGCCAGAGCTTTCGAAAAAAGGGAAAGGCAAACGTACTGGGGCGCTGGTTGGCGGCGGAGCCGGCGGTGGTGCGTTGATTGGTGGCTTGGCCGGAGGCGGCAAAGGCGCATTGATTGGCGGCTTGATTGGCGCTGGCGCCGGAACGGGCGGAGCGGCCTTCACCGGCAATCGCGACGTTACCCTTCCCGCGGAGACGGCTTTGACCTTCAGGCTAGTAAGGCCGCTGGAAATCAGGCAGTAACGCAGGCTTGATGCCCGCAAACACTAGCCGCTGGTCGCCTATTTGTTTCGCAGAGGCGCGGCAACGTTCAATGGCGAAATTTGTTGACCGCGTTTAGAGGACCGCTGTTCATTTCGTCGGTATGCGTAAAAGCACTTCGCGCATAACCGATTGCGTCCGCGGAAGGGAAGTGCAAGCGAACCACCCGGTGCCGTCAAGGGGCATCCGCGATGCGGGACGAGTCGCCGGCCGGCTTTTGGCCGATTATTAATAACGATTTTTAGAGGTACTCTAGATTGCTGCCGCCGCAAAGCAATTCACTAGGCGGTTTGCGCATCCCTCATTGTTAGACGGTGCGATCCCTGACCGTGATGGTTCGTCGAATAGTCAATCGCCAGATCAATGCACAACAAGATCCGAGTACTCAGGGTGCCTCACTACATATTGGTGTACCGTCGGGCAAACAATGTCGACCTTGAAGTTGTGCTCTCGGGCCCAACGGAGAGCAGTCTCTGCTAGAGAGGATGCAAGGCCCATATGACGCAATTTTTCAGGAATTTCAGTGTGGCTTAGCTCCAGAATATTTCCGGCCAAACTGTATTCGAGAAAGGCGACTTCACCGTTTTGCTCGATTTCGAAACGGCCCGTCGTAACTTTCTGCGGCGGTCGGGCCTTACGGCGAAAGAATTCCCACATAACCATTAGATGTGCTTGTCGCTACGCATGGGCTTCAATTCGGAGCCAGCATTTGCTTCAAAAAATCCACAGCTTGCCCAATTGTAGCGCGCGTAGAAGCAGCGGCAGCGAGACGATTGACTTGAGCTACTCCGGCATCAATCATGAGCGCGGAAACATTTAGTGGACCGCTGCTACAACGAACTCCTTCCGCGTTGGCAGGGTTGACGAGCGGATTCGTCGACTTATTCGCGGGACAACTCCTGGACGATGATGGAGAGTATTATCGTGACGCTTCAACCCGAGATCGCAGACGAAATCTCCCATTGAGAAACCGGGGTTACGAAGATGATAAGAAACAAATTCGCTTTCGTCATATTCGTGCTGATGGTGTCAAAGCTGATTGGGGCCGACTTCTGTGCGGGCAAGTTGGGTGCGCAAACGGGGCGGTGGACGGAGCAGAAGGCGAACGCGTGGTACGCGCAACAGCCGTGGCTGGTCGGAAGCAACTACGTGCCGGAATCGGCGATCAATCAGCTGGAGATGTGGCAGGAGGCAACGTTCAATCCGGCGGAGATTGATAAGGAATTCTCATGGGCGGAAGCGATGGGAATGAACACCATGCGGATATTTCTCCACGATCTCTTATGGGAACAGGATGCGGTGGGTTTTCAAGAACGCATGGATCAGTTTTTAGCGATTGCGTCGCGGCATCACATTCGTCCGATGTTTGTGCTGTTCGATTCGTGCTGGGACCCGTTACCCCATCTGGGCCCACAGCATCCGCCGATTCCGGGAGTTCACAATTCCGGATGGGTGCAGAGTCCCGGCGCGGCGGCACTGGGGGACGCGGGTCAATATCCGCGGTTGAAAGAGTATGTGCATGGAGTGGTCGGCGCTTTTGCGAAGGACGAACGCATTCTTGCGTGGGATGTATGGAACGAGCCGGGCTCCCATAACGCGGGGAGCTATGGCAAAGAGGAGCTGAAAGATAAGATCGCCCGCGTGACAGTGCTATTGCCGCAGGTGTTTGCGTGGGCGCGCGAAGCGAATCCCGTGCAGCCGCTGACGAGCGGAGTATGGGCTGTGGACACGTCGCCTGACGGAGCAAACCTTGGCGAGCTGCAACAGATTCAATTGCGTGAGTCGGACATCGTCTCGTTTCACAATTACACCTGGCCGGAATTCTTCAAGCGCCAAGTCGTGTGGCTGAAGAAGTACAACCGGCCGGTGGTCTGCACGGAATACATGGCGCGTCCGGCAGGAAGCACATTTGACACGATACTGCCAATCGCCAAGCAGGAGCACGTGGGGGCGATCAATTGGGGATTCGTAGCGGGAAAGACGCAGACTTATTTACCGTGGGAGTCGTGGGAGCATCCTTACATTCTTAGCCAGCCACCAGTGTGGTTCCACGAAGTGCTGCATCCGGATGGAACGCCGTACCGTCAAGCGGAAGTGGATTTGATTCGGGAGCTGACCGGGAAAAAATAGGAACACGACACGCTTTGCCGAGGCCTTCGTCTTGTGCGTGGAGTAGAACTCTTCAGCCGCTTCCTGCAGATGCCGAGTCGCGTATTAGAACCCCAAGTGAAACGAATTTTCCGGCGTGACACTTTCTAGGGATGATCCGCGACTATGCCGCGCAATGGTCACTGGCGAACGATTTCCGACGGTAACGTCAGAATATCCGACCGTCCGGAAGTGGCCAGACCAGTCAATACAAGCGCGTTCTATAAAGGGGAAAGTCAATAGTAAATACTTCTCCGGCGACTGGAAGGAGCGAGGTTGTTCGCTTTGCTTTCCAGCCCAAGTCTTGTTGAGAGGCTCTTGGGTTTTCGCTCTTCGTAGATCCATTCTG
>DATNKL010000146.1:0-20300 GCA_035603415.1 Candidatus Acidiferrales bacterium
AGAAATTCGCGGATCGACCAGCTTTATTTGTCGGGGGCAAGTTCCTCAAATATAGCGAGTTGCGCGCACGGGCTTGCCGTGTCGCTGCGACCATCCAAGCGCATGTCGATCCCTCCGAAACAACTCTCACGGCAGTATTTGCTTATCGTAGCCCGACCGCCTTTATTGGGGTTCTTGGTTCATTACTCGCAGGTAATGGGTATGTGCCCTTAAACCGAACTTTTCCTATTGAACGCACGCAGGTGATGTTGGAGCGTTCCGGATGCCGCTCCATCATTGTCGATGAGGATTCCCTCCCCCAGCTGAATAAGTTGCTGGAGGCCGCCTCAGCGTCCCTGCTCGTGCTGACTCCCGATGCTCTGGACTTCACCTCCTACAAACGGCAGTGGCCACAACACACTTTTCTTGCTGCTCATGAACTCAAGCCTGGTGAAAGCTGGCGGGAACCGGCTTTCGAACTCGATTCCATCGCCTACCTCTTGTTTACTTCCGGCAGCACCGGCATCCCCAAGGGCGTAGCCGTAGCTCAGCGTAACGTCACCGCATTTGTGGACTACATGGTGGAACGTTACCAAATAACTGAATCCGACCGCCTGTCTCAGATGTTCGATATGACTTTCGATCTATCGGTCTTTGACATGTTCGTCGCCTGGGAACGCGGTGCCTGCGTATTTTGCCCTTCGCAAAAAACATTGATCAAACCCGGCAAATTCATCAAAGACTCAGAACTCACAATTTGTTTTTCGGTGCCCTCCACCGCTGTCTTTATGAAGCAGCTCGGCATGCTGAAGCCCGCCCAGTATCCCTCACTGCGTCTCAGCTTATTTTGCGGCGAACCGCTACCGGTATCCTCGGCTACTGCCTGGCTCGAAGCCGCGCCCAATTCCGCATTAGAAAATCTTTACGGCCCTACCGAGCTAACCATCGCCTGCACGCTATACCGCTGGGACCCCGTGTGTTCGCTTGCCGAATCGGAATTGGGCATCGTCCCCATCGGTTATCCGTACCCCAACATGGGTGTTCTCGTCGTGGATGATAACTTGCTAGAGGTTTCCCCGGGGCACGAGGGCGAGCTCTTGATGAATGGTCCACAGATGTCTCTCGGCTATTGGAAAGATCCGGTAAAAACGGCCGCGGCTTTCCTCGTCCCCCCCGGCAAAAACGAAATCTACTATCGCACCGGTGATCGGGTTCGCCGCCCCCTGGGAAACGCCCCGTTGACGCACCTCGGTCGCATCGATTCGCAAGTCAAAATTTTTGGTCATCGCGTCGAACTTGGGGAAGTGGAATCAAAAGTTCGCGACGCCTGCGGTTGTGACGGAGTAGTCGCCGTAGGATGGCCGAAGACCGATAGCGGTTTTGGTGGCGTTGAGGTCTTTATTGAGGGCCGGGAATTGGCTCTCGAAAAATTACGTAGCGCGGTAGCCAAAGATTTACCGGAATACATGGTTCCTCGGCGATTTCACTTCATGGACAGATTGCCCCGCAACGCGAATAATAAGTACGATCGTAAAGCCATGCAAAAATTGTTGGAAGAGGGCCTATGAACGCGGCAACGCCGGATGCGGTTCAAGATTTTTTGCGGGAGTATGTAGCCAAGTATTTGCGCGGGCAAGGTCGCGAAGTTCCCGCCGATCTCTCCGACGATTGCGATCTTCTCCTTTCCGGATACGTCGATTCCCTGGGTTTACTGGAATTGATGACCGCCATCCAGGATCACTTCGGCCGTGAAATCGATTTCGACGAACTGGACGCCGAGCAAATGACTATTGTCGGCCCCCTGAAAAGATTTGTCGCCGAAAAGCTCGCAAAACCCTGAATATGAATCAGTTGGCGACAACCTCGGGATTTCATCTGTGAACATTCAAGCGGTATCGAGGCCTTAACTTACCGGCACATCAGACCCGCTCGTCAGTCCTTACTAATTTTCAATACGCTATAATTCCATGGTCAGTCCCGGAGTCTCTGTTGACCGAAATTTCACCTGCGGTTAAAGCGCCTCGCTTATCCATCGAAAATTTCCGGGGCGACTTCACGCAACTGGCCTCTTTGATGCAGGCCTCCTGGGCTGAAAATTCCGGCCAGGCGTTGTTGTACGCCCCCGAATTCCTGTCCTCTTGTTTCGACTACCCCGGGATGGATTTTTCCTTGGCCCCCGCCATCTATGTTGAATCGAAGCCCGTGGCCTTTGTGGCTGGCTTTCCTCGGCATGTGAAATTTCGCGGCCGCAATCAAAAAATCATTGTCATCACATTCTTAACCGTCCTGCCCGAGTACAAAAAAAAAGGTTTGGGAATCATCGTTTGGAGCGAGCTCGTTAATCGCGCCCGCGCCGCCGGTTTTGACGGCATGGTGAACTACTGCGTGGATGGCGAACCGATGAATGCCATGATCGTAGGCAGTTGCAAGCGGCTCAAATTGCCTGTCGCGCGCATTTATTCCGCGCGCTACATGTCCGCCGTTTTGCGTTCTGCTAATCACAGGCACATCTCGAAAGATAACAATCAGCTAGCCGCTGGTATATTTGTCGACTTGGCCGCTCCATTACCCGACAGTCATCCTTTTGCGCGCACATGGTCCAAGCCCGAAGCCGAATGGCAATGTATTCGCCGCTCTCAGCCCCTCACAGAAACTCTTTCCGCAGGGGGCCACTCCGGCTTGCTTACCGGTTACATCATGTCCATATCCGATAAAGCGCACACCAAGTGTCTTCTGATCGAAGATATTCTTTGGGGTACTTTGATAACCGAAGATCGGCAAACTCTCCTTCAAGAATTTCTGAAAAAAGCGGCCAACGCGGGTGTCCGGCTGGCAACTGTGCCGGTGTTGGGTTATGCCGACATGGAGCCTTTCAAGAAAGCGCGATTTCAAAGTACTCGCCGTGTTCTGCACGCTTATCTGACGCTGTGGTCCGCAGGGCACGCAGATCTTCCTGTCGAGCCTCTGCCATCGATGTATCTGGATGTTTTTTGAGATTTAAAATACGAAATGCGAACGAACTAATGGATTAAGCCGGTCATGAACCTTATCGAAGCTCTGGAAATTTCGCGAAAACCTGTTGCGCAAGACGCCAAATTACTGCGCGTTTTTCTGGCTTGCGGCTTCACCCCGCTGCATTTGCAAAACTTTTTGTCCGCTCACCTGCGTCAGCAGTTCCCAGACAATCGCATCGAGATTAAAACCGGTCTGTTCGGTGATTTAGCCGGCTCCTTGGAACGTATTGACGCCAAAACTCTGGATGGTTTAACAGTCGCCCTCGAGTGGTCTGACCTTGATTCACGCTTGGGCATTCGCGAACTGGGTGGCTGGCAGGTTTCCGATGTCCGCGAAGTCATTTCTTCCGTGGATCGTCAGCTCTCTCGTTTGCAGCGCGCCCTAAAAACAGCAGCGCGCTCAGCGCCGGTCGTGGTTTCCTTGCCCACCCTTCCATTGCCGCCGTTGTTCTACACTCCTCCAAATATAAACAGTGCGGAAAAAACTAAATTACTCCTGTCCCTCGCAAAATTTGCGGCGGATCTCTCCGAAGAGTCCGGCATTCGAATTGTCGATTCACAAGCCTTGGATTCCGTGTCTCCACCGGCTGCTCGCTTTGATATCAAATCAGAAATTCTCAGCGGCTTTCCCTACAAGTTGCCCCACGCTTCGGCGCTCGCCCAATCGTTGGCTTCATTGCTGCAAGCGCGAAGTCCCAAAAAAGGCTTAATCACCGACTTGGATGACACCCTGTGGTCCGGGATTCTTGGTGAAGTTGGCGTGGATGGTGTCAATTGGAGTCTCGAGCATCACAGCCATATTCACGGCTTATACCAGCAATTTCTCTCCTCGCTCGCGAGTGCCGGCGTTCTCGTTGGTGTCGCCAGCAAAAATGATGCTGCCCTCGTCCAGCAAGCCTTCGATCGCAAGGATTTGTTTCTCAAAAAAGAAAATGTTTTCCCCTTCGAAGTGCACTGGCACCGCAAATCCGATTCCGTGCAGCGCATTTTGAAATCCTGGAATATCGGCCCGGAAGCGGTTGTTTTTATGGATGACAGCCCCATGGAGTCGGCGGAAGTCAAGGCCGCATTCCCTACTATGGAATGTCTGGTGTTCAAAAAAGATGATTACCAGGCGGTGTGGGACTTGCTAGCAAATCTCCGCGCGTCTTTCGGGAAGACCGCTATTTCAAACGAAGACGCCATCCGGTTGGAAAGTTTACGCAGCGCCGCGCCTTTACTGGACGCCATGGGCCAGGATGGCAACGCCTCCGACGAGTTTTTGAAACGCGCCGACGCTTTTGTTTCATTTGATTTTACCAAGCGCCCCAAAGACGGACGCGCCTTCGAATTGGTCAACAAAACCAATCAATTCAATTTGAATGGCAAACGTTTCAGCGAATCGGAGTGGACCAAATTCCTTGCCGATCCCGCGAGCTTCCTCGTCGCCGTGACCTATCAGGACAAATATGGGCCGCTCGGCAAGATCGCCGTCGTACTGGGCAAGGTCCACGAAAAGAAACTGCACATTACCGCCTGGGTGATGAGCTGCCGCGCTTTTTCACGCCGCATCGAACACCATAGTCTCAAGCGGCTTTTTGAAAAATTTGACGCGGACGAAGCAGTTTTTGACTTTCAGGCAACGGAAAGAAATGGTCCCACGCAGGATTTTTTCCTGGAACTAACTGGTGAGCCGCCGCAGCCGGGTCTAAAAATATCGCGCGCATCGTTTTGGGAAAAAACCCCGCCCCTGTTTCACCGCGTGGAGGAATCGTAGATGCCTGAATTGGATGATCGTCTGACGCGCTGTTTCGCGTCGGTATTTCCGGCCCTGGGGCCTGAACAAATTCGCCAGGCTAGTGTGGAAACCGTCCCGGCCTGGGATTCCTTGGCCGCCGTCACGCTTATCGCCGTACTGGAACAGGAGTTCGATACCCAGATCGACTTGATGGAAATGCCGGAATTAACTTCTTACCAGGCGGTCCTCGATTACTTACATAGACAAATCAAATAGCCGTTTGAATTGGTTCTCTTCGAACTTCGAACCCCTAATTTCGAATCTCTAACTCGCCCTCACCAGCACTGAAATAAGTGCAGTCCGGATGCTGAAACACCAGCGCGCTCACACTCGCTTCCGGATCCATCATGAAGCCTTCCGTCAATTGCACGCCAATTTCCTCCGGCCTCAGCAATTGCCACAATCCCACTTGATCCTCCAGGTTCGGACACGCCGGATATCCAAAGCTGTAGCGCTTCCCGCGATATCGCGAAGTGAATCGTTGCGCCATGGTCAAATCCGGCGGATCAGGAAAGCCCCAATCTTCGCGTATCCTGCGGTGCAGCCACTCCGCGCAGGCCTCCGCCGATTCAATCGCCAGGGCCTGCAAACCGTGCGACTTGAAGTAATACCCGTCGTTCTTGGCTTTTTCTGAGCGCTCACGCACGCCTTCGCCCGCGGTCACTACGAACAACGCCAGGTGATCCCGGTTCCCGTCCCGCGCCGGCAAAATGTAATCGCTCAAACAAAGTTGATCGCCCACCCGTTGCCGCGGAAATTGAAACGTGTGCAGTGCCTGACTCTCACCCGGCGCAAAAAGCTGTATAGCATTGCCTTGCGCCTCCGCCTCAAAAAATTGCCACACCGCGCGCACCTTCATGAACTGTGCCGCTTCCGCTTTCACCTCTTCCATGCTTTCGTACAATTCCACCGCTTTCGCGTCGCGCTCCGCATAGCGCTTCACAAAATCTCCACGAAAACCCATGTGCCGGCCATACAACATATAAGAATTGATGTAGCTCCAGATTTCTCGCAAATCGGGAACCAATCGAACTTTTCGCTCCAGCGTCGCCACCTCCGGTATCGGTAAGTCCGCGCGAACTTTTGGCGAGCGCGTCACCGCGGGCGCGGCATTCACCACCACCGTCGTCGACACGCTGACGCCATTCCCCGAGAACGTGTGCTGCTGGATCACTTCATCGCGAGTACCCGGATCCATCAACTCGTTCATCAGCCGCAATCCAGTCATCGCATCTTTGGCATAAAAAACCGCCTGGCCGTAGGTCGGCCCAATCTTGTTTTGCGTGTACTTTGCGGAAAGCGCCGCGCCTCCCACCAACAACGGCACCATGATCCCCGCATCTTTTAAGTCGTTCGCGGTGATCACCATCTGTTGCGCGCTCTTCACCAGCAACCCCGACAGCCCAATCGCATCAGGGTGATGCTGTTTGTAAGCCTTGATCAATTCTTCCGGCGGAACTTTAATCCCCAGATTCACAACGTCGTATCCGTTGTTCTTGAAGATAATTTCCACCAGATTTTTGCCGATGTCGTGCACATCTCCCTTAACCGTGGCCAGCACCACCTTGCCGCGCTTCGCGGTGTCCGCCTTTTCCATGAATTGTTCAAGATGGCTGACCGCCGCTTTCATCGCTTCCGCGGATTGCAAAACCTCCGCGACAATCAATTCGTTGGCGTTGAACAGCCGCCCCACTTCCGCCATGCCCGCCATCAGCGGCCCGTTCACAATATCCAGTGGCGCCGCTCCTTCGCTGCGTTTACGCTCCAGGTCGGCAACCAGACCGTCGCGCGTGCCTTCGATAATATAGTTGGCAAGCCGTTCATCCAGCGGCAAGTCCGCGGCGCTGATTTTTTGTTTCTTGGTCGCCGTCCGAAAATGTTCCGCAATGGCCGCGATATAATATTGATTGACCGCTGCTTTTTGTTCCTTACTTTGCTCCCGCCAATCTTTCGGCACGTTTGCCAAAAGTGCGGCTTGCGGATGCTCTGCCGGGACATTGGTCGGCGGATGCGAAAACAATAAATTTTCCGCCAGTCGCCTCTCGTGTTCTGGAATCGAAGCAAACCGCTCCAGCTTTTCCGTATTCACGATCGCCAGATCGAGTCCAGCCTTCGTGCAGTAATAAAGAAAAACCGAATTAACCACTTCGCGCGCGCCAGGCGGCAATCCAAAAGACACATTGGAAATGCCCAATATCGTCCGCGTATCCGGCAACACCTGCTTGATCAATCGAATCCCCTCAACCGTCTCAACAGCACCGCCAATATAATTTTCATCGCCAGTGGCACACGGAAACACCAGCGGATCAAAAATAATGTCTTCCGGCCCTAATCCATATTTCTCTGTTAGCAGTTTGTAGCTGCGTTGCGCGATCGCCAATTTGCGCTCGCGTGTAAACGCCTGCGCCTGCTCTTTATCTTCATCGATGCAGCCCACCACCACGGCCGCGCCGAAGTCGTGCGCCAGCGGCACCACCCGCTCGAATTTCTCTTCGCCATCCTCCAAATTAATGGAATTAATAATCGACTTACCCTGGCAATACGTAAGCGCAATCTCAATCGCCGAAGGATCGGTGGTGTCAATCATCACCGGCGTCTTCACTTTGCGAATCAATTTTTCATAAAACGGCTGAATATCTTTCTTCTCGTCACGTTCTGTGCTTTGCAGGCACACGTCCACAATGTGTGCGCCGCCGCGAATCTGCCGCCGCGCCACTTCGCTGGCCTCTTCCCATTTTTCATCCGCAACCAGATTCTTGAACAAGCGCGACCCAATCACGTTGGTGCGTTCGCCCACCAGCAACGGCCGCGTTTGCTCATCCGCCTCAATCGTTTCAATCCCCGAATAAATCGCGCGGTGCGTTTCAGACGGCCGTTGTCGCGGCTTCTTGCCTTCCACCATCTGCGAAATCGCCCGGATGTGTTTTTCCGTCGTTCCGCAGCACCCGCCGATGAAATTCAACCATCCGTGATCGACAAATTTTTCCAGTTGCGCCGCAAGCGTCGTCGGCGTTTCCAGGTATTTGCCCTCTTCGTCCGGCAAGCCCGCATTCGGGTAGCACGACACGTACGCATCGGTCAGTTGGCTCAGCGTGCGAATGTGATCGGTCATGAACTCCGGCCCGGTTGCGCAATTCATGCCAAACGCGAGTGGCTTGGCATGTCGCAACGAAGCCCACAAAGCCTCCACGGTCTGCCCCGCCAGCATCGTCCCCATCGGCTCAATGGTGACCGACACGATGAATGGCACCTGCGTGCCGATTTCTTTGGAAAGTTGTTGAATCGCCAGAATTGCCGCTTTGATGTTTCGCGTGTCCTGGCAGGTCTCTACCAGCAGTAGGTCCACGCCGCCTTCCACCAACCCGTGCGCCTGCGCGTAGTAAGCGCTACGTAACTCGTCAAACGTCACGCCACCCGTCACGGTGATGGCCTTCGTCGTCGGTCCTATGGCTCCCGCTACGAACCGCGGCTTCCCGCTGGTACTCAGTTCGTCCGCAGCCTGGCGCGCCAACTCCGCCGAACGTTTATTCAATAAATGCGCGTCGCCCGATAATCCGTACTCCGCCAGTACAATCGGCGCCCCGCCAAAGCTGTTGGTTTCGACAATGTCGGATCCCGCCTCAAAATATTTTCTATGAATGTCCAGCACCACATCCGGCCGCGTGCGAACCAAATTTTCATTGCAGCCTTCCAGCGCTGCTCCGCCGAAGTCTTCCGCGGTCAGATCGCGCTGCTGCAGCATGGTGCCCATGGCGCCATCGAGCACCAGGATTCGCTGCGAAAGTAACTCCCGCAGAGCTTGCGCCGACTTGGTGAAATCTCTCATTTCGTCGTTAATCGTGGTTAAAAGGTGTGATCCTTAAGAGTTCTCGTCGTCCCTTTATTTTACCCGCGTTCATCACAGGAACCGAATCCCATGCATTAAACGTGTGTTTTATACCCTTGAATGGCGATTCCCCCGCCCCGTCGCCAGCCTATTTGAGACAAAATGCTTCGTAGCCGTTACGTAACGGTTCAAGAACACCTTTCGCTAATAGCCTTGCTCCTGCTCCCAGTTTTCACTACGCTGCAATCAGGCAAACCGTGACTAGGCAAACCGTGGCTAGGCAACCTGTGGCTAGGCAGACTGTGGCTACCAAGCGTGTAAGTCCCAAACTAAGCGTTTGTATTCTTTCGCCCCACCCTCTGGTGCTCGGCGAATTTGAACGCATTCTCGCTAAAGCGGATTTCAAAGTCATTTCCACTCAACTGGAATCGACCTTGGCTCCCGATCTTCGCAGCTTCGAACCTCCCGCAGCACAGGTCTACGTGATCGATGCGCACGCCTCCAAGCCTGCCACCGGCGCGCTCCTCGCGAATTTGATGGAACGCTTTCCGGAAGCTCGCCTGATCGTGGTGGGTGAACAACACAACGAAGGCAATAGCTACGCGCTACTTCGTAGCGGTGTTAAGGGTCTGTTGACGTACGCGGAAGCACGCGAGCAACTGATCCGCGCTCTGCCTTTAGTGGCCATGGGTGGTTTTTGGGTGCCGCGTCAACTTCTGTCCGGTTTCGTGGACTCTATACTGACCGGACAGGGCCGCCGCCTGAAATCTGACTCCGTCACCAATCTGAGCCGCCGCGAGCAGGAAGTGCTCGATTCGCTGCTCGAAAATCTTTCCAATAAAGAAATTGGCAGCCGTCTGAACATTGCCGAGCGCACCGTAAAATTTCATGTCTCCAATTTGCTCAGCAAATTTGGCGTTCGCCGCCGCGCCGACCTGATCCTGCTGACCTTCCAGCGCCGCATGGCTCAAAGCTAATATTTCTCTCCCTCGTTCCTGATCCGCTGTACTGACAACCTGCGCTCATTCTGTTAGCGTTTTACGTCGGCATCTTTTCCGTTTCAAGCGATGACGTGGCTTCTTCGTTTTCGGGCTGCTCTGGCGCGCCTAAGGAGAATACTCATTGAACGTTCTGGTTACTGGGGCTGCGGGGTATATCGGCAGCATTTGCAGCGAAGTACTCCTGGCACGCGGCATCTACGTAATTGCGCTGGATAATTTACAGGAAGGCCATCGCGAGGCCGTTCCTCCTGACGCGGCCTTTTGCCATGCCGATCTTGGCGTGCGCGCGCAAATTGAAGATGTTTTCAACCAGCAAAAAATTGACGCGGTGATGCACTTTGCCGGCGAAGCGCTGGTCGCCAAATCCGTCCGCGAACCGAGCACCTTCTATGCCGCCAACGTAGCTTGTGGCGTCAACCTTCTTGACGCCATGATTCGCCACAGAGTGAAAAAACTTATTTTTTCCTCCACCGCCGCGACTTACGGCGAACCTGAAATGGTGCCCATCCCGGAGGACCACCCCAAAAATCCCATCAATCCCTATGGCAAATCCAAGCTGGTATTCGAGCAGATCCTTGCCGATTACCGCGCGTACACCCGGCTGGCGTACGTCACGCTGCGCTACTTCAATGCCGCGGGCGCATCGCAGCTGCGCGGCGAAGCGCATCGTGTCGAAACCCATCTCATTCCGCGGGTGTTGGACGCCGCGAGTGGCGCGATCCCCCACGTTGAGGTCCTTGGCGCCGATTACCCCACGCCCGATGGCACCTGCGTCCGCGACTATATTCACGTTCTCGACATTGCCGACTCACACGTGCGCGCGCTCCAGGAAATTGAACGCGTCGCGGGCGAATCTTTTAATGTTGGCAACAGCCGTGGTTATTCCATTTTAGAAGTCATCGAAGCTGCTGAGCGCGTTACCGGGAGAAAAATCCTGCGGCAACTTTCTCCGCGCAGGCCAGGCGATCCCGCCGTCCTGGTCGCCAGCAAGGAAAAACTGAAATCCATGCTGGGATGGGAAGCCACGCACTCTTCGTTGGAAGAAATTATTTCATCAGCGTGGAACTGGAAGCAGAAACATCCCCGCGGTTACACGGAAGCTGTCCCCGCGCAAGGAATTACCAAATAAAATGCTGCCTGGTGCTGCCAGTGCCTATTTCATTCTGCGCCGGCCTGTTAAAATTCACGTGAAGTAAATTCGAAATCATGCCGACTTTTTATATTGAGCAGTTTGGATGTCGCGCCACGCAAGCTGATGGCGCCGCGCTGGAAGTCCAATTGCTGCAACGCGGCTACACACCGGCGGCCAAAGCCGCAGCCGACATCGTGGTCGTAAACACCTGCACCGTTACCGCCGCTGCCGACGCCCAGGCCCGGGACTCGATCAGAAAAATCAGCGCGCAAAATCGTGGCGCGCGCGTAATTGTCACCGGATGCTATGCCCAGCGTGCCCCTGAAGAAGTGGCGCAACTTCCCGGCGTGGCCTGGGTGGTAGGGAATTCGCACAAGCCGGAACTGCCCGGAATCATCGAAAATCTTTCCATCGCATCGACTTTCAAAGATTTCGTCCCCGTTGTTTCCTTGCAACTGGCTTCTCTTGCGCTGCAACAATCACCCGCACAAATTCTTACCGGCGAATTTGACCGCAAACCGCTCACGAGCTCTTCGGTATTCAACGCCGAAGGAAATCACACCCGTCCCACGCTTAAGATTCAGGACGGCTGCGACTCTCGTTGCGCGTACTGCATCATCCCGCAAGTCCGCGGAAAGAGCCGCAGCCTGGCTCCGGAAATAGTGCTGCAGCAGGTCAATCAACTTTGCGATTCAGGCGTAAAAGAGATCGTTCTCAGCGGCATCAATATTGGAACTTACGGGCGAGATCTCCGCCCGCGCGTTACGTTCTCAGCCTTGCTGCGCCGCATTCTCAACGAGACGCCCGTCGAACGTTTGCGCGTTAGTTCCATCGAACCCATGGACGTCACCACTGACCTCATCGAATTTTTTGCCGCAAACGATCGCCTGGCGCCGCACTTTCATATGCCTTTGCAATCCGGTGCGGATCGCATCCTCGCCGCCATGCATCGCTGGTATCGCGCGGAACACTACGCCCGCCGTGCCCATTTGATCCGCGAAAATTTGCCTCACGCGGCCATCGGAGCCGACGTCATCGCCGGATTCCCTGGTGAATCCCCCGACGACTACGCCGCCACGCTGGCTTTCGTCGAAAGTCTGCCACTCACATACCTGCACGTATTCTCATTCTCCAAGCGGCCTGGTACCCAAGCCGACGCGCTCGCCAATGAAGTTCCCGCCGGAGTTGTAAAAAATCGCGCCCGGGAACTCCGCGCCCTCGGCCAAAAAAAGTCCGCTGCGTTTCGTCATGAACAAATCGGCACTCAATTGCGCGTGCTTACCCTTCGCTCCGCGAATGAAGCCCGTGAACCATCATCGGTGGATACAAAACTGCCAGAGAAAGAGTCCGTCTACACTCCCGCACTCTCCGCGAATTATTTGCGCGTGCGGTTGCGCGGCCACTGGCCTGCAAATCAATGGATAAATGTTCGGGTCACTGCTGCCGAGGGAAATGATTTAATCGGCGAGCCGGCAGAATCGGTAGACACTGAAGTAAGCGTCAGCGCCTTCGCCTAACACAAGAAATTCCTCACCCCTCAAAAATTACCTGGGCCAGCGCCTGGTCCCCCGTGTGCGTAATGCTCACGGCAATATTCTTCACACCTAAGCGCGCCGCGATCTTTCCCGCTTCGCCTCTGACCGCCAATCTTGGCCGCCCGCTCTTTTCGCGGATCACCTCCAGGTCCACCCAACGCACCCCATGTGACCAGCCGGTCCCCAACGCTTTCATGGCTGCTTCTTTTGCCGCGAACCGCCCCGCATAGCGCTCAAATTTATTTTTAAATCGCTCGCAATACGCGATTTCTCCCGGTGTGTAAATTCGTCGCAGGAATGCCTCGCCGCGTTTTTCTATGGCGCTCCGTATCCGCGCCACTTCCGCGATGTCCACCCCCATCCCAACAATCAAAATGCCTCCCGCAAGCAGTTCACGGCCACCGCGATTATACTGAGACTATTGTGACGCCCACGAAGACGAAAACGTTATCGAGAATGCGAACACCAAAGAATAAGCCGCTCGCCCCGCGCGCCGCCTGGAAACTTCGCACTTCCTCAGCCGGTGTTGGCTTTCTTCAAGTCCCAGCCTTCAGCGCATTCCCCGGGCTGGTCCACGGCTTCAGCACTTCTCAAGGAGGCGTCAGCCCTCTCAACGGCGGCAAAGTGCTCAATCTGGGATTCACGGAATGGGATGCGCGCGAAAATGTTCAGCAAAACCGCAAACTCTTTCAATCTGCCCTTGCTGCCGACGAACTCACTTTCGTTGCACTAAAGCAATTTCATTCTGACGTGGTGCACGCTTTTTCTTCCGCGTCCCATGAGTCATGCAGAGGAGACGCGTCTATTTCCAATACGCCGAATCTTCTTCTAAGCGTTCAAACCGCGGATTGCGTGCCGATTTTATTGCTCGATCCAAAAAAACGTGCTATCGCCGCCGTTCACGCTGGTTGGCGCGGCACGCTCCAGCGCATCATAGAAAAAACCATCGGCCGTTTGAAAATGGAATTCAAAACCAACCCGAGCGATTTAATAGCGGCCATCGGCCCCGCCATTGGCGGCTGCTGCTATGAAGTCGGAACGGAAGTCGCCGCCGCTTTTCTTTCCCAATTCGCAAATGCTCCTGAATGGTTTGACGAATTGCGCACCGGCGACGAGCCCAATCCGCTGCAATGGCTCAACCAATTTCCTCCCGGCCATCAACCGCCGCCGAAAAATGTTCGCCTCGATTTGCGCAAAGCCAATCGCGCTCAATTGCTGGCCGCAGGCCTAAGTCCGCAAAATATTTTTGTAAGTGATCTTTGCGCAGCGTGCCGCCCCGATCTGCTTTTCAGTTATCGCCAGCAGGGCAGCGAAAGCGGTCGCATGATGGCAGTGATAGGCATTCGAGCAGAAAAATAATTCACGCACAGAAAAATGCTTCGACCAGGAAATAAGCCACTCGCGAAATTCGCTCCGCCTACTACAGCGTGATCAAATTTGACCCATTCTTGTCAGCGGGCGTGTCGTTGAGCAGCGCCAGTTGCCCGCAAGCAGCCATCACGTCTCGCCCGCGCGAACGGCGCACAAAAGTCGCAATGCCGCGCTCCATCAAAAGTTCCTGAAACGCCGCGATGGCTTCCTCCGAAGACTCACGGTAAGGCAAATCTCCTGGATTCCAGGGGATCAGGTTGACCTTGCACTTCAGTCCTGTCAGCAACTTCACCACTCGCTTCGCGTCCTCCAGCGTGTCGTTGACCCCGCCCAGCATCACGTACTCAAACATCAAAAATTCCCAGCTCCGTAGCGGGTATTTTCGGCAAGCTCCCAGCAATGCCGCGAGCGGATATTTGCGATTGATAGGCATCAGCGCGTCGCGCTGTGTGTCGTTAGACGCGTTCAGCGAAATCGCCAGCTTGGGTCGCTCGCTTTCCGTCGCCAGCCGCTCGATTCCCGGCACAATTCCGCTGGTCGAAATCGTTACCCGTTTTGCCGGTATTCCCAGGCCATTCGGATCCTGCAAAATCTTGCACGCTGTCAGCACCGCGTCATAATTCAGCAGCGGCTCACCCTGCCCCATGAACACAACATTTGTGTGCGGCACCAGCATGTCTTTGTTCTCTTCCAGCGCAATCAGTATTTGCGCCAGAATTTCTCCCGCCGACAAGTTGCGAATCAATCCAAGCTGCGCGGTCAAACAAAACTGGCAATTCACCGCGCAGCCCGCTTGCGTCGAAGCGCAAATCGTCTGCCGGCCTTCGCTGGGCATGAACACCGCTTCCACCGAAGCCGGCCGCGCCTTGTCTTTCCCGCGTGGTCCTAACTCAAAAAGGTAACGGACCGCCCCATCCGCGGACTGAAATCGTTTTTTCAATTCCGGCAATGTCAGCACCGCAGAACCAGCCAGTCGCTCCCGCAGTGCCGCCGGCAAATTGGTCACCTGCCCCAGGTCAAATTTTCTTTCCGCGTAGAGCGCGCGATAAATCTGCTCACCCCGATACCCAGGTTCGCCCAGCGACACACAAAGCTCGCGCAATTCTTCCTTGGTCTTCCCCAGCAATTCAGTATTTTTTGACACGGTCACGCGCAGCCAGCTCCCGCTTCAAGAATACTCCGAAGTACGCCTCATTCCTCATCGTCTCCTAAGCCAACTCGCTCACACAAAAACGGCGTTATAATTCTAGCTGACCAACTTTTAACAGCATCGTCTTGGAGGGCTCCATGGCTGGCTCAACAACTGGACCGAAAACCGAGAATCCGCCCGTCGAACAGCTCAATATTCAGGACTGGGTTAAAGGCCTCGCAGCCCTCTCCGCGAAGGATTTCTCCCTCGAAACCGTTCAGGATTACATTCAGCGCCACACCGTGCTGCCTGAAACCATCCACAAGTATTGCTATTTCTCAAAGGGCAGCTACACCCGCAACCTGATTTTCAAAAACGATGTCTTCGAGTGCATGACCGTCTGCTGGGAAATCGGCCAGCATAGCCGTGTGCATAACCATCGCGATCAGAATTGCTGGATGTCCGTGCCCGTCGGCCGCTTACGCGTGCAAAACTATCGTGTCGAGCAGCGCGACCCTTCGCGCGGCACTTGCACGATCGTTCCCACCGACGCCTATGAAATGGATGCCACCCATCCTTCCTACGTCAATCCGATCGAACCTGTTCATGAAGTGATCAACGCTCCTGAATTCAAGGAGCGCGCCGTCAGTATTCACGTCTATTCCAAGCCATTCGACAGCTGCGAAGTCTACCATCGCGACAAAGGCACCTACGCGGACGTCCCGCTCTTTTACACCAGCGAATACGGCGAATTAAATCCGGCTGAGAAACTTCTCTAGCCTCAGTTACACCCCAAAGGTATTCCCGCGCGCCATCGCTCGCCACGCTTCGCCTGCCTGTGTCACAATCAGCTAATGCCCACAGAAACCCGTGATATCAAAAAGCACGCTCTGCCCAATGGCCTGGTGGTCATTACCGAAAACATGCCGCACGTGCGCTCTGTCTCCGTCGGCGTATGGGTTCGCAGCGGTTCTCGCGGGGAAGCGCCCGACGAAAACGGCTTGGCCCACTTCATCGAGCACATGGTTTTCAAAGGCACCGAGCGCCGTTCCGCGGAAGCTATCGCGCGTGAAATGGATTCCGTCGGCGGCATGCTCGACGCTTTCACCTCCAAGGAACAAATCTGCTTCAACGCCAAAGTCCTCGACGAACATCTGCCCATCGCCTTCGACGTCATCGCCGATCTTATTCTCCGTCCCAATTTTGATTCCGAAGACGTCACTAAGGAGCAGCAGGTCATCCTGGAAGAAATCAAGATGGACATGGACAACCCCGAGTATCTTTTGCACGAAGTCTTTACTCGCGGGTTTTGGCCCGAACACGCTCTGGGACGCCCCATACTTGGCACTCCGGAAACGGTAAAAAACTTTAATCGCGAGGTGTTGAAAACGCGCTTCACCTCGTGGTTTGCCCCGGACCATTTAGTGGTCACCGCCGCCGGCAATGTGGCCCACGAACAAGTCCTCGACCTGGTAACTCGCGAATTCGGCCATCTCCAACCCAGCGGCCAGCATGCTCCGCACATCGCGCCGCGCACCGAAGCTCCCATTCATCTTGAAAAGAAACGCGATCTCGAACAAGTGCATCTTTGTGTCGGCGTTCCGTCCGTTCCGCTGGGTCACGAGGATCGCTTCGGCGTGGCCGTCCTAAATAATCTTTTAGGCGGCGGCATGTCTTCGCGCTTATTCCAGAATATTCGCGAAAAGCGCGGCCTCGCCTACGCGGTCTTCAGCGAAATTACTCCTTATTCCGATGCGGGCATGCTCACCGTCTATGCCGGGTCCGGCAAAGAAACCGTCGGCCAGGTGCTGGACCTGATCGTCGGCGAATTTCGCGATCTAAAAAAATCCCTGGTTACCGAAGAAGAGCTCACGCGTTCCAAAAATCATCTCAAAGGCTCGTTGATGCTGTCGCTGGAATCGACCAGCGCGCGTATGTCCAATCTGGCGCGCCAGGAACTGTATTTCCGGCGCTTTTATTCGCTGGACGAAATCCTGGATTCCATCGAAGCGGTCACCCGCGAGCAATTGCAATCTCTGGCGCGGCAATATTTTCGCGCCGAAGATACTGCCGTCACCGTGCTAGGCAATCTCAACGGATTCGCGCTCGACCGCGCGCGCCTGGCCTGCTGAGACCTTCGCATTTTCTTGATGCTCGCAAGGTAATTTCCTCAGCAACTGCGAAATTTTTCGCCATAAATCGTTGACCTTCTCATTACTCTCTGCCATCATGCTCGAAATTCGTCTTCGCTCTTGTTTCGCTGCGGTTTTTGGAGAGTAGCGATCGGTTTACGGGTATCCATTCTGGCGTCTGGCAGCTCGGGCAACCTCACCTTACTCGAGACGGCGCGCACCCGACTCCTGATTGACGCTGGTTTGGGTAAACGCGAAACTCTGGCGCGGCTCGCTGCCATCGACATGACCGTCGATCACCTCGACGGCATCCTGATCACCCACGAACACGCTGATCACTGCAACGGTTTGCCGCAAATGCTGGCGCTCTGGAAAGCTCCTCTGTATGTTACCGAGCCGACTCTCGACTCTTTGCGCCGCTGCTTGCCTGAAACTTTTGGCAAACGCATCGTAGGCATCGAAACCATTCACGCCGGCCAACGCTTTATGGTTGGAGATATCGAAGTGCACGCTTTCGCCATTCCGCATGATGCCGTGGACCCCATTGGATTCACGTTCCGCTGTGAAGGCGCCAAGATGGCGCTGGTTACCGATCTCGGCTATCTGCCCCAACTTGTGAAAGTCCATCTGCGCGATTCCGATTGCTTGCTGCTCGAATCCAATCACGATCTGGACATGTTAAAAGTTGGCCCTTATCCCTGGGTGGTCAAGCAGCGCGTACTTAGCCGCACCGGCCATCTTTCCAATCATGCGGTCAGCGAATACCTGTGCGATCCGGAAGGTTTTGATGGCCACGCGCGCTACCTGGTCCTGGCTCACGTATCGCAGGAAAACAACAATCCCGACCTGGTGCGGCTATCCGCTGAAGAAGCCCTAAACCGCCGCCCGCTCGGTTTTGAATTTCTTGGCCAGCTGCTGGTTGCCTCTCAGCAAGTTCCCCTCAGGCCCCTCGACCTCTAAGCATTCGGAATGGCGGTCGGGATTCTGTCTGACGCTTTTTTGCCTTTGAAGTTGGGTGGCCCATCCTTGCGGTTTTTGCAAGGGTGGGGCCTTTTCCGAGCCTTTTCCGAGTATTCGGATTTTCTGTGATCATTTCAGCCGAGCGCCCGCGGGCGAATAGCTCGGCGCTGATTTGAGAAGCTCCGGCGTAACGTCAACCATCAGCCGCACTGATTTGCTATCCGGCCGATCAATGCGAGAAACTTCGACACTCTTTAGCAAAGCCAGATATGCCTGCCGTGTCGCCGCGCCGAGTTGTTGCTGGCCTCTAGCATTACTCAGTCCCGCGCGCGCCAACAGCACCACGCCATTCAACAAATCCGCAAGCTGCCGGGCGTTTTTGTCTTCCAGGCTCTCGGCATCCAGAGCCACACGCAACTTATCGTTCGCCGGTTTTCCGGCTACGGTAAGCCACTGCAATTCAGCCAGCAGCGACGATAGCTGCGGAGACGAAAGGTTCCCGGTCGCTCGTCGCGCCAAGTCCTGCGAAGCGGCCTCAGCACCAAAAGCATCTTTAAGAGCCTCGTTGCGCATCACCGCAAAAACAGGAGAGCCAGCCACACGCGCGAATCGTTCCCGCCACTCGGCATCATCGACGGCTTTTGCGCCATGCAGCCACGATACAGAGTCATCTTTATTCGTAAATGCGATGCGGCCTTTCTTCAAGAACGTAAAAGAAAGATGCGCGGAACTCCCAGCAATGGGCAAAGAAAAAATTTCCGCGCCGCCTGAATTTTGCAACGCGCCATTTTTTGCCGCATAGGCCTTGATTTTTTTCTTATCAAAATGTCCATCGCCCACCCCAAAAAAAATCTTCTGCGCGCCCTGCTGTTCGAAGGCCACAGCTAAACGATCGAGATCCCGTTCATAATCGAAACCGGTGTCCCGCACGAACTGGCGATATTCCTGGTCAGTATCGGGCTTGGGCGCCCAGGCCAGCAGGTCAGAAAAAAAAGGCGCCCGGCGAAGCTCACCGAGGTCGATGAAAAGTACCGTGTTAGCGTTCCCGGGCATCCAACCCAAGACGGCATTTCGTCCAGGAATCGCTGGGTAGAACCATAAAAAGTACGCCAGCAAAGACACCACGGCCAAGCCAATAGCGGTTGCCAAGGCGATGACTTGCGCTTTCTTTTTGGGCATCTTGAAATTTGAGTTGGCCGTGCCGCTCACCTCCATCGTAACGTTATATAGTAAGTGGGGCTCCGGCGGTAAGAGGCGTAGTTGGTGAGCTGACCACCTCGCAAGATCTGCCCTAAGCCAGGCCTTTGCGATACTGATACTTAACCTAGTGCCGAGCCGGTAGCGCCACCTGGATTATCCACAGCGGTGGCCCCTAGCGTGCTCGAACGACGCTTGCAATCCTGACCGACCTTCTGCTATTCTTACTCCGTTTGAGCGTGCTGGCGTAGCTCAGCTGGTAGAGCATCTGATTTGTAATCAGAGGGTCGGGGGTTCAATTCCCTCCGCCAGCTCCACCAGACGTTGCAGGGGTTTTTCGGGGAATGAGGCGGAGCAAATCCTGGCAGTAAAAATCAACGGGCTGGTGTCTTTTGACACGAGCTCTTTTTGTGTTTTTACTTCACGTTGATTTCCGCAATTCTGAGAAGGTAAACCCGGCTGACAAAGTAGCTGGAAAATGTTCGTCATAACGCCCGGCGATAAAAAAAGTTACGGCCAGCGTGAACTGCCACGATCTTTCCGGACGGGTGGGTGAGTGGCTAAAACCAGCAGACTGTAAATCTGCCGCTCCTTGCGGGCTACGGAGGTTCGAATCCTCCCCCGTCCACCATTATTTGCAGGGGCGCAGTGGTTGCAGTTATGTGCAACGTAATTCGAAATTGAAGTGATGAAACGAGTGTTAGCGTAACTAACAGAATAATTGACGGCATATCGGGGAAAATAAATAGGGGCACGGATTTGGCCTGGGTAGCTCAGATGGTAGAGCGCGTCCTTGGTAAGGACGAGGTCACCGGTTCAATCCCGGTCCCAGGCTCCAGGAATTAAGATTCTTCGGCAATGGTTTGCGGTCTGGGTTTGCAGCGGGGCGGGGGTAACTCAACGGTAGAGTCTCACTCTTCCAAGGTGATGGTTGCGGGTTCAAATCCCGTCCCCCGCTCCAGACTTTGGTGGGCGGAGAGTTTTTGAGGAAGTGGGGCAAGGTGGGGATTGCGGGCCTGCCTGCGGCAGGTAAATTCAAATCCGGTCCTCTGGTGGAATCTTTGATAAGAAGAGCTTCAGTCAGATTGAATAAAGGATAAAGGAACATGGCGAAGGAGAAATTCGAGCGTAATAAGCCGCACGTGAACATTGGGACCATCGGTCACATCGATCACGGCAAAACTACTTTGACGGCGGCCATCACCAAGGTGCTGTCGAAGCACAATCCCAAGGTGCAATTCCGCGCG